>DAORNI010000004.1:43553-62325 GCA_035440845.1 Parachlamydiaceae bacterium | reverse complement strand
GCAAAAGTCCAGCTGCTATGCCAGAAGCCCCGCCTCCAAAACCAGATGAGTCAAAAATAGTGACTTCCAGAGGGATTTTATCTTGATGCTGCAACAGATGCCAAGCTGTTGCAAGGCCGGCAAATCCGGCGCCTATAATTGCAATTTTCATACGTTTATTGTAACAAAAAAAATAAATTTTTCCTCGTAAAATTTATTTTTTTGTACTATCATGAAGAAATGAACAATTCTAAAAAACAGCAGATACGCAATTTAATTTTGATTGTGAGCAGTGCAGTGGTCACGGCGTTTTTGTTTTCTGCTTTATTGCTCTATAAATATAGCCCGACAGACCAATACAATGTAGAAAATATTTTAATCTCTCCCGACATGGTCTCCTCTTTAAAATTTAATGACAAAAATCCCAAAACGGGAGGACAGTCCCGTTTTGCATTTGATAAGATGGAATTTTTGCACAACCAGTCAAAAAGTGCCGTTTCCATCGACCAATACACGCTTTTTTATCAAATGGTGCAAGGCAAAAAAAGCGTGATGAATGTTTCAGACGATATAAGAAATTTATTTAATAGAGGCCAAGTAGGCCGCCTTAAAATATGGGTCAAAACAGAAAGCAGCGCTTCTTGGCAAGAAACAGAAAAAGTATTCCAGCAAGTGGAGTTTGCAAGCAGTGGAGGCTATTTCAGAATAGAGCTTCGTCAATCAGATTCTAGTCAAAGCGACCCTTATGCCTATTTTTACGCCCCTGAATTATATTCAAAAATTTTAAGTTTATTTCCTTGAAGTACATGATGGATGCAAAATTTCTTTTTCTTGGAACGGGCGCCTCACTTGGCGTTCCAGTTGTTGGTTGTGAATGTGCCACCTGCTTATGCAAAAATCCTTTTGATAAGCGCTCCCGCTCTTCTGGTCTTATTTTGGCAGATGGTAAAAGCATTTTAATTGATTGTGGCCCTGATTTTAAAGCTCAAGCCTTGTCGGCAAAGCTTAAAAATTTTGATGCTTTAGTTTTAACGCACCCCCATTATGACCATATTGGCGGCCTAGATGATTTGCGCGCCCTGTTTTTTACCAGGCAAGAGCCTCTACCCTGCTTTTTATCCAACTATACGGCAGTAGATGTTAAAAGAAGATTTGATTATATGTTCAAAGCAGAAAACCAGCCGATGATCACTCCAAAGCTGGATCTGCAAGAATTTCCATTTGAGAGGGGAGTTGCAGAGATTTGCGGGATAAAAATTAAAATTTTAACCTACACGCAAACAGGAATGCCAGTCAATGGTCTTGTGGTTGGCAATTTAGCTTATATTTCCGATATCAAAGAGTTTCCAGAAACTATTTTTCAAGATTTGGAAGGGATTGAAATATTGATTATCAGTGCTCTTAGAAGCACACCCTCGTTTATGCATTTTAATGTGGATGAGGCAATCGCCTTTTCAAAAAAAACGACAGCTAAGCAAACTTATTTGACCCATATGGCACATGAGCTTTTGTATGAAAAAGTAAATGCCTCCTTGCCAGCGAATATTCAAATGGCATACGATGGTTTAACTTTAAATTTCCAGATATAATTATGGTTTTGACTGAATATAAAAAACGCGTCCTGCTTGTTTCTGTTTATAAAGGGGTGGAGCAAAAAGAAATTTGTGAAGAGCATCTAAAAGAGCTTGAGCTGCTTGTAAAAACATATGGCGCAGATCCCATTAAAAAAGTGCCCTGCGGCATCCGCAAGTATGATGCTGCAACTTTTATTACAGAGGGTAAATTGCAAGAGCTGATCGCTCTTTCTAAAGAAATTGGCGCTGAAATGGTGATTTTTGATGATGAGATCACTCCAGCTCAGCAGCGCAATTTGGAAAAAGCTTTTTCAATCCCTGTTATTGACAGGACAGCTGTCATTTTAGAAGTTTTTGCTGCAAGGGCTAAGACAAAAGAGGCAAAAGCGCAAATTGAGCTTGCAAAAGTGAAGTATGAGGCGCCCAGGCTAAAGCGTCTTTGGACGCACCTTTCAAGGCAAGCTGGCAGCGGTGGAGGCGGAAGCGGAGGAGGAGGCTACCTAAAAGGAGAGGGCGAAAAGCAAATTGAAATTGACAGGCGTCTTTTAAAGCAAAAGATTGATCTTTTAAAGCGGGAAATTGAAGATGTAAAAGCCATTCGCAATATGCAGCGCAACGCAAGAGAGCGGTCTGAGATTCCTGTTTTTGCCATCATTGGCTACACGAATGCCGGTAAGTCGACACTATTGAACGCTTTGACAGAGGCAGATGTTTTTGTAGAGGACAAACTTTTTGCAACATTAGATACCACAACAAGGAAGTTTACACTAAGTTCTCATCAAGAAATTCTTTTGATTGATACCGTAGGCTTTATTAGAAAATTACCCCATCTTTTAGTGGCGGCCTTTAAAAGCACTTTGGAAGAGGCTATTCAAGCAGATGTTTTACTCCATTTGATCGATGTCAGCCATCCCATGGCAGAGGAACAAGCAGCCACTACTTTTGAAGTTTTAAAAGAGTTGAATTCAGAAAAAAAACCAATCATTACTGTTTTAAATAAGATAGACAAATGTGAAAATAGCGGCATGATCAGGCGCCTTCGCCTAAAATATCCAAAGACCGTTGAAATTTCAGCTTTAAAAAGACAAGGCTTTGACGATTTGCAAGAAATGATCATTAACGAACTAAAAGCATTTCGCAAGTTCCTAAAACTCAAAATCCCGCAAAGTGATTACGCCGTTGTGACAGAAATTATGCGTGTTGGTAATATTTTGCATCAGATCTATGAGGAGAATGATGTCTTGCTAGAAGTCGATGTGCCAGAGGCTGTTGCTGGTCGCGTCCAAAAGTATCTAGTAGAAGATTTTGAATAGTATCTTAAGCGTTTTCTAGTTTCTCTTCTCGACCTATCAGTTGATTGCCTTTTTTTTAAAGTCCCTAAACCGTATCGATGAACAGCAATTGTATTGCTGTCAACCCAACTAAAGTCTGCTTTTATTAACTTTTTTGCTTGAAGAACTTTTAATAATTGCTAAAACCATCTATTTTCACTCCAGCGTTTAAAACGCATATAAATCGTATGCCAAGAACCATCGTTTTCGGGAACATCTTCCCAAGAAACTCCTGTTCTTAGCACTTAAAGAATGGCGCAGAAAAATTGATAGTCACTAATCAGAGAGGGGCATCCTCAACTATCTTTAAGACTAAGTATATAATTCTTAAAAGATGCTAAAGAGATGATGCGACTTCATGCAATTATTTTTTGTAAATGGTATTATTCAGCAATTTTTTTGTTCAGCAAATCATTGACAATTTGGGGAGAAGCTTTGCCCTTGGAAAGCTTCATCACCTGGCCAACTAAAAAGCCAAAAGCTTTGTCTCTGCCGGCTTTAAAATCGATAATGGACTGCGGGTTTTCTGCAACTACCTTGTCTACCAAAGTGCTAATTTCAGAGATGTCGTTGACAGGGCTAAAATCGGGGTTTTCTTTTACAATCTCTTCTGGGTCTTTGGCTGGATGCAGCATCATCTCATCAGCTACTGATTTTGCAATTTTGCCATTAATCACGCCTGTTTCAATCAAGTGCACCAATTTGCCTACATGAGAAGAAGAAATACCAGAGGTCAAAAGCGAGTTTCCACTATCTTTAAAGCGGCCTGCAAATTCCATAATGATCCAGTTGCAAAGCATTTTTGCATCTTTGCATGTTTTTAATGCCTCTTCAAAATAATCCGCCAATTTTTTTTCGCTCGTTAAAATAAAGGCATTGTGAGTAGACAGTTGCAGCTCTTTAACATAGCGCCGCTCCCTTTGAAGGGGCAATTCAGGAAGATCTTTTTTAATCTCTTCAATATAGGCATCTGTCAAGATGATAGGCACCAAGTCTGGTTCTGGAAAGTAGCGGTAGTCGTCTGCTTGCTCTTTTTTGCGCATTAACACAGTGGCTCCAATTTCTGGATCAAAACGGCAAGTAGTTTGTGCAATCACTTCGTGGATGGGTTTTTCTGGATGGTTCAAATACTCTTGGATCTGCCGCTTGATTTCGGCGTGGAGTGCAATTCCCATATTGCTAAAAGAGTTCATGTTTTTAATTTCAATTTTATTGCGAAGCCCCGTTTCTCCTTTTGGTCTTACAGAAATATTGGCATCTATCCGCAACGACCCCTCTTCCATATTGCAATCAGAGACATTTGTATATTGCAAAATCGCTTTGACAGCAGCCCCATAAGCCATTGCCTCTTCTGGGGTATGGATGCACGCCTCAGAAACAATTTCAATGAGCGCTACACCTGCGCGATTGTAATCAACTCCTGCAAAGTTTGTAAAATGTTTGAGCATCCCTGCATCATCTTCCAAATGGACGCGATTGATAGCAAATGACTTTTCTTCTCCATTCACTTCTGCAATCACAGTTCCGCCAAGGATAATCGGTTGGTCATATTGTGTGATCTGGAAATTTCTTGGGCTGTCTGGATAAAAATACGATTTTCTGTCAAATTTGCTGAATTTTGCAATCGTGGCATTGATTGCAAGCCCAAACTGCACAGCTTTTTTGATCGCTTCTTTATTTATGACAGGTAAAGCGCCTGGCTGCCCTGTGCATACTTCGTTAATATTTGTATTTGGTTCATCACCAAAGCGGTTTCTTGCACTGCTAAAGAGTTTGGATTCTGTATTTAATTCTGCATGGATCTCTAAGCCAATCACTGCTTCCCAATTATCATAAATGCTCATAATTGCTTTAACTCCTTCTAAAGTGTTGGAATTGCTGTAAATTCTGGATGCGCTTTTTCAAAAAGAGAAGCTGTCAAAAGCACTTTGGCATCGCCTTTTTGAGGGCCTGTCAGCTGTAAGCCCATTGGCATACCCTTTTGGGTAAAGCCGTCCGGGATGCTAATAGAGGGGAGTCCTGCCAGATTGATTGGAATGGTGTAAATATCTTCCAAATACATTTGTAGGGGGTCTTTAATAGCACCAATTTCAAATGCTGCAAACGGACTGACTGGCGTTGCAATCAAGTCGCACTGCTTAAAAGCTTTTTCATAATTTTCAATAATTAGACGGCGTACTTTTTGCGCTTTTTTATAGTAGGCATTTTGATAACCGGAAGAGAGCACAAAAGTGCCAAGCAAAATACGTCTCTTTACTTCTTTTCCGTAGCCATCTTCTTTAGAAAAGTCATAAACTTCCTTTAAAGTTTTAGCGCGGGCAGATCTCACTCCATAACGGATACCATCAAAACGCGCCAAATTGGTAGAAGCTTCAGCTGTTGCTAAAATATAATAGGTGGCGATCGAATATTTAAGCATTTTTAAATCGATGTCAACAAGCTCTGCACCTAAATTTTTTAAAGTTTCCAAAGCGTTATAAAAAACTTTTTTTGGCTCTTCTGCAAGAGAGAGTAAAAACTCTTTTGGAACGCCAATTTTTAAACCTTTAATATTATTTTTTTTAATTTCTTTTAAATAGTCTTCATTTGGCATATTGAGGCTGGTAGAGTCTTTTTCACAGTGAGCTCCAAGCACTTCCATGACAAGAGCTATATCTTCTGCGTTTGCTGCAATAGGGCCAATTTGATCAAGTGATGAACCGTAAGCGACAAGTCCATAACGGGACACTCTTCCATAAGTTGGCTTAAAGCCTGCAACTCCACAAAAAGCGGCCGGCAGCCGAACAGATCCTCCTGTATCGCTCCCGAGGGCAATAGAACAAAATCTTGCAGAAGCGGCAGCACCAGAGCCCCCAGATGATCCTCCTGGAACGCATTTTAAATTCCATGGATTTCTTGTCTCTTGCAAGGCTGAATTTTCAGTGGAGGAGCCCATTGCAAATTCATCCAGGTTTGTTTTGCCTATCAAAATGGCATCTTCTTTTTCAAGGAGAGAAACAACAGTCGCATCAAAGGGGGCTTCATAGTTTACTAAAAATTTAGAAGCGCACGTCGTGATCTCACCTTTAATGTGGATGTTGTCTTTAATGGCAACTGGGATCCCAGCCAATTTTCCAAGTTTTTCCCCTCTTGCTTTTTTTTCATCGAGTTCTTTTGCTTTTTTAAGGGCTCTTTCTTTAAGGACTAAAAGAAAAGCGCCGACTTTATGGTCATGCTGTTCAATACGGTTTAAGAAAAACTCCACAATGGAGACGGCTGTAAATTCGCCTTTTAAAAATTTATCTCTGATTTCAATTCCAGAAAGGGTATGCATTATAAAAACTCTTAAATAATTATTTTAAAATAGAGGGCACCTTAATCATCCCACCAGTGTGCGAAGGGGCGTTTTTAAGAAATGTTTCGCGCGGCATCATCTCAGAAACTCTATCATCTCTTGACACATTTGCCATTTCGCTTAAAACATGGCTGCAGGGAACAACATTTTCTGTATCGACTTCTTCCAATTGACTTATGAAATTAAGAATTTTTTTTAAATCTTGGAGGAGCGATTCCTTTTCTTCTTCCGTACAGTCGATCCGGCAAAGTTCTGTTAAATTTTTAATTGTCTCTTTATCGAGGTTTTCCATAAAATCCTTTAAAACATGAAAGATATAAAAATGTTATCTCTTTAAAGCAAAAATGGCAAGTTTTAAAAAAAGCTTGTTGAAAACAATGTGTCAGATTGATAAAACTCCTTTTTTTATCTTTATTTGAGGAGTGAGAATGAACAGTTTGAGCCAGAGGTTGGGCATATTGGACAAAGAACCAGTTGTTGTCTCTACAGCAGCCGGTGTTTTCGAAGCCTATGAAGGAGAAATTAAGGAAGCAAAGTCTCTTGAAAAGAACTTTCATTCTTCCAAGCCATCGGATGAGAATGTTGATTCACTTGCAAGAACCGTATTGAATGCCCTTTCATTCCAATACCGCATTGAGACGCTTAAAAAAGAGGCAATAGGTCGCACAGAAACTATAGAAGATCTTTTACAAAAAGAGTTGCTCGCGTGGAAGGGGACGATTTCGCAGTATGAAATAAAAGAAGTCACTCCCTCTAATTTAAAAACCATTCAAAAATTGGCCCGCTATCAAGGATTTGCCGCTGTTCTTTTAAAAAATAAAAAATTAGTGGATGAATTTTTTAAATTAATTTTTAGAGATGAGTTTCCTGTTAAATTTGCAGTGCAATACTTTAAAATTTGTTCGATTGACCTTCAAGACTGCTTTTTGACTAAGCAGTTGAGTTTCTTTCATTTGCATGGCAAGAAAATTCTGAAGATTACAAAAGAAGAAAAAGATGGGACTACTTATAAAGATTTAAAATTTAAGATCAATGGCCAATTTGTTTCTATTTTAAATGAAAATGAACAAATCGAAACAAATAATGGCAACCGCACCTGGAAAGAGATTAAAGAAATTTGGAGTAAAAGCAAAAAGTTGCCAGCAGAGATGGCTATTTTTGAAGATGAAGGCATGATATTTTTTAAACCGCAAGGCGTAGAGGCTATTGTAGGAGATCAATCGGTTGAGATTGATACAAAAAAAGAGGAGTTTTGGAACAATAATAATTTACCCAATTTCTTGACAATTTCAAAAAAAAAATTAGAAGAATTATTAGATACTGAAATTCCGGAAGATGCCCCCCATGTTGCAACCATTCAAGGTTCTTATGTAGATCAGGAATATGTGGAGGATGCTCATGGAGCCTCTTTTATTTACCTACGCAACAAAAATGATTCTTATCGCTGTTTACCGTTTAGCAAATATGCCGAAAAATTCCCGTTGACAGATAAAGAAAAAAAAGATTTTATTGCAAATACGGTAAAGGGAAAATTTACCTATCCAGACCCTACCCCTTTTTATAAACACCGCACGCATGCCATCTCTTTTGAATTCTTAGATCAAGAAAAAGTAGAAGCCCTTTTATCAAATTACGGAAAAAGAGTCTGGAATTTTCAGTTTGCCGGAAACAACTGCTCTAAAGAGTGGCAATTAGCTTTTAAAGAAGTGCTTGGAATAGATCAAAATTATTTTGACATGCACTTACTGGATGCCAAATTTCCAAAACCTTTAAATTATATTTTTGGCATCATTTCCTGGATTGATAAACGCATCTCGTCTGTAGCTGCATTTTGGCTTGTTCATCTGGTGCATGTGCTTTTAGGTTCTAAAAGAATACTTTCCAGAACAAATGAAAGTGGTGAAAAAGAAACGGCTTCTATTTATGATCAGTTCAAAAATGAGCAGAAGTTATATGTGCCAGGGCAACTGGGCAAAAGGATCAAAGAAAACAAGATAAGGGGAATCATTTACTTTGGCGGAGACAAGCAATACTCTAACACTCGTCTGGTTTAGGCGGGATTTACGCTTAAACGATAATGAAGCGCTAAATGCTGCACTTGAAAGGGACTCACCTATTCTTGCCGTTTATATTGAAGACGAAGATCGAAGCAACGAGTGGAAAATGGGAGCTGCGAGCCGCTGGTGGCTCCATCACTCTTTAGCTTCTTTAAAAGAAGAACTGCAAAAAAAAGGCATCTCCCTCATTTTTAAGAAAGGAGATAGCCTTGCTGTTTTATTGGAACTTGTTCATAAAACAAAAGCAGATGCCGTTTTTTGGAACAGGCGCTATGAGCCTTTTTTTATCAAACAAGATAGTAAAATTAAAGCAGAGTTAACAGAAAAAGGTATTTTAGTTAAAAGCTTTAATGCAAGTCTGCTTTTTGAACCATGGGACATCTCTAACGCACCAGGAACGCCTTTTCAAGTTTTTACCCCTTTTTGGAAAACATGCTTAAAACAAGAAGTTGAAAAGCCAAAGCCGCTTTTAAAAAAACAAGTCGTTTCTTTTATTTATCCAGAAGATGAAAAGCTAGAAAATCTTTCTCTTTTACCAAAAATTTCTTGGGATGAGGGCTTTAAAGAAGTATGGAAGCCAGGTGCTTTGCAGGCAGAAAAAGCTCTGCAACAGTTTATTAAAGAACCTATTCTCTCTTACCTAGAAGCGCGTGACTATCCAGCAAAAGAAGGCACTTCTCTTTTCTCACCTTATCTGCATTTTGGTGAATTAAGCCCCAGGATGATTTTTCAAGCAGTCAAAGAAAAATATGGAAATGAGGAGAGAACCCATGGCTTTTTAAGGCAGCTTGGATGGCGAGAGTTTGCTTTTCACCTTTTGTACCATTTTCCAAAAACTGCAAATGAACCTTTAAGAAAAGAATTTGCTCATTTTCCTTGGAAAAATGATTCAATTCAGTTACAAAAGTGGCAACAGGGCATGACGGGCTATCCTTTAGTGGATGCCGGCATGAGGCAGCTTTGGAAAATAGGCTGGATGCATAACAGGGTGCGGATGGTTGTTGGCTCTTTTCTTGTGAAAGACTTGCTGATTTCTTGGCAAGAGGGAGCCAAATGGTTTTTTGATACACTGGTAGATGCTGATTTGGCAAATAATACACTCGGCTGGCAGTGGGTGGCAGGCTGCGGGGCAGATGCAGCTCCCTATTTTCGCATTTTTAATCCGACGCTGCAATCTGAAAAATTTGATCCAGATGGCAGCTACATAAAAAAATGGGTGCCAGAACTTAAAAAATTACCGGCTAAATGGATCCATCAGCCCTCTTTGGCTCCAGCTGATGTTTTAAAAGCAGCCGGTGTAGAGATTGGAAAGACTTATCCAGAATCTATTGTGGATCACGATAAAGCGCGTCTTTTGGCGTTAGCTGCACTAAAGCAAATAAAGGAATGATGATGAAACCGTTTACGTTAGAAATTGGTCAAGAGGCTCCGGATTTTGCGCTTCTTGGCACAGATGGCAAAACTTATTCGCTTAAAAATTTTGAAGGGGAACAAGTTTTAGTTGTTTTTTTTACCTGCAACCACTGCCCCTATGTTTTAGCCTCAGATGATTCTACAGCAGCTATTGCAAACCGCTTTAAAGATCAGGGCGTTGTTTTTGTTGGCATTAATTCCAACAGCGACAAAACAAAGCCATTAGACTCTTTTGACCATATGGTAGAGCGCATGGAGCAAAATAAGTTTCCGTGGGTTTATTTAAAAGACGATTTACAGATTGCAGCTTTAAAATACGGTGCTTTGAGGACGCCTCATTTTTATGTGTTTGACGACAAGAGAAAACTCATTTATACAGGACGTTCCATCGACACTCCAAGAGATCCTTTAAAAGCTACAACACATGATCTTGAAAAAGCTCTGGAAGAGCATTTAAGCGGAAAAAAAATAACAACGGCTGTCACTAACCCAATTGGATGTAATGTAAAATGGGAAGGGCAAGAGGCTAGTTGGATGCCACCAGAGGCTTGTGATTTATAAACCTAAAACTAAAGTTCTGAAAATTTTAATAGCCGGCGCTTCTGGATTTGTTGGAAAAGCCTTAAAAGAAGAGCTTCAAAAAAATGGGCATGAGGTCTTTACGCTAGTTAGAGACCAAAAGCTTGTCTCATCCCACGCTTTTTTTTGGGATCCTGCTCATTTCCAGCTGCCAAAAGATTTAACGCCCTATGAAAATCTGGATGCCTGCATTAATTTGTCAGGAGAGAATATATCGTCTGGCAGGTGGACGAAGCTTAAAAAAGAGAAGATTTTAAAAAGCCGCTTGGATGCCACTCATGCCCTTGTCGCCCTTTTTTCTTCTGTCAAAAGCCCTCCTTCTCTATTTATCAACGCTTCCGCTATTGGTTTTTATGGAGAACGGGGAGGAGAGATTTTAACAGAAAATAGCAGTCCCGGAAGGAATTTTTTAGCAGATGTGTGTACCAAATGGGAAAAAGCTGCAGCACCTTTAGAAAAACTGCCTGTTCGCATGATCTATTTAAGGATAGCACCAGTTCTTGCAAAAACAGGAGGAGCGCTTTCTAAAATGCTTCTTCCTTTTAAGTTAGGATTAGGAGGAAAATTAGGCTCCGGAGAGCAATATTTTAGCTTTATTTCATTAAAAGATTTGATAAGAATTGTTTTATTTATTTTAAAAGAAGAGCAAATAGAAGGAGTTGTTAATGCTGCTTCTCCTTATCCCTTAAGAAACAAAGATTTTACTAAGATTTTAGCAAAATCCCTTCATCGTCCCGCCTTTTTTACAGTTCCTGCCTTTGCAGCGCGCCTTTTACTTGGGCAGATGGCAGATGAGCTTTTGCTTGTCAGCGCAAGAGCTTATCCTAAAAAGTTGATAGACAATAACTTCTATTTTGAATACCCAACTGCCCAGTCCATTTTTAATGACTGTCTTAATTAAATTTCTTAATTCAAAAAATATAGTCGCTTAGATTTTTATCTCAAAGTGGAAGCTTCTTCAAAAATAAAGATACGCTGGATGCGAGGACCCAAACATGTGATTAGTTCGTAAATGATGGAATCTCCGTTTGTGGCAAAGTCTTCTGGTGAAATATAGTGGCCATATTCATCTTCTCCAAAAATCAGCACTTTATCGCCAACTTTTGCATCTGGCACATCTGAAATGTCGATCATCATATAGTCCATGCAGATTTTTCCAACCATTGCTGCTTTTTTTCCAAGAACCATCACATCTGCTTTGCCGCTATAATTGCGGTGCAGCCCATCAAAGTAGCCAATGGGGAGCACAGCAATTCTTTTGTGGTCAGCATCCACTTTATAGCTTCTTCCATAGCTGATGGTGTCTCCTTTTTTGCAAAGGTTGATGCCAACAATTTTAGAAGTCAAAGAGATTGCAAGGCGAAGCCCCAAAGAATTTTCAGTTTCTTTTGAAGGGTAAAGCCCATACACTGCAAGACCAATCCTTACCATGTTGAATTCAGGAAAAGAAAAGCGCAAAAGGGCACTAGAGTTACATGCATGCTTTAAAGGGATCTCAATGCCTTTTAATTCAATTTCCCGAATGACCTTTAAAAACAAATCTGCTTGCATTTTTGTAAAAGCATCTTCCTTTTTGTCATCAGCTGCTGCAAAATGGGTCATGATGCCTTCTAAAACAAGGTGGGATGATTGATGGATTAAAAGAGCCAAAGGCAATGCCTCTTCCAAAAGACATCCAAAGCGGTTCATTCCCGTATTAACATGGAGGTGAACTTTTATTTTTTTATTAGAAGAAGAGGCTGAAAGTTGCAAGTTTTCAATAAAATTTTTGTCGCTGACACCTACTTGTAAGTCCCACTCAATGACTTTTGGGATTTCGTAGGGCGCTGCATTTAAAACAAAGATATCTTGCAAAACGGATGCTTTTTTTAAAGAGACCCCTTCATCGACATAAGAGACTCCTAAAGCATCCACTCCAAAATCGTGTAAAAACTTGGCCATGCGCACATCGGAGGTGCCATAGCCAAGCGCTTTTACCATCACCATGATCCTTGTATTTGCTTTAAGCGTTGCTCTTATTGCTGTTAAATTGGCTTGGACTGCTGCTAGGTTGATGGTGCATTGGCTGCTGCTGATGCTCCCATCAAAAGCTTCTTCTATTTTATCAAGAGGCTCTTTTTTCTCTCCCTTGATCAACACGAGGTCGTTTGGAGAAATTTTAAGCTGCAGTTTTTTTATTGCCTCTTCAATAGTTGGGTGAAGGGTGATAGATGTCTTGGGAGAGTGCGCTTTGACTTCTTCGATTAAAGGAGAAAAGGGATGTTTGCCAATCAGCATCAGTTCTTCTAGATCAGATGTTGCAATAGATTGGCCGATCCTTTTGTAATCATGTTCTTTTTTTTCACCTTTGATGCCGCTGAAAATAAAGGTTTTTTTACTGTTTGGAAGCGACTGGTCAAAGTATTTGAGGGACAGGTCAATAGATTGAGGATCTTCGCAGTAAGTACCATTAATAAACAAAGAACCCATTTTAGATTGCCAAAGTTCTGTTCGCATGGGCTGCAGCGTAAATTCTTTTAAAGCTTTGCAAATGGAGGTGACAGAAATATTTTCTAGAAAAGCGGCTTTTACTGCCATGTTGAGAAGATCTAGAAAATAGTGGAAGCCGGCATGAATAGTGCCGCTAAAGGAAAAGCCGCCTGGAAATTGCAGCTCATAGGCATTCTTTAAATGGTTTTTATAGGTTGCAAAGGGAAGAATTTTATCTTCTTGATTCCAAAAAAAGCAGCTGACTATTTTTTGGGCGTAAGAAGATAATTTCGGACAATCAGGGATGAGCGCCCACGATTTTAAAGATTGTCCCATTTTCATCATTTCAGAGGCTGATGCTGCTAAATTCCCAAGTGTGGTCTGATGTTTTTTTCCGATGTGCGTTAAAAGCATGGCATCTGGTTCCACCATAAAAAAAAGCCTGTCCATCTCATTTTTTTCTGAAACGGCAGCTTCAATGACAGCTATTTCATGATGTCTTGCAATGGTAAACAAGCTCAAAGCGACTCCAATTTGGCTATTAAAGCTCTCCGGAGATGCTGCAACTTGTTTTTCTTCTTTTAAGAAAGAAACAAGCAGATCTTTTACCATTGTTTTTCCAAAAGAGCCTGTTATGGCAATCACTTTTGCTTTTTTAGACAAGCGGTAGCACCTTGCAATCTCTTGGAGGGAGTGCAAGGGATTATCACAGGTTAAAACGGTGACGTGTTCAGGAAGTGTTTCAGGGTGTTTATAATCTTTTTTAACAAGACAGAATTTTGCTCCTTGTTCAAGAGCATTTTTTACAAATTGATGACCGTCTTGGAAGGCTCCACTAAGTGCTGCAAACAGTGCATTTTTGGAATGGATTCTTCTGGAATCGATGACGACTTGATCGATGATGGCAGGTGTTTTAAGAGATCCACCGCTTTTTTGAAACCCTTCCCAATCTCTTAAGTCAAACGGATCCATATAAAACAAGTCCTTCATTAAAAGGCGAATATACTAGCTCAATCTGGCATAACGCAAGCTAAAAATAGAGAGGATTAAAATAAAAGGGATGCCGACTGCAAAAGCTGGAGAAATAACTTGCCGCTCGCCCAAAACAAGGGAGGAGTTCATGATAATATAAAAGGCGACAAGCCCAAAAATGCTCCAGGCATAGATCATGAAAAGAGGCAAGTTCCTTGTAAAGCAAAGACAAAACGGAATAGGGCCAATCACTGCTAAGAGTGCTAGCCACGGCATTGTAAGCTTGTAATAAAAGCTTGTGACAAGCTGTGCCTGCTTTTCGCTTTTAATGACCTTTAAAGAAGGGATTTTATGGACCAGGTCAAAATAGGATTGCTCTTCTGCTGTTGTCATCGATTCAAAAAGAGTTTCTTTGTTAAAGCGCATGTCTGAAAATGTTTTTTTTGGGTAAGAGGCGGCGCTCTCAAGCATGCCTTTTTCATCCCTTAAAAGATGGGTGACAAAAGCCCCTACTGGCTCTTGTCCTTTTGGATAAAGAAATTTGATGCGGTAGATCTCATCGATCGATTTGATCCAGTAAGCATCTAAAAAACGCTCTTCTTTTTCATCGTAATCTTGAAAAATCAGTGTCGTTCCATCTTCTAAACTAAGATTTAAAATAGGTTTTGTGCCTAGTTTTTTAACTTTTGCAATCGATTTTTTTTGGTTGAAGGATTTTAATTCCTTAAGCGATCCTGGAAGAAAATATTGCGTGTTCAGATAGAGGAAAAAAGTAAAAAAAAGCCCGATCATAAGAAAAGGACGCAAAAGCTTTTTCAGCTTGATTCCATTTGCTAAAAGGGCGACCAACTCGTTATTTGTATTAAGTGTTGTTATTGTTTTAATTGTAGCAATCAAAAGCGAAAAGGGAATGAGCACTTCTAAGAGCTTCACAAAATCGAAGAGATAATAAGAAAAAGCTACTTTCCATTGGAAATGCGCATTCGATTGGTGAAAATAGTGGGCATGTGTTGCATAATCGATTAAAACATAAAGCCCATAAAAGCAAAAAATAAAGAGAAAAAAAAGAGAGAGGTGCTGTTTGATAAAATAGCGCTGCCAGATCATAAATTTATTCAATCCCACGTGAGAGCTTTGTTAAATTAAACCAGGAAAAAAATAGGATGATACAATGAGGGGCTATGTAGAGGATAAAAGAAGCCATCAATTGGTATTCAATGCTTTTTGCCACAAAGAAGCAAGCAAGATAAAGAGCTGCCAATCCAATGAGAAATACAACGCCTTTGTTAGATCTTGTCCGGCTGATGCTGGCTCCAAAAGATAAGCCCATCAAGGTAAATGTAAAAACAGCAAGAGCGATGGAGATGCGGCGTATGATTTCTGTGTATCCGCGGTTGACATTGCGCTGCAGGGTTTTAATTTCCTCTTTTTTAAAAAGTTCTTTTGCTTGCTGTAAACTATTTTTCTCACTTTCAATTCTTGCAAGCAAAAAGCTTAAAGTGAGCTGGTCATTGTTGATACTAAAAATTTTTTTGTGCAATGTTTTAGAAAAATCTTGAATGGGAGTTGTGGATTTTTCCATATTTTCAATGAAGAATGGATCAAACTGGTCTGACCCTCCTTTTTGAAGAGGTGTGATATAAGTTAAAAAAGAGGCTAAAAAAGAGGAGTCAGAGGCTTGCAGGTTTTTTGCGATGATGAGATTCATCTGTTTGCCCTCTTTTCCTGGAATGGCAATGATGGCATCAGAGGCAGATTCCCCAATTTTAGATTCGCCAAAAGAGTCAAAAAAAATGCCTTTTAGACGCATCATGTGCTTGTTGTGTAAAACAAGAAGGGGATTGATCTGTCTTAATTGGCTTTTTAACGTATTGGCAACAAGGTGTGATTCTGTTGCGACTTCTGAGACAATATAAAAATTCAAAGCAGAGAGATAAGCTGCAAAAATGAGGATGGGCGCTAAAATAGCCTTAAGCGATAGCCCACTTGCACGGAGTGCTGTCAATTCATGTGAGGAAGACAAACGCTGGATCAGAAGAAGGGCAGAGATCAAAGCAGAGATAGGGATAACGATCGGTAAAATATAGGGGATTTGATAAAGCGTAAAATAAAGGACATAGATGCTGTTGGCTCCAAGGGAGGCAAAATGGGCAATGTCATCTAGTCTTGATGTCAAAAGGATCGCAATAAAAGCAATCGCTGACAAGCTTAAAACTTTTATGTACTGTGTTAAAAGATAGCGCCAAATAATCATTTTTGAAATAAATAAACTTATTATAGACGATTATAAATTATTTTCTATTTTTCCTGTACTCCTTTTGCTATAATAAGTTGCATGAATTTAGAAAAAGTAATTAAAAATTTTTTAATCGAACATTCTTGTTCTTTAAAACCTTTTCTTTTGGGGTTATCTGGAGGGCCAGATTCTCTTGCACTTTTTTATCTTTTGCTTCAGCTAAAGAATGAAAATAAACTCTCTTTTGCAGTCGCACACGTCAACCATAACTGGAGAAAAGAGAGTAGTGAGGAAGCGCATCAGCTAAAATTATTGGCTCATGAAGCTCAAGTTTCTTTTCATCTGCACGAATTAGACCCTGAAAAATTAAAAGGCAATTTAGAAGAAGCGTGTCGAAAAGAGCGCTTAAACTTTTTTAAAAGTCTGACAGATGCCTATGATTATCAAGCTGTTTTTTTAGCCCATCACTTGAACGATCAGGCAGAAACTGTGCTAAAGCGCATTTTTGAAGGCGCATTTTTGCCCCGCTGTCAGGGTTTAAGCCCTGTAAAAGAGATAGATGGCTTAACCATTTTTCGCCCCTTTTTAAAGGTGCAAAAAGCAGAGATTGAAAAGTGGTTAAAAGAGAAGGGAATTCAAGCTTTTGAAGATCCGACAAATCAAGACTCTCAATTCATGCGGGCAAGATTTAGGGAAAGGATCGTTCCTTTTTTAAGCAAAACATTTGGGAAAGAAATTGATAAGCCTCTTTACCGCTTTGGCAATCAGTCATTTGAGTTGGATCAATATTTAAAAAAAGCTTTTTTTTCCTATGAAGAAAAAATTGTAAAAGGTTTTTTTGGATCTTATTTCACTTTTCCGGAAGGTCTTCTTCCTTTTGAAATAAAATATTTAATCCGTATGTTTGCAGAAAAGGAGGAGGTTTTACTGACTTATCCCTTGATTGAAGCCATTGCTTCTTTTATAGAGTCTTTAGCTCCTAACAAGCAGATCGAAATAGAGGGAAAAAAGCTTTTTGTAGATCGAGGGACTCTCTTTTGTTTAAAAGACAGGAACGCTTTTCCTTTTGACGGTCATTTGGACATGGATACCTCTTCTTTTAATTCGGCTAACTTAAGTCATTGGAAAATAACACTAAGTGATGGATGTGAGGGTCAAGAAAATTGGGGATGGGAGGAGGCTTTTAAAGGGGAACTCTCTTTAAAGCTTCTTCCCGGAAAATACCGAATTGCTTTTTCAGATCATCATTTGAATTTAAAGAAACTCTGGTCTAATGCCAAAGTTCCTGCTTTTTTAAGAGGTTGTTATCCTTTAGTAATTCATAATCAGCAGCTTTATGCTGATTCTCTTTCTAAGAAAAAACCATTTTTTAACAGCTCTCAACAAGAATTTTTTAAGCTCGATCTTTGCTGTTGCTGACGAAAAAAGAATCTGCTAGAATCAGCCGTTAGGGAGCAATATATTTTTTTGGCTTATCACGCGTGATTTTTCTCGTAATATGCCTAGTCTGTTGAAACAAAACGACACCGACTGATTTAAAATAAAAAGGTGATTATGAGTGATGATAACAAACAAGATTTCAAAAAAGGCTTTTCCAATAGCTTTATTTGGTTTGTACTGGCAGCTTTTTGCTTTCGTTAATGGTACAGAATTTAATTGATACTAAATTTGCAAAAGTTTCTTTTAGCTATCAGCTGGAGCATCTTGTCAATTTGCAGCTCCTTCAAGCGGAAGATAGCCGGAAAATTGCTTTAAATGACAACCTCGTAACATTTAGTGGCAAATTCCGCGACCGGTTGACAGAAGAGGGAAAAAACCGATTCAAATATCTAGACTTGTTAAATTCCAGTCATATGCTTGCAAGTGAAAAAGAGAGGATCGAAAAAGATCTACCCTCCTTGCAAAAGAAAGTATTCTCTGCGGCTGAGACTTTTCTGCTTTTGACAGGACAAGAAATTCCAAGATCTGGTTATGTGGTGCTAGGAGATACTCAAGGCACTCTTCCTTTGAACCACGCGGTGGTCATCCAGGCGCTTCCTAAAATAAGCGGCGAAAATCTATTAAACTTAAAGCTTAAGTTAGAAGCCCTTAAAAAGAACTGGACAGAGAATTTGGCCGCTGAGTTTGGCGCTTCTTTGACAGAGGTTTTAAACGGCTTTAAATCTCCAGCACTTGGCATTGGCAATGAAGGTATAAAAGCTTCTTTAAAAATAGTAGAAGCAGATATTGCCAAAGCACATGCACTTCCAAAAAATTCAACAGAACCAATGCTTGCAGCTTATGCTACTTCTTTAGCAGAGCTAGAGGCTATTGCCGCTGATTTGAACAAACAAGAAAATGGCGTTCGTTTGGCTAAACTAAGAAGCGTGCGCAATTATACGGAAGCATTGAACGAGTTTAATCAACTCTCTCTTAAAATAGAGGACAATCAAGTCCTTCTTGATAAAGCAAGGCAAGCTGTTGCCAATGTGATCTGGTTTTTTAACAATCAGGAATTGTCTACAAGGGCGCTTGAAAAAGAAGACCATGAGAAATTTAACCAGTGGTTTTTAAATGCTAAAGAAGAATATGAGAATTTTAACCAGAACAAGGCCGGCATTTTTAAAGCGCCAGACCAGCCGTTAAATAAAGTCCTTGAAAAGACATTCAAAAGCGAAGAGCCTGCTTTAAATTATTTCAGTTATTTCTTTACATTCTTGCCAGCTCTTTTAGTCTTGGGCGTTCTTTACTTTATTTTTACAAGACAGATGAAGGGCGTTGGCTCTGGAGCGATGAACTTTGGCAAATCTCCAGCTAAGCTCTCTGTCCAAAAAGGCCCTAATAAAATC
>DAORNI010000004.1:43169-43543 GCA_035440845.1 Parachlamydiaceae bacterium | reverse complement strand
ACATTTAAAGATGTGGCTGGTGCCGATGAGGCGATTGAAGAGCTGCAAGAAATTGTGGAATTCTTAAAAAATCCGCAAAAATTTACATCGCTTGGCGGTCGTATTCCAAAGGGTGTCCTTTGCATTGGCCCCCCAGGGACTGGAAAAACGTTGATTGCAAAAGCAGTAGCTGGAGAAGCAGACCGTCCTTTCTTCTCCATTTCCGGTTCTGACTTTGTTGAGATGTTTGTAGGAGTGGGCGCAAGCCGTATCCGCGATATGTTTGAGCAAGCCAAGAAAAATGCGCCTTGCATCATCTTTATGGATGAGATCGATGCTGTTGGAAGACACCGCGGTGTTGGGATTGGCGGAGGTCATGATGAGAGAGAGCAGAC
>DAORNI010000004.1:34200-43140 GCA_035440845.1 Parachlamydiaceae bacterium | reverse complement strand
GGAAATGGATGGCTTTGATACTAATGAAGGCGTTATTTTGATGGCAGCTACCAACAGGCCAGATGTGCTGGACAAAGCGCTTTTGCGTCCTGGTCGTTTTGACCGCCGTGTGATTATTGGATTGCCAGACATTAAAGGTCGTTTTGATATCTTAAAGGTACACGCAAGAAGAATTAAGCTTGACCCAACTGTTGATTTAATGGCCATTGCAAGAGGTACACCTGGAAGTTCCGGTGCAGATCTTGCTAATTTACTAAACGAAGCGGCTTTACTTGCTGCAAGGCGTGGTAGACTTGCTGTAACTTCTCAGGAAGTTTCAGAAGCACGCGATAAGGTGCTTTATGGTAAAGAGCGTCGTAGTTTAGAAATTGATGCGTCAGAAAAACGCACTACAGCTTTCCATGAAGCAGGGCACACGATTGTCAGCATGTTTGTAGACCATGCAGACCCTATTGATAAAGTAACAATTATCCCAAGAGGTTTATCACTTGGCTCGACAATGTTCTTGCCAAAGAAAAACCGTGTAAGCTACTGGAAGAAAGAGCTTGTAGACCAATTAGCTGTTTTAATGGGTGGTCGTGTTGCAGAAGAGATTTTTGTTGCCGATATTTCAAGCGGGGCGCGTCAGGATATTGAAAAAGCCACAAGCATTGCAAGAAGTATGGTGTGTGAGTGGGGGATGAGCGAGAAGCTTGGAGCTGTAGCTTATGACAAGAGCAGCCAAAGTCAGCAGTATGGCGGATCTGACAAGAAAGAATACTCCGAAGTAACAGCACGAGAAATTGATGCTGAAGTGCGTGAAATTTTAGACCAGGCACACGACAGAGCACTTGAGATTGTAAAAGACAAAGCTAAAGAGGTAGAACTCATTACTGAAATGCTCATTGAATTTGAGACTTTAGACTTTAAAGATATAGAAGATATTGTAAAAGGCGATTGGGACAAAGAGGAGAAGAAGCTGCGTCTTAAAAAAGCAGATGAACTTCATAAAAAACCAATCACTGAAGAAAACATCATTCAGCCACAACCCCCGGAAGATGGCGACAATAACCTAAACTATACGCCCGCTTAATTTAATTAAGAGAGTCTATAAGAAAAGGCGTTCTAAGCAGTTAGTTGCTTAGAACGCCTTTTTTATTTTATGGGCTATTATGGACAATATTAGTCTATAAAAAGAAAAGGCATTGCGGTAGCAATGCCTTTTTAAAGAGAAGGAGGGGTTAAGCGGCAGGAGCTGGAGATGCTACAAGAGTTGCTTTTCGGCTAAGTTTGAGCTGTCCTCTTTCGTTGATGTCTAAGACTTTTACCGTGATGATATCACCTTGTTTGACATAATCGCCTAAATTGTTAATACGGATAGAATCAAATTCAGAGATATGGCAAAGACCTTCTTTTCCTGGTAAGATTTCGACAAATACACCAAAAGCCACAACAGATGTCACTTTTCCTGTGTAGTTGCGTCCAATTTCCACTTCAGAGGTAAGGCCGCTGATAATCGCTTTTGCTTTTTCAATACTGCTCAAAGATGGAGATGCAATGGTGATCACGCCATCATCGTTGATGTCAATTTCAACGCCTGTCTGCTCAATAATAGAGCGGATTTGCTCGCCGCCCTTGCCAATCACTGCTGCAATTTTGCTTGGTTTGATCTGGATGGTTTCAATCCTTGGGGCGTAAACAGACATCTCTTTTTTGTATTCTGGGCAGACAGCTAACATTTTATCTAAAATATGAATGCGCCCATCTTTTGCTTGTTTAAGAGCTGCACTCATAATTTCGATTGTGATGCCTTCTATTTTGATGTCCATCTGGAAAGCTGTAATGCCTTGATGATCTCCGGCAATTTTAAAGTCCATGTCGCCAAGCGCATCTTCAATCCCTAAGATATCAGATAAGATTACAAAACGTCCTTCTTCTAAAATAAGACCCATTGCAATGCCAGAAACAGGACGTTTAATAGGCACTCCAGCATCCATCATCGAAAGACAGCCGCCGCAAATAGTGGCCATAGAAGAAGATCCATTAGATTCTGTAATATTGGACTCTAAACGGATCGTATAAGGAAATACTTCTTTTGAAGGTAAAATAGCTTCTAGTGCGCGCTCTGCCAATTTTCCATGGCCAACTTCACGTCTTCCAGGAGCGCCAACGCGTCCTACTTCACCCACTGAAAAAGGAGGGAAGAAATATTGCAGATAAAACTTTCTGCTTCCTTCGCCATCTAAGTCTTCATAGCGCTGACCCATACTTTCGCCGCCAAGTGTGCAAACAGCCAAACTTTGCGTTTCACCACGCGTAAAAAGAGATGTGCCATGCGATCTTGGCAAGATGCCTTGCTCAATATCGATCATGCGGATCTCTGTCGTCGATCTTTGATCTGGGCGGATATTTTCATCTAAAATCATTTTACGCATGTATTTAGATGAGATCTGCTTAAGGGCAGCGGCTACATCATTAGGAGAAAAGAAAGGATCTACACCAATTGGTAAAAGAGCTTCTTCAACAGCTCTTCTTACTAGATTTTGTGCATCTTCTCTTTTTTGCTTTTCTATAATGCGAAGCGCCGGAATTAAAAGAGGAGCTGCAATTTTTTCAACAGCATCTAGCACATCTTGTGGCAATGGGCGAATGGTGTCTGTTTTTTTCTTTTTGCCAATCGCTTTTTGCCAACCATGCAGAGCTTTTGCAATAATTTTAATTCCTTTATGACCTATTTCAATAGCCTCTAAAACTTGCTCTTCAGTGAGAAAGTCGCAAGAGCCCTCGATCATTAAAACAGCATCTTCTGTGCCTGCGATCATTAAGTCTAGCTTAGAAGACTTCATGTGTTCTTGAGTTGGATTTAAAACAAATTTTCCGCCAATAAGACCCACTCTGACAGCTGCAATTGGTTTTAAAAGAGGGATATCGGAAATGACAAGAGCTGCAGAGGCTGCGCAAACAGCAAGCGCTTCTGGCGCGTTAATACCATCATAAGACCAAACATAAGAGAGGATTTGCACTTCGTTGAAGTAGCCATCTGGAAACATGGGGCGCAGTGGACGGTCGATCAGGCGGGAAACGAGCGTTTCTTTTTCAGTTGGGCGTCCTTCTCTTTTAATGAATCCGCTGATTGTTTTTCCAATGGACGAGAATTTTTCTTGATAATCGACACGCAAAGGGAAAAAGTCCTTGTCGGCATCGGCCGTTGGTGTTGCGCAAGCAGAGGTAAATACCATGGTATCTCCTGCTCTTGCAATGACAGCCCCGTTTGCTTGACGCGCTATTTTGCCTGTTTCAAATGAGATCTCTTGTTCGCCGACTGCGATTTTTAACACTTCACGTTTCATATTGAATTCACTCCTAAAAATAATTTTCTTACAGGATATCTGATTTGAGGATTATTGGCAAATAACTGAAAGATAAAAACAAAAAAGGCGACTTTTTTAAGTCGCCTTTTTTGTCTGATTGATTAGGAAGTATTAGATTACCTTCTTAATTTCAGCTTCGTGATCAAGCTTTGGTAACGGCTTGTATCTGTTGAATTGAGATAATCTAAGAGGCGTCTTCTTTGGCCTACAAGCTTTAAAAGAGCAAGCCGTGAAGCGTGGTCTTTTGGCATTCTTTTTAGATGATCGGTCAATTCCGTGATACGTTCTGTCAAGATCGCAATCTGGACGTCAGCAGAGCCGGTGTCTTTTTCATGCAGCTGAAATTTCTTGGTAATTTCTTCTTTTGTGCCTTTATCTAGAGACATTTCAGAGAATCCCCCGTGTTTTTAGAGCTTGGCATACTCAATGAGTATATTCGGCTATGTTTTTAACCAGTTAATTTTAAGTTTTGTAACGCAATTGTACCAAAAATCTCATATAAAAATCAAGCATAAAATAGCTTTTCTTAAACTTTTGTGTCTAAGATGATCTCGACGAAGCTTGGGAATTTGCCAGAAGGGTCGCGCCGCACCGCTAATTTAAAAGGAATTGTGATGTTGCCAAGCTGCTTTTCTTTTTGAAGCTCCTCCCAAATTTTTTTTTTAAGCTCTTCTGAAGCTTCTTCTCTTCTATATTTTTTGAGCAGGTTCTGAATATATTCTTTTTCATTGCGGGGAACGATTTTTTTTCCATAAAAAGGGTGATGGTGAGCCATTTTTTTTGATCTCCTCTTGCAATTGGACAGCTAAATTGTTAAAGTAACATATTTTTAATGAAAAAGGAGAGTTATTTTTATGTTAAAGGACGCAAGTTATAAAGAAAAATTCCAACTTCTCAAGAGCTGGATGCCAGGGATTGCAGAAACAGTAAAAAAAGAATTGAAGAACGATCATTTGAAAAAAGATTGGCTTTTTGCTAAAAAGTATTTTCCTGGAAAAAACTTAAATAAAATAACAGCAGATGAGCTTGGTGCAGGCTATCAAACAGCTATAGCAGAAGAGGAAAAAGGCGAAGAAATTGCCGAATTCATCAGCAATGCATGGCTTTTAAAAAACAGCGAACTTTATGACTACTTCGAAAAAGAACTAAGAAAAGTCAATGAAGATTTTAGCGCCATTGAAAAGCTCGCACCTGCAGAGTCTTTAAAGATCCGGCAAGAAGCAGTAAACACTTTTGGCGCTTATAGAACGTATCTTTTTTCTGTTTTAAATTCTGTTGCTTTTCAAGAATCAGATTTCAACCATTTGCAAGAAGAGGCAAAAAAAGAGTTTGCCCATGCAAAAGAGAATGAAGAAGAGGCTTTAAAGCTAAAGTCAGAAGGGAATATAGAAAAGAACTATCAGCTTCAAATGGCGCGCATGACTGACAAGTATGAGAAGAAAATTTCTGGGCTGCAAAAGAAATACATGCAAGACCAAGAGGCGTTAAAGAAGCAAATAACTAGTTTGCAAACTGCTTTAAACCGTCAAAACAAGGCTTGTCAGTAACAGCAATGATGCTATTTCCTTTTTCTACATTGCCAAAAAATGAGGATGAGCGCTTTATGCTGGAGGCTTTGAAAGAGGCTTTCAAGGCTTTTCAAAAGGATGAAGTGCCAATAGGGGCTGTTTTAGTGCAAGGCGGTAAGATCATTGCAAGAGGGCATAATCAAGTTGAAATGCTAAAAGATGCAACAGCACATGCAGAAATGCTTTGTATTACGGCAGGAGAGGCGGCAGTGGACAACTGGCGCCTTGCCGACACAACTCTTTATGTGACGCTAGAGCCCTGCTGCATGTGCGCTGGCGCCATGTTTTTATCCCGCATTCCAAACCTTGTATGGGGAGCGCCCGATTTAAGGCATGGCGCAAATGGGAGTTTTATCAATTTATTTGATAAAACCCATCCGACCCACTCAATGCAAGTTAAAAATGGCGTATTAGGGGAAGAATCAGCTCTTTTAATGCGCGCTTTTTTTGAAAAACAGCGTAAAAAAAAGAAGAGATAAGATGAAAGATCCTTTTTTTGCCATTCTTTTGACTGTGGATCAGATTGTGGAAAAGCAGCAAAAAGAGATGCTAAAATGTGCAAGAAAGATCACTCCACATCTGACAGAAGATGATGTTTTGCAGCCAAATGATTTTTTAGAATTGGAGAACAACCCTCATTTTCGTTTTGAAGAAGGGTTTTTAATGGGGGCAAAAACAGTTCAGATGGCTATTTCAGCTCTTCAAAGAGAATTTTCTAAACCGATTGATGATCACGTGTAGATGATCATTGGCCTCTAAAAGTGCTTCATTTGCAAGGCGGATCATCTTTTTTTGATCTCTGATTTTGAAAATGGTGTAAAGCAGCATTTTTGTTGCGTTTTTAGTTTCAGCTACTTTTTCTAACATTTCATGGTACATTTCATTGAATTTTTTAAATTCCAATTCAGTTGCATTCCTCTCTTCTAGCAAAAGACGCTCTTTTTTATATGTGCGCAAAAGCTTTTTCTTGGCTCTTTTGGTAAACGAATAGAGTGCTTCTTTTTCTGGAGAGATTAAAAGGCACATACCAAATGCTTTGCAAGAGAGCAAAAGGCAAAATGTCAGCATCACATTTTTTGCTGTTTGGCTATTGGAAAAAATGTAGGAGTAAGGAAGCCAATTGATGGACTGTTCCCACATGAAAATAAAAAAGAAGAAAAAGAGGGCACCAAGGGACATAAAAATAAAGCGGTAGGCAAGCGTTTTTTTGATCATTGCCTGATAGGGCTTATGGTGCTGACCACTTTTTTGGACTTCGATCTCGCGGCGAAAATTGTGGAGCGCCTCATAATCTCTTTTATGATCGGCGTATAATTTAACTATTAAATTCTCATTAATTTGATATTGTTCTTTAGTTATCATTATCCCCCCAAATAAAGAGGTAATTATAAACTAATTTTTATTAAAAGTCTATTATTTTTTGCGTTTAGAGATCTCGTTTAGCCTTCTCTTCTCATAAAAAGTCAGGGAATCTTCCCCATGCTTTGAAATTTTAGCGAGCATGGCATCTACAAAGATTTCATCATCTAATGCTTTTCCGGTGCGAAAATCGATGATTTTACCTTCGCTTTCATCTCTTTTTTTAAAGATTTTGAGAAGAAAATTTTCAAAAGAATCTAAAAAAAGAAAGGGGCTTTTGAGCCCATAACCTAAAATTCCGTAGAGATAGCCGCAAAGAGCTCCTGTAAAATAGAGCATAAAAGTGGGAAGGTCAAAATGGGACAGCGCGCTTAAGAGAAGTCCTATAAAAATAGCAGCAAGCAGCCATTTTGCCTTAAATTCGAAGAGGACAAAAAGACGCAAGTCCGCTTCTTTATAAAGCATCGTCCAAAAAGTCAAAAGAGCTAAAAGAGCGCTTAAAAACCCGCTTAAAACAATGTTTTGCCCCGTTATTTTCATGAAGAGAAGAGAAACAAGAGCAGATAGAACCCCGCTTCCAAAGTAGAGTTTAAAAAATGAAGTTTGTCCGATGCGCTCAATAATGGAAGAGCCTAAAAGCCAAAGAATATAGAGGTTAATAGAAAGGCCGATCAGATAAGAAATCGTGATGCCAGAACCTTCGCTATTATAGATAAAAAGATAGGTGATCGGCTGCCAGATGAAGAAGTGACTGATTCCAGACAAGGAGAGAGAGAGCCAATTTTCTGGTCCCAAAGAGTTAAAAAAGTAGGTAAAAAACCCACTAAAAAGTGTGGCTGAAATGCTAGTCGTCGCAATTGCTGCAATAAGATAGATAAGAGACTTTGGAGTATTACCTTCTTCTCCAAATTGAAATTGGGGATTGTGCTGCATGGATTAAGTAGCCTATTTTCACTTAAATTTAAGCTAATGATACTTAACCGAGGCTTTTATGGAAACCACTTTGCTTCACTTTGGCAATCTGACCTTTTCCTGAACGGATTTTTTTGCCGCTCTTAGTTTGCAAAGTACGCACTCTTTTTGGCGCTTCATTTGGTTCTGCTGCAAATGTAGCAAAACTCAAACCGATAAGCAATGTGGACAATATTAACGCATTTTTCATAATTAACTCTATTATTAGTAATAATTTACAATAGAATTATATAATTAAAACGAATTATAAATCAATTAACAATTATTAACTAATAATTATTAATTAATTTAAAAAAAGCTTTTTCCCTCGACAAAATGCTTGTATTTTTTTTCTCAAATCTTTTATGATTTTTCCTTTAAGTACTTTTAAGGAGTTTACCCATGAAAAAAGAAATCCACCCAGCTTATCAAGACGTGCTGTTCATCGATTCGACAACAAATTATAAATTTGTCTGCGGCTCTACTTTACAGCCAAAAGAAAGAGAAACTTTTAACGGCAAAGAGTATCCGGCATACCGTCTTTCCACATCGTCTGCATCCCACCCATTTTTTACCGGCAGCAAGACTCTGGTAGATGCAGAAGGCCGTGTAGACAAGTTCAAGAAGCGCTACATGCAAAAAGGTGCTCAGGAAGAAAAAGGTCAAGAAGAAAAAGCTCAAGAAGAGCAAGCCAAAGCAGCAAAGTCTAAGAAAAAATAAATTGTCTCTTTGTCTGGACTTTGTGGGTTTTTGCTGTCGCCGTTTTACGGCTTATCTTTAATTCATTTATTACCACAGACTTTAAGTCTGCGGCTACATGCTTTGACCGTTTCACGGTCATGTTGTAGTTTTTATTAAAGCCGCAAAGCGGCGATAGCATGTAGCCCCATGTGTAAGCATGAGGTCTATGATCAATTCAGTTATCGAGCCGTGAAACGGCGACAGCAAAAATCCACAAAGTTCGAATCTGTGCTCTTTGTGGTAAATAAAATAAACCGCTAAAGAGCACAGAGTACATAGGAAATTAATTTCTGTTACTTATCTAAAAACTTGAGACGATACGGCTTATGATGATCGAACAAAAAATCCAGAAACTCCTTTATCGTTTAAATGAATTAGAAGACCTTTTAGCTCATTCTGACGTTTTTTCCGACCAAAAAAAATACCGTGCGATCACAGAAGAGCACGCTTACCTCTCTGAAGTAAAGTCGACCTGGGATGCCCTAAAAGCATTAGAGAAGCAAAGGGAAGACAACCGCGAGCTTTTAAAGACAGAGAAAGATCTGGATTTTGCAGAAGTTTTACGTGAAGATCTGGCTGATATCGATTTGCGCTATGTAGAGCTTGAAAAAAAATTAGAAGATATTTTAATCCCGCCAGATCCAAACGACCATCGCAATACGATCATCGAAATTAGAGCGGGGACTGGGGGCGATGAGGCAGCTCTTTTTGTGGGCGATTGCGTCCGCATGTATAAGCTTTATGCCGATAAAAGCGGCTGGCGCTATGAGCTTATCTCATGCACAGAATCGGAAATTGGCGGCTTTAAAGAATATGTCATGGTTCTTTCTGGTCAAAATGTCTACCGCTTTTTGCAGTATGAAGGCGGCACTCATCGCGTGCAGCGCGTGCCAGAAACAGAAGCTCAAGGAAGAGTCCACACATCGGCCGTGACAGTGGCCGTCATTAAAGAACCAGATGAAGATGCAGAC
>DAORNI010000004.1:31415-34185 GCA_035440845.1 Parachlamydiaceae bacterium | reverse complement strand
CATTCAGATCGATGAGAAAGACTTAAGGGTTGATACTTACAGAGCTTCTGGCGCTGGCGGTCAGCACATCAACACAACAGACAGTGCCGTCCGTTTGACTCATATTCCAACTGGTATTGTCGTTTACTGCCAGCAAGAGCGCAGCCAACATAAAAACAAAGACAAGGCGATGCGGCTTTTAAAAGCCAAAATGGTAGAAGCAGAACAAGAGAAAAAGCAAGCGGCCATTGCAGAGACAAGAGCTTCGCAAGTGGGTTCTGGAGATAGATCAGAGAGAATCCGTACCTATAATTTCCCGCAAAACCGCTTGACAGACCATCGCATTAATTTGACCAAATACAATCTTGACCAGATCATGAATGGAGAGCTTGACTGCATCACAAAGCCTCTTGTAGCCCATTATAAACAAGAAAAGTTAAAAGATGAACAGGATTTGGCGTGAAGACGATTTTAGAAGTCCTTTCACTTTCTACCGATTTTTTGAGCAAAAAAGGGATTGCCAATGCAAGACGGCAAGCTGAAGATCTTTTGGCAGATGCTCTTCTTTTAAGTCGGATCGACCTTTATATGGAGTTTGAGCGCCCTCTATCAGAAGATGAGCTTACAATTTGCCGTAAAAACCTGGCAAGGAGGGCAAAAGGAGAGCCTTTGCAATACATCAAAGGTTCTGTAGAGTTTTTTGATTGTTTAATTGGTTTAACGCCAGATGTTTTGATTCCAAGGCAAGAAACAGAAATTTTAGTGGATAAAATAGCTGCTCGTTTAAAAAAAGATGAGGCAGAATTTGGGAGTTTGAAGGGTAAAGTACTTTTTGATATTTGCACAGGTTCTGGCTGTATAGGTATTTCTTTAAAGAAAAAATTTCCTGATTTAACCGTTTTTCTATCCGATATTTCTTTAAAAGCACTGGATCTCGCCAAAGAAAATGCAAAGAAAAATGGGGTCGAGGTCGACTGTTTGCTTGGCGATCTGCTCGAACCTTTTTCTGGCAGAAAATGCGATTATTTTGTTTGTAATCCTCCCTATATTGCAGAAAGTGAATATGCCTCTTTGGAGAGGGAAGTTAAAGATCATGAACCAAAGCTTGCGTTAGTTGGAGGTGTTTTGGGTCTTGAATTTTACGAGAGGCTGGCAGCTGAACTGCCTGGTTTTTTAAGGAGCTCTGCTGCCGGTTTTTTTGAGATGGGAAGGGAACAAGGAGATGCTCTTTTATCCCTTTTTTCAAAAAGGCCATGGAAAAATTGCTTGAAGCTTAAAGACTGGTCTTCCCATGACCGATTTTTTTTCCTTGAAATTGAATGATTTTTTTATTATCCTATTCGTTTTAGTCAAAGAGTGGTCATATGCTAGGTTATTTAACCGAAAAAATGCAGGGGCTTTTTGCCAGTTTGTCTGGCAAAAAGACATTAACAGAAGAGAATATTTCAGAAGCTGTCTCTGAAGTTCGCCTTGCACTTTTGGAAGCTGATGTTAACTATGGCGTCACTAAGACGCTTGTAAAACGTGTTAAAGAAAAAGCGATCGGAGATGCTGTTTTAAAGGCTGTTTCTCCTGGTCAACAGTTCATTAAAGTGGTGCACGATGAGCTTGTTGCTTTAATGGGGAGCACGGAGCAAGAGCTTGACTTAAGCGGAAATCCTGCTGTGATCATGATGTGCGGCCTTCAAGGATCTGGAAAGACGACGCATAGCGCCAAGCTTGCCAAATTTTTGAAGAAAAAAGGCAAATGCCAAAATCCGCTTTTAGTGGCGTGCGATCTACAAAGGCCGGCAGCTGTAGAACAGCTGATCACTTTAGGGGAGCAGATTGGGGTGAGAGTTTATGCGCTCCCTGGTGAAAAAGACCCGGTCAAAGTGGCAAAAAGCGCCATGGAGGCAGCTAAAAAAGAGGGGCATGACTTAGTCATTGTGGACACTGCCGGCAGGATCCACCTAGACGAAGAGATGATGCAGCAGCTTGAACAAGTGAAAGAAGTGATTGCCCCAAGTGAAGTTTTATTTGTTGCCAATGCGACAACTGGGCAAGATGCCGTGAATAGCGCAGCGGAATTTGATAAACGCGTTGCCATCACGGGTTCTATTTTGACAATGTTAGATGGCAATACGCGAGGCGGCGCTGCCATTTCGATATTGGAAGTGACAAAAAAACCGCTGAAGTTTGAAGGAATTGGAGAAAAAGTTGATGATATCCAGGTGTTCAATCCAAGCTCAATGGCTGGACGCATCCTGGGAATGGGCGATACGATCAACCTCGTCAAGAGGGCAGAGGAGCACATTAATGCAGATGATGCAAAAAAAATGGAGCAGAAGCTCCGGACTGCAACATTTACGTATCAAGACTATTTAGGCCAAATCCAGATGGTTAAAAAAATAGGATCCATTAAAGGATTGCTTGGCATGTTGCCCGGCATGGGCGCCTTGCAATCAATGGATTTTGATGAGAAAGACTTTTTTAAAGTAGAAGCGATCATCCAGTCGATGACTCCTTCTGAACGGACAGAGCAAGAAGAATTGATCGTTCCAAGACGAAAGCGCATAGCAAATGGCAGCGGGACGTCGAAGGAAGATGTGGACAAGCTTGTAAAATCATTTAAAAAAGCAAAACAGTTTTTTAAAAACATGCCGAATATGAAACAATTAGAAAAGATGATGGGAGGATCCCTATGGCGCTAAAAATCAGATTAAGACAGCAAGGGCAACTTAATAGACCCTTTTACCGTGTCGTGGTGACAGATTGCAGATCACCGCGCGATGGAAAGTACTTGGAAGCT
>DAORNI010000004.1:22089-31225 GCA_035440845.1 Parachlamydiaceae bacterium | reverse complement strand
CAAAGCAAGAGAAAAAAACAAGGCAAGAGCTGCTAAAAAGGCAAAAGCTGGCGCTTAAAGCCAAGAAATCTCATGTTAAAGGTTGATATTCTCTCTCTTTTTCCTGGCTACTTTTGTAGTCCTTTTGATGAAAGCATCTTCAAGCAGGCCAAGAAAAAGGAATTGCTGCAGATTAACCTGGTGGATATCCGCGATTATTCGGACAACCGCCACCGCAAAGTGGATGACCGCCCTTTTGGGGGCGGTCCTGGCATGGTGTTAATGCCAGAGCCGGTCTCTGCTGCTATTAAAAGCGTTAAAGCTCCAAATTCGAGAGTGATTTATTTGACTCCGCAAGGAGCTACTTTTACAGCAGCCAAAGCAAAAGAGCTTGCACAATATGAGCACCTTGTGCTGCTTTGTGGCCATTATGAGGGGATTGATCAGCGGGTTCTTGACAAAGAGGTTGATGAAGAGATCAGTATTGGCGATTTTGTTTTAACAAATGGTTGTCTTGCGGCAATTGTTGTTTTGGATGCAGTGATCAGATGGGTTCCAAATGTTTTGGGGGATGCTCTTTCAGCATCTGAAGATTCATTTGAGAATGGATTGCTAGATTGTCCGCAATTTACCCGTCCAGAAGTGTTTGATGGGGTGGCAGTCCCAGACGTGTTGCAAAGTGGTAACCATAAAAAGATTGCAGAGTGGCGAAAAGCTGCCGCCGTAGAAAAGACAAGGCGTATACGCCCAGATTTATTACTTCAGCTTAAAGAGGGGACTCTTTAGCTAAAAAATTTATGATATGTTAGGAGAAAAAAATGAGCAAATTAGCTGTCGTTAAAAAGATTGAAGGCAAACAGCTTAAAAAAAATCCAGGAACTTTTTCTGTTGGAGATTCTATCCGCATCCATACCCGTATTATTGAAGGGGAAAAAGAGCGTATTCAAGTGTTTAGCGGTACTGTAATTGCAAGAAAAGGCACCGGTCTTTCTGAAACTTTTTCTGTCCATCGCGTAGCTTACGGCGAGGGTATGGAGCGCGTATTTATGCTGCACAGCCCGCGTATTTCCAAGATTGAAGTGGTCAAAGAGGGCGATGTCAGAAGAGCCAAGCTTTATTACCTTCGCGGAACATCTGGTAAAAAATCTAAAGTTAAAGCAAAAGTGGGCAAATCGCGCAAATCAGCAGCTGCTGTTGTTGCAGAAGAAGCAGCTCCTGCAGAAAACAACGCAGAATAAGCTCACAATAAAAATTGTGAATTATCATAATTGTTTTAGAGCCAGTAAGCCGTAAAATAATAATGTATAGTCCCACGTGTTAACGTGGGGTCTATGATTAAATTAATTATACGGCTGTAAAATGGCAATAACAAGATTCTAAAGCCTAGTCTTATGTAACTCATCTTACGCAAAAAGCGGTTCTATGGAAATGAAGTGAACCCTGTTTTATAGAACAAACTTTGTATCTTTTTGTCTTCATTTCTTGAGATTGGTATAATTTTTCTAATCAAAGCGAATTTTGAAAGAAGTCTATTAACCTGAATTTCGAAGAGATAAACCCAAAACTCAGGTTATTAAAACTTAGGTTATTATACAAAAAAAGAGTGAATTTTAAATCCTTCATTTGTTAGAGTTGCAGAATCTATATTTGAACGGACTTTTAAAATTGTACTCTGCTACTTGTGATCAGATTGAAAAGATGCGCCTTTTAGAGCTTGTCATTTTCGAAAAAAATGCTTTGAAGAATGGCTTTCGAGTGATTGCCGGTGTTGATGAGGCAGGAAGAGGGCCGCTTGCTGGTCCTGTGGTGGCTTGTGCTTGCATCATTCCAGAGGGACTTTTTTTTCCAGGAATTAATGACAGCAAGCAATTATCTGCAAAAAAACGTGAAGATCTGTTTTTAGAGCTTACCTCAAATGCTAAAGTGCTTTATGGTATTGGCGAAATTTCTCATTTTGAAATTGATAGCATCAATATTTATCAGGCAACAATTGCTGCTATGCATAGGGCAATTGCCAACCTTAAATCTAAACCCGATTATCTGCTTGTCGATGGCATGATGTTATCTTATAAGGGTATTCCTGCAGAAAAAATTATAAAGGGAGATGCCAAGTCGCAATCAATAGCAGCAGCATCCATTATTGCAAAAGAGACGCGCGACAAGAAAATGCAGGAGTTTCATGAGATGTGGCCTCAGTATGGCTTTGACAGTCATAAAGGCTATGGAACAAAAAAACATCGTGATGCAATTGAAAAATATGGCCCTTGCCCTATTCACCGCCTCAGTTTTGAACCTCTTAAAAGCCTTGCCCTTTTAAGTTAGCTTTCAGCACTGCCGGGAGTGGCTGGGGCAGATACTGGAGCCGGGACTTGTACAGGCTCTCTTGGCTGTGCGTTTAATTTTACCCTTTCCTGATTGACAAGGTTTTGCAGTTCTGCCAAGTCACTTTCCATAATGATGTCTTTATTTAAAAGCTCTAGCAGTTTACTGCGCACAAGCGGGCTTTGCAGCGAAACAGTGCCTCTAAAATTATTTACGAGTGTTTTTTTTACTTCTAGTTGGATAATGGCATTTTCCAGTTGGACTTTATCGCTCCAAAGGGGAACAGTATCTCTTCTTGTTGCATTTTTAAATTGCGCCTGCACCTCGTTTTCTGCTTTTTGAACAGCAGCATCCATCTCTTGGTCAATTGCATTTGGGGAGTTAGCAAAAACAGCAGCACTTAGTAAAAAAGATCCGGTTAAAAGAGATAATTTTTTTTTGATATGAGAGTATGCCATAATGAACTCCTTTTAACCGGATCTTACAATAGCATCTTATTTTTTTATATAGTTAAATCATGGGTTTTCTGTATACTTCGGCTTTATTAAATTTTTATAGCTTAAGTTTTCTAGTTTATCTCCTTGAAATTCAAGGATTTTTTTTCGATGAGTTTTACAATTTTTTTCAAAAGTCAAGTTTTCACTCTTCTTGAGAAAAAAAATCCCTGGAGTTCGAAAAGAAAAACTAGAAAACTGAGGTTCATAGATAAAATAGGAATAGACCATTATGTCATTTGCACTGCCGCTTTTAAACAATTTCGTTTCTAAATTAAATCAACCGAATATCAAACAAAATGTTAAAAATATAGCCGGAATGATCACATTCACCGGAGGAATTTTATCTGTAGCCACAATTTTTTCTAAAACTTTAGATAAAGAAGTTAAACAGGAAAAAGAAAAATCCCGAATCTTTAAAAGCTTCAATGTTATGGAAACAACAATACTTAAAGCTTCCCTGTTTTTTAGTGCCGTGGCATCTCCTATTGGTAATGCCCTTGTTGGAAAAATAGCAAATGCTGTTTTTGGAACAGAAAGGCTGGTCAGCTATTTTGGTCCCAATACCATTTTCGCATTAAATCCTACACATCCTCGCCATTTGATCAGTTTTGTGGCGGCAGCTTCCATATTGCCTAATTTAGAAGTTGTGCTCCATAAGAGTATTTCTACTTCAGATTATACGCTTTTGTATCCGGTTTTTAGAAAAATTGCATTTTTTAACTTCATTACAAGTCGTCCTATATTGCATATCGGTAATTCTTTAGCCGGAAGAATTTTTAAAAGTTAAACTTAAGCTCTTGGATGTGCTTTATCGTAAGCTTCTTTTTTTAAAGATGCTGAAACTTGGGTGTAGATCGTGGTCGTATTTAGCGATGTATGCCCAAGCAGCATTTGAATGGTCTTCAAATCCATTCCATTTTCTAGCCAGTGTGTGGCAATGGTGTGACGGATGGTGTGCGGCGTGATTTTGCAGCAGAGACCGCTGGCTGTTAAGTATTTGACAAAATTGCGGTCAATGGATCTTGTTGTCAGCCTTGTACCGAGTTTATTTAAAAAAATAGCTTCACTGTCTTTTTCAGCTAAATGGCCTTCCACATTCTGCAATCTTTCGGAGTGTTCCAGATAGTTTTTAAGCCAGCTTGCTGCATTTTTTGTAATGGGTACAATTCTCTCTTTTTTTCCTTTTCCCTTTAATTTGATAAGCAGTGCTTTTGAATCCAAATCGATTCTATTTAGCTTGGCAAGTTCATCGATACGAAGCCCAGAGCTATAGAAGAGCTCCATGATGGCACGATCTCTAAATCCAAGATAGGTTGTTAGATCTGGTTGGTTGAAAAGATGAAGAACCTGGTCGTAAGAAAGAGAGGCTGGAATTTTTTTATCAAGTTTTGGACTCTCCAGATCTTCAATGGGGTTATGAGGGATTATTTTATGCAAAAAGGCAAACTTGAAAAAGCTCCTTAAAGAAGAGATTTTGCGTGCAATGGTCGCTTTTGCTTTTTGCTTTTCATTGAGATGAGCTAAAAAGCCTCTTAAGTCTTTTCTGGACAAACCAGATAGGGGAGTTTGATTTTGCGAGCTTTCCAGATAGTTTTTTAAGTCGTTTAAATCGATAGAATAATTTCTTAAGGTGTGTTCCGAAGTATTTTTAATGGCTTTTAAATACTTTAGAAACTGGTTGAATGCCTCTTTAAAATCCATCATTTATTTTGGGTTTTTGGGAAATTCGAATACTTTAAAATCTTCTGCTGCACAGCTATTTGTAAAAATGGTTTTAGCTTCTGTCTCAAAGTCTTGTGAACATAAGTAGCGGGCAGAAAAATGAGTCAAGATCAACTGCTCCACACCAGCTTCCTTTGCAAGGAGGGCAGCTTCTTTTGCCGTCATATGAAAATGCTTGTGCGCTAAATCCTTATGTTCATCTAAATAGGTGCTTTCTGCAAGCAAAATTTTAGCTCCTCTTGCAATTTCAACAGCATTTTTGCAATATCTTGTATCTACCACATAGGCGATGCTATCGCCTTTCCTGATATGACTCACATCATCTAAATGAATGGTTTTTTCATTAAAGACAAGAAGACCTTTTTCGTGCAGCTCTTTGATTTGTAATCCACCCAAGCCTTTTAATTTTTCCTTATCAAATTTTCTTGTGTCTTTTTCTGTTACACGCCAGCCAATATTGTCCACTCCATGCTCTAAAAATGCAGCTTCAATTGTAAAATTGCCATCGTCGTGGACGATGCCTGCCTCTTTGACAGGATGCTCGATTACGCGGATCGTCTCGTGGTAAATGGTGCCGTAGCGCAATCTATCAAAATATTTTTTTCCACTTGCTGGATAGTAACAGTGGATGGGGTGGTTGACTTTATCAAGGTTTAAACGCATCAGCATAGATCCAACGCCTAAACAGTGATCCCCATGAAAATGAGAAATAAGAATGCGTGTTACTGTAGGAGGAGCTACATTGGCGTGGATAAATTGCCTTTGTGTGCCCTCTCCCGGATCAAACAAAAATCCTTCTCCATTCCACATGAAGAGATAGGCACCATGGTTTCTGTAGCGCGTTGGCTGTTGGCTGGAGCAGCCGAGGATGATCAGTTTTCTTTCGCTCATTTTTGTTTTTTAAGACTCTTGCAATTTAAAAAAGTTAAGACGGCCAAGTAAAAAGCCGATAAAAAGACCGCTTATATGGGCTGCATTTGCGATATTTGGAGAGAGGCTCTCATTAAAAACGATCTCTGTAAAAAAGGCGATTAGCTGTAAAAAGAACATTAAAGCGATAAAGACAACAACAGAAGATAAAGAGATGGAAGTAAACTGATAGCCCTCCCACGCCGCTTTTTTTTGCCTCATGAAGACAAAGCCTATCATGGCACAAATGACACCTGAAATGCCAACAAAGTTAGAGCCGCTCATTAGGTACTGGACGGTATTGGAAAAAATGGCGGTAATTGCAATAAATAGGAAAAATTTAAGAAAGCCGATTTTTCTTTCGATCTGTTTTCCTAAAATAACAAATAAAATCATATTGAAGATCAAGTGCAAAAGAGAGCCGTGTAAAAAGATGGGGGTGACAAGCCGCCATACCTGTCCTTCATGGATTTTTTCAAACATCGGTTCTGTAAAAGCGATCGAAGTCCTGTGATTTTGCAAGTAGGCGACTATTTTGCTGTAAATGCCTTGCCAGTAAGGTGTTTTGTTGATTTTAGCAACTAGCGCTTGACCATCCTCTGGCAAAAGCGCTGGATTTTGGACTTTGTCGATGCCAAAGCGTGAAACAAGCTCGTCTGTTAGTTCAAATGCTTGTGGATAGTCATACATCAAAATTTTATTTCCAGAAGGAGTCACAAGAGGGGCTGCCGGAATATTTTCGGGAAATTTTTCAATATTTGGAAGTTCGCTTCCTGAAAAAAAGAAAAGAAGAATACAGAAGATAAGTGTATAGAGGGTAAGAGGACCCATGCGTCCATTTTCTTGCCCATTTTTAAGACCAAGCTTTATAAGCTTCTCACCCTCTGCTGCAGATTCCTTGATAGGCTCAAAGATCACTTGGAGCTTGCTTTCCGGGATGTCAAACTGCGGATCTTTAGGGTTCTTTTCAAAGGCATCTTTCCATTTTAAAGCATCTTCCAACGTATCTTCTTCAATGACCCAAATGCTAGAAGTTGTAATCCCATAGTCTGGATTTCCCCAGTCATGGTTGCTGTTTGTCTCTAAATTGTTTTGAATGCCCTTGCTTTTTAAAAAGTTAGAAAGGGTCTCAGCTTCTTTTGGATGAGTGGAACTGTAAATAATGCGCATGAGCTTGTCTCATTCTAATTGATGAATTTTTTTAATAATTGCTGACGTAGAGAGTCCATCGACTAGAGGAACAATATGGATTTTCCCGCCATTTCTTTTTACTATTTCTGCCTCGATGCAATTTTTTCCATATTCAGCGCCATTTGCATGAATATTTGGCTTGATGATCTCTAATAGGGCACATGGGTCTGTTTCATCAAAGTAGGTGACATAGTCTACAAATCCTAAAGCTGCCATCATCTGCATGCGTTCATTTAAAGGGATAATGGGTCTGTCTTTGCTTTTATACTGTTTAATGGATGCATCGCTATTTAATGCTATGATTAACACGTCTGCTAATTTTGATGCTTTATAAATGATATGCAAATGTCCCGCATGCATCAGATCAAAAGAGCCATTTAAGGTCACAATGGTTTTGCCAGATGCTTTAATCTCTGCTATCTTACTTTTAAGATTTTGAGGATCAATCACTTTTGTTTTAAATTCTTCTGCCCAGCTCATTTTACCTCAACCTCTTTTTCAAAGGCTATACTAAAGACTTCATCATAATGCTGGACAAAGTGGATGGTTAAACCTTTTTTAATGTAAGCTGGCAATTCATCGTAGTCGCGGATATTGTCTTTTGGAAAGATAAGCGTTTTAAGTCCCGATCTTCTTGCAGCGACAAGTTTTTCTTTGACCCCGCCAATTGGCAAAACACGGCCAGTGAGTGTCAGTTCTCCCGTCATACCAAGGTTGTTTAAAACGGGCATGTCTGTAAGCAGGGAAAGAAGAGCTGTTACCATGGTAATGCCAGCCGATGGTCCATCTTTTGGAGTGGCACCCTCTGGTATATGGATATGGACTTGCGATTTCTCAAAAAAGGTGTGGCCAGATGCATATTTGTTAAGTGCACTATGCAGATAGCTCCAAGCGATTTCTGAGGATTCTTTCATCACATTGCCAGCTTGTCCGGTCAATTTCATTTCCGTTTTTTCACTCACCACTTTGATGGCCTCAACGTAGAGGGTGGCGCCCCCAAGCGATGTCCAAGCAAGACCCATGCAGACACCAATTGGAGTCCTCTCATAAAAGCGGTCGGATGTAAAAATAGGTTTTCCAAGGTAGCTGACAAGACTGTTTGTTGTGATATGGACTTTGCCGTTTTCTTTTTCTTCTTTTTCTTTTCCTTCTTTGATTTTTTTCTTGACCGGTTTTTTTTCTGAAGTTTTTGCTTCTTCAGCTTTTACGATATTGAGCGTTACTTTTTTTAAGATTTTTTTGATTTGGTTCTCTAAACTTCTGACACCAGCTTCTCTTGCATAGCCGTTGATGATGCTGCGCAAAGCATCTGTTGTAAAATCGATGTCTTTAGCTTTTAAGCCAAAAGCTTTTCTGTTTCTTGGAATCAGGTATTTCTTTGCGATCTCAATTTTTTCTTGCATGATGTAGCCAGAGAGGCGCAAAATATCCATGCGGTCTTTCAAAGGCTCTGGAATAGAGTCTAAAACGTTTGCTGTGACGATGAACAAAATATTAGAAAGGTTGCAGCGCACATCTAAATAATGATCTAAAAATTCGCGGTTTTGCTCGGGATCTAAAACTTCTAAAAGGGCAGAAGCCGGATCTCCCTGATAGCTGGATCCAATTTTATCGACCTCATCTAGCATGACAACAGGATTCATCGTGCCGCAGACTTTAAGAGCTTGGATCAATTTTCCCGGCATAGCGCCAATGTAAGTGCGGCGATGACCTTTGATCTCTGCTTCATCGCGCATGCCGCCAACTGAAAAGCGGTAGAATTTTCGGTTCAAAGCGCGCGCAATGCTTTTGCCAATGCTTGTTTTTCCAACTCCTGGAGGTCCCACCAGGCAGATGATTCCGCCTTTAATGCTGCCAGATAGCTTGCCAACGCTGATAAATTCTAAAATGCTCTCCTTCGTGTCTTCCAGCCCGTAATGATCTTCTTCTAAAATAGATTCAGCCTCGGCAATTGTGTGCGACTCTTCGCTGTTGATACCCCAGGGGATGAGTGTCAGCCATTCCAAATAGCCGCGGCAGATGCTATATTCGGGAGATTGGATCTCCAAGCTGCTTAGCTTGTCCATTTCTTCCTGGATGACTTTTAAAACGTCTTCTGGGACTTTTCTTGCCTTTAATCTCTCTTCAAATTTATTTTTATCAAGAGCTTTGTCATCTTTTTCGATGCCAAGTTCGCGCTTGATTGTTTTAAGCTGCTCTTTTAAGAAAAAATCTTTTTGGCTTTTATTCAATGTGGCATCAATTTTTTTATTGATACTATTTTGCAGCGCGCTAAATTCAAGTTCTTTTTTGAGAAGCCCAAGGGATTTGTCCAGTCTTTTTTCGATATCAAAGGTCTCTAAAACTTCTTGCATCTCTTCTTTTGTTGCGGTGGTGAGTGCCACTGCAAAGTCTGCTAATTTTCCAGGCTCTGTAAAGTCTGATTGCGCAAGAAAAATTTGAAGCTCTTCTTTAAAAATGGGGTTGAGCTTTAAAATTTCTTTGATGGTCGAGATGATGCTGAGCGGCGATCTTCT
>DAORNI010000004.1:16636-22079 GCA_035440845.1 Parachlamydiaceae bacterium | reverse complement strand
ATAGGCTTTAAGTTCTAAGGTTAAAACAGGACTTTCATCAAAATAGGCAACTTTAGCTTTTAAGCTTGGGCGCTCCTGTTTTTTTTCTACAATCTGAAAGCGCTTTTCCATGTTAAAGATCACCTGGGCGCTTCCATTTTCAAGCGGAGTGATGCGCAAAAGTCTTGCTACAACGCCAACGTTATAAAGTTCGCTAAATTTTGCTTTATTGATATTGATAGTTTCAGATCTTGCCAAGACTAGCCCTACACACTTATGAGAGGAGCGCACAATCTGTTTTAAAATTTCTAAAAAAGGCCCTGGTTCAATGATCATGGGCGCTGCAACGCCTGGAAACATGGGGCGGCGCAATAGGGGAAAAAGATAGAGTTCTTTTGGCAAGGGAGCTTCTTTGCTATTTTTTCTATTCTCTAAGTCTTGAAGAAGAGCCTCTTCTAGTTCCTTATCAAATGAAGCAGAGTCTGAGTCGTTCATTAAATCATTCCTTTTCAAAAAAAATAACTAAAATTCGTCCCCTATGATACCCGAAATTTTACTAAAAGAGCAAGGGACAATATGGACAAATTAAAAGAGAATAGCTTTACTTAACATATGCTGAAAAGCAACTGAAATAGGCAGCTCCGGCCACTCTTTGATTAAAAAATTTTTTACTACGGAAAGGGCAACTTCCGGCGCATTGCATTCGCTAGAAAGATGCGCTAAGTGGACATGTTTTAGGTTTTTATGGGCTACTTTAGATAAAAGCTTGCCACAAGATTCGTTAGAAAGATGCCCGCTTCTGCTTAAAACGCGTTGCTTATAACTGTCTGGGCGGCTGCTTGCAAAGACCCATTCTACTTGATGGTTTGCTTCCACATAAAGGTAATCACAATTTTTTAAATGATTTTCTACAAGAGAGCTTGCAAAGCCAAGATCTGTACAAAATCCAAGCTTTAAATTGTTGCATTTAATGGTAAAGGCAACTGGATCTAAAGTGTCGTGCGAAATGCTGAAAGGGTGGATCTCCAGATCCTGGAATTCAAAAGTTTCTCCAGTAGAAAAAATTTTAAATTTAGGACATTCACGCAAAACTTCCACGATTCCTTTTGCGGTTTCATTATTAGCAAAAACAGGAATTCCCATTTTAAGTGCCATTACGCGAAGACCGGCAATATGGTCTCCATGCTCATGTGTGATCAAAATGGCGTCAAGATCTTCTATTTTAATGCCAATTTGATCAAGCTTTTCTTTTGTGGCGCGCGCGCTAAGCCCGGCATCTATTAAAATTTTTGTCTGTTCTGTTCCAAAAAAAATAGAGTTTCCTTTGGAGCCAGAAGCCAAGGGACAGAATCCTTTCATTTTGTTTTTTCCTTAAAAATCGTTGTCGTCGCTCTCTTCGTCTCTGCTCTCATTAGTGTCAGAGTTTGATTTTTTGCCAAGTACTTTTCTTGCCTTGCTTCCATTTGGCGCGCTTACGATGCCGTGCTTTTCTAATAAGTCCATTAAACTGGCAGCCCGTGCATAGCCAATTTTAAGCTTGCGCTGTAAAAACGTTGTAGAGGCATTTCCTGTGCTCAAGACAATCTCTAGAGCATCTCCGTAAAGATCGTCGCTTTCTTCTTCGTCACTCTCTTCTTTGCCGTGGTTGAGATCAAAAGAAGATGCCACATTGTCAAATGACTGGATCACATAGTTTGGAGGGGCTTGCTCTGAAATGAAGTTGACAGTAGCATTGATGTCCTCATCGCGGATGAAGGCTCCTTGTGCGCGCAAAAGATGGGAGGAGGCAGGAGGCAAAAAGAGCATGTCGCCGTTGCCAAGAAGTGATTCGGCGCCGATTTCATCTAAAACGATTTGGCTGTTGACGCGGCTTGCCACTTTAAAAGAGATGCGTGTTGGAAAGTTTGCTTTGATAAGGCCTGTGATCACTTCTCTTGAGGGACGCTGCGTTGCTAAAATGAGATGGATGCCAACAGCTCTTGCCATCTGGGCAATGCGGGCAATAGGCGTTTCAATGTCGCTTGAGGCAACCATCATAAGGTCTGCAAGTTCATCGATGATAGCTACGATATAGTGCATTTTAGTGGGGATTTCAAGTTCAAGGGATGCTTCAAAAGCGGCATCTATTTTTCTTGAATTGAATGCTTCAATATTGCGAAGACCTAAATTTTTTAAAAGCTCATAACGCCGTTCCATCTCTTTGACAAGAAAATTTAAAGCGGCACATGCGCCCCTTGGCTCTGTGATGACAGGAGCTAACATATGGGGCAGTTTGGAATAGCCAGTCAACTCTACTTTTTTAGGGTCTACCATGATCAGCCGGATCTCATCTGGCTTTGCATTATGGACAATGGACATGACAATGGTGTTGATACAAACAGACTTTCCAGAGCCAGTAGCTCCTGCAATAATGCAGTGGGGCATTTTGCTCAAATCGCTCATTACATAGTCGCCATTGACAGCTTTTCCAAGAAGGACTGGAATATTAAAGCGCCGGCCGCTCTCCTGATAAGCAAGCAGCATATCTTTAAAGCCCACTTCTTGCGGCTTTGAATTTGGTACTTCAATGCCAACTGCTGCTTTTCCGGGGATCGGAGCAATGATGCGGATCGACTTTGCTTCCATATTCAAGGCGATGTCATTTTCAAGAGTCTTGATTTTTTGGACTTTAACACCAATAGAGGGATGTACTTCAAAAGAGGTGATAGTAGGTCCGCAGTTGATTTGCCCTACCTTTGCTTCAATTCCAAAACTCGCAAGGGTCTCTTCTAAAACTTCAGCCTGTTTTTTTAAATCACTTTTAAGAGAACTCTGGTCTAATTTTTTTGGCGTTGTCAAAAGAGAAGCCGGTGGCAGGGTATAATTGGTAAAATCTCCATTATAGACAGCTTGGGCATTCAAAGCTGTTTCCCGTTTTGTTTTTGGAGCAGCTTTTTTTTCTATTTCTTCTTTTATTGGTTGAATTTTTGAAAGGGATTCGATGGGGTCTTTTATTTCTTTTTTAGAAATAGAAGGCCTTGATTTTAAGTTGGTTTCTGGCTGGATGGCTAAAAGCTCTGACGTCTCTTTTTTTTCTTCTGCTTCAGTTGGGCTTAAAGCGGCAATGCGCAGCTTGACATAGCGCATAAAGTCGCTTTCTGTCTTTATTGGAGCGGAGTTTTCGTTGACGATGGCTTTTTCAAATAAAAATTCAGGTGTGCTTGGGATTTTATTTTTGAGCTTTAAAAGCAAAGAAATAATATAAGATATTAAATTTAAAGGATTTATATTTGTCAGTCCTAAAAAGCTCGCAAGAAGAGTACAAGAAAAAATGGTCATCATGCCCACTGTATTGAACATGCGGTGCAAGTTATAAGAGGGCAATTCGAGGTAAACATAATAAAAAGGGGTGCCGCCCAAATGGTAGTGTGTTTCTTGTGACCAGAGACTTTGGTAAAAAGCTTTCCCCAAAAAATTGCTGATCGTTGGAAATTGCGCTTCTATCAGGCTAAAAAGCATGCAAAGAGAAACCATAAAAAGGCTTAAGTAAAGCCCTTTTGCGGATAAATCAAGGGTAGCTCCTCCAAGGAGCCTAAAAGCAGCTGCAAAAATAAAAATGCTAAGAAAATAGCTGCTGATTCCAAAAAGGCTATGAAAAAGCCATCCGATGGCATGACCAGAAAGGCCAAGCCAGTTGCTAGATTCCTGACCGCTGCTAAAGCTTGCAAGGCTTAAAAAAAGTGCAAAGGCAGCACCGAGCAGCACAGTGCCAAAAAAGACTGGAGATATGACGAAAGGTTTTTTTTTAGCTGGTTTCTTTTTTGTTTTTTTCTTTGCCATAAACAAAATTTAAATATAAAAAGCGGTTAAAATGCCAAGTATCAGGCAATACCACACAAAATACATGAATTTTTGTTTAGTTGCCAGCCTTCTTAGCAAAGAAAGCGAAAAATACCCAAAAATAAACGAAGTAAAAAAAGCGACGATGTAGCAAGAAAGAGCTACATCTGCATAAGAGGGCTCCTGGCTTTTGACCAGCGCATAAGATTCAAGAATGACACCGCCCATAATGGCCGGGATTGCAAGCAGAAAAGAGAAACTGATCGCATCATCTGATTTCCACCCAAGCATTTTGGCAGCAGATATGGTAGAGCCGCTTCTTGAGATGCCAGGAAGAATGGCAGCAGACTGAAACATCCCAATAAGGAGCGGATCGCGATAGGGAGATGCAGAAGCTAATTTTATTTGACTGAATGCTTTTTCTTTTTTTATGCCAAGGTATAGCAGAATACTCGTGATGATAAAGCAGTAGCCTAAATAGTGAGGGTCATTAAAAACGGCTTTGATCGGCTTTAAAATAAGAAGCAGAGGAAAAAGAGGAAGCGTGCCTAATACAATTTGAAAAAATTTGGTTTGGTCTTTTAAGCTCTCTATAATTTTTTGGCGAAAGACGATCAAAATAGAAAAGAGTGTACCCAGATGGCAGACAAGGTCAAAGAGGATGTAGCTTTTTAAATTTTCGAGTTTTAGAAGATGTTCTGCTAGTTTTAAGTGTCCAGAAGAGCTGACGGGTAGAAATTCTGTAATGCCTTGGACAATTCCAAGGATGATCGCTTCAATAAATGTCACAAAAGGGGGCGCTTTGCTTTACAAAATAAAAATGGGGCGATCAACGGGGCTCGAACCCGCGACCCTTGGTACCACAAACCAATGCTCTAACCAACTGAGCTACGATCGCCACAATAAGTGTGTTTAAAGTGTATAGGATCAGAGATTTTTCCATTAAAGTCAAGGACATAAAAAGTAAATTTTCTCAAAATATTGAAATTTAATAATTTATATAATTTTAAAATAGGCAGAGAGGGTCTTTGGTTTCCTTTTTGAAAAGGAAAATTCCCAAACAAGCAAGAAGAAAAAAATAGAAGCACAGGAGAGAAAACGGAACATCGGGTACATATAAGTTCCAATCAGCTGTTTGCGGCATGTCATACGCAAATTCCAATAAAAATTTTGTAAAATGAGTGTTGATCGAATCGATAAAGGAAAAAGGCAGTAAAAAACCGATGAGGAGTAAAAGCATGGAGATGCTGGCCATAAATGGAAAGAAAAAATTATAAAGGATGCTCAAAAGGGGAAATTGTCCAAAATGATAAAGAGTCAAGGGGAGCGCTGCTAAATTGACGGCGATGCTTAAAGCAAAAGCTTCGCGGATAAAACCAAGCAGAACAAGACCATATTGATTTAAAGTATTTATTTTTAAAGAATTTTTTAAAAAGCGCTTTCTAAAAATGATTTGTAAAGCCTCATCTGTCTTTTTTGAGAATATTAAAATAGAAAAAGTGACAGCGAAGCTAAATTGAAATCCTAACTGATTGATGGCCAGTGGTTCTATTAATAAAACAGCGATGAGGGCACATCCCATGGAGTTGATCGCTTTAAAAGGCCTTTCAATTAGAGGGCTTATAAGGGCAATGACAACCATAAC
>DAORNI010000004.1:9213-16604 GCA_035440845.1 Parachlamydiaceae bacterium | reverse complement strand
AAATCCCAAAAAAATAAAATAGGCGGTCAGTAAAAAAATAAGGGTAAAGGCTGTATTTTTTTTAGATAAAAAAAACTGTAAAATAAAGCGTAAAATAGCAGTCAAAATGGCAAAATGAAACCCAGAAATGGCCAGAATATGCTGCAGCCCAAAGCGGCCAAAGTGAAAAGAGAGGCTTAAATCATCAAATTCACCAGTTGCCATGCCAGATAAAAAGGAAGCACTTTTTTCATCTGCGATCTTTTTTGCGATTGTTTTTTGAAAAGCTCTTTTAGCGTTATGGCGCATCTCGCTAAAAGAAAAGGAATTTTCAACAGGTTGAAAGGCAGCAGTGTCTTTATTTAAAATGAATAGATAACGTTTTTCCTCAATCTCTTTTAAAGTCCCTTCAACGAGGTAAGATGCGTTTCCAAGCGGTCTTAAAACATTTTTTTTTATCGGGATAGACAGCGTAACTGGAATGTTTTTGATTTCTTTATAGGGAAAAAGCGTTTTAATTTTGCCTCGGTAAAGATGAGACTTTCCTATATGGTTTGTTTTGACCTGCTGAGAAGAAATTTCAAAATAGGCAGTGCCGAAAACTCCCTCTTTTAAGCTTGGCATTTTGATATGTTCAGCTGTAAAAAAAATAGCTGCAAGTATTAAAGCACTACTTAGAATGGATTTTTCTTTTGAAAACAGGACAAAAGGCAAAAATAAGAGAAGAAAAGGTTCTTGATAATGGGCAAAAGAAATGCCGATCAAAAGACAAAAGCCATAAAGCAGTGCCGGATGCATCTGCCAAAAGGCATAGAGAGTGTCTTTAAAATTCGATATTGATTTAAGAAATAACAATAGGATAGCGCACCTTAAACAAAATGTTTCACTTTACTTCAAAACAGAATAAAAATATATATCGAAATATGCAGCATCATATTAAAGATTTTTATAAGCAGTCGTCTGGCGGATCTGCAAGTGGGAATTTCCATAAGGTCATCGCTTTGCACCAGAATGAGGCTTTAAGCTTTGAAGAGATCCATGAAAAAGTGCCTGCCATGCCAAGAGGCTGGTTTGAACTTGCCCATTTGTCCTCTTCTGACCGGATAGAGTTCACAAGGGATTTTTGGATTACAAAGCTTCCTTATCATCCTATGCTGCAAGAGTTTTTGATTCAGTTTTTTCAGTCTGTGGAAGATATTTACATCTTTGTCGTCCAAAAAAAATGGGACGATTCTTTTGATGCCCATATGGTTTATAGCTTGAAGAAGGAAGCCGGATTTTTTAAGGGATATCCTCCTGTTTTAGAAAAATCCATATTGCAGCTGCAGTCTGATTTTCAAGGAGTTATTTTCCCAAAAGATTATTTAGCCTTTTTAGAGATTCATAACGGCTTTTGCAAAACAACGGATTGTACAGGCATTTTGAACACTAAATATATAAAATCTTCTTATGACAAGCTGCAAGCTGACATTGCCAAATTTGATAAAGAGCTGGCAAATACGAAAGGCACTGCCGCAGATCCAAAAAGCTTGATTCCTTTTTATGAGTCGTTTGGTATGCCTTTTTTCCAATGTTTTTTTAAAGACTGGTATCCGGAAGATGAGATGGGAAATGTTTACTATTCAGGAAATAGCAATACTATTTCAGATGTCAAGAAAAAGGATCCAGGAAGCGAAGCGATGGCTTTTGCAACTTTTTCTGATTGGCTACTATTTTATCTTGAGACAATCAGCTAGAATCTGCTAAAACTAGCAGCATGTATTTAGTAGAAGACCTTTATAAACGTCATGGAAAACGCCTTGGGCTAAAGCTTATTGCCGGAAAAAAAGGGCTTAAAAGACCCATAAAAATTCCAGAGGCTCAAAGACCAGGCCTTGGTCTTGCAGGCTATCTTAAAAGCCACGCCTTAAAGCGCATTCTTGTTTTTGGAAAAGTTGAAATCGAGTATTTGCGCGACTTAAAAACAGATGTGCGCCTTGCCAGGTTAGATGCTTTGTTGACAAATAAAACGCCCGCTGTCATTATTGCAAGGCGCTATAAGCCTCCAAAAGAACTTGTAGAACTTTGTGAAAAGAAAAACATGCCTCTTTTTGGAGCCAGCATGATCACAATGGGACTTCTTAGCAAACTGACAGTCTTGTTGAATGAAGATTTTGCCTTGACCATCACTTACCATGGCACTCTTGTCGAAGTTTTTGGCGTAGGCGTGCTCATTACCGGTGATTCATCTGTTGGAAAAAGCGAGGCAGGCTTAGGATTGATTGAAAGAGGACATCGCTTGATTTCAGATGATGTTGTCCGCGTAAAAAAAAGGGAAGGCTCTTATTTGGAAGGCTCTGGAGCCGAACTTACAAAGCACCATATGGAAATCCGCGGGATTGGTATTATAAATGTTGCTCATCTTTATGGAGCCGTTTGTGTACGAGACAATAAGAGCATCGATATCATTGTAAAGCTTGAACAATGGGACGACAACCATTTTTATGACCGCGTTGGCCTGGAAGAGAAATATAACGATATTTTAGGGATCAAAATTCCCTACCATATTTTGCCCGTGAAACCAGGGCGGGATGTGGTGTTGCTTTTAGAGACAATTGCTTTAAATCATCGCTTGAAAGGCATGGGATATAACTCTGCTAAGGAATTCAATAGCAAACTACTGGAAAAGATTTTAGGTAAAAGGAAATATGAAAGACAGCAAAAGGCAGAAATTGATGAAGTTGACCTGTGATGTGAAGGTTAAAAACAGCATGGGATTGCACGCCCGCCCGGCAACTACCATTGTAAAGCTTCTTCAAAGCAGCAAAAGCGATGTGACATTTACCTATAAAAAAGATACAATCAACGCTAAAAGCATTTTAAGCATTTTAATGCTTGCCGCAAAAAAAAATTCGACGATTAAAATCGATATTTCAGGTGATGATGCGGAAGAGACAATGAGTAAATTAGTGGATGGATTCAACGCGCGGTTTGGAGAACCTTAAACTACAAGTGAAACAAGCCTCACAGGAAAAAGAAAATACTGGATCAGAAGAGTTTAGACTAAAAGGGCTACCTATTTGCCGCGGGATTGCAATTGGAAAGCCCTTTTTTTTTCATGTAGCCGAAAATGACATCCCCGATTTTCGCATTGAAAAAGAGCATGTGGAAAAAGAAATTCTTCGCTACAAATTGGCAATCCAGAAGACGCGCGATGATATTTCCAGATTAAAATCCAGGCTTGAAAAAGATGAAGTGATAGAGGCTTTTCAAATTTTGGACGCTCAGTTGCAGATGACAGAAGATCCTCTTTTGACAGATGAAATTGAGCTGAAGATCCGCACAAAGCTAAAAAATGCAGAAAGCGTTTTTTATGAGCTCATAGGAGAGTGTGGAAAACGGTTTGAATTAATTCAAGATCCCACTTTTAGAGAGCGTTTTAAAGATATCCAGGATATTTCAAGGCGCATCATGAGCTACTTGATGGAAAGAAATCTTGTTTCTTTAAGCAATATTCCGCCAGGATCCATTGTATTTGCAAAAGAATTGACCACTTCTGATATTGCAGAAGCAAATAGCGCTGCAGCCATTGCTTTTGTGACCCATTTTGGAGCCATAGCCTCGCATGCAGCCATTATTGCAAAGGCAAAAGGAATCCCTTATGTGACAAGCATTGATTTTAAATCTTTAGAGTCCTTTCAAAGAAGCTGGATTATTTTAGATGGCAGGACGGGGGATTTGATCATCAATCCGGAAAAGAAAGTGTTAGCTGCCTATAAAAAGCTTGGACGACAATTAAAAAACCATCAAAAAAATTTGGATGAGATGCGCCATTTGCCAGCTGCAACATTAGATGGCCATCTTTTACTGCTTTTTGCAAATATTGAAGCAGCAGAAGAAGTAGAGATGATGCATCGCTTTGGAGCTGAAGGTGTTGGGCTTTTCCGATCGGAATATGCTTTTATCTCAGACAGAAGCTTCCCAGATGAGGAAGAGCAGTTCAAGCTTTATCAAAAGATAGTGCGTAAAATGAAGGGCCTGCCTATCGTGATACGCACTTTTGATGTTGGTGGAGATAAATTTTTGGCCAATCAACTCATAGCAGAAGAGAGCAATCCTTATCTTGGCTGCCGCGCCATCCGGTTTCTTTTAAAAGAGAGCGAAGTTTTTAAAGTACAGCTAAGGGCAATTTTACGGGCGGCAGCAAGCGGTTCTGTCAGCATCATGTTTCCTATGATTTCTAGTTTGCAAGAGCTATTACAGGCAAAAGCTGTTTTAAATGAAGTTAAAAGCGATCTTCTTAAAAAGGGTGAGAAAATACCAAAATTGATTAAAGTCGGTTGCATGATTGAAGTGCCCTCTGCTGCAATCATTTCAGATCTTTTAGCAAAGGAGTGCGATTTTCTTTCTATTGGCACAAATGACCTTGTCCAATATGCTCTGGCAGTAGACCGCAGTAACCACTCTTTGAACAACCTTTACGCGCCAACGCACCCCAGCGTTTTGCGCTTGATCAAATTGATCGTGCAAGAAGCTGATAAGCAAGAAATCCCCGTCACTGTTTGCGGTGAAATTGCTGCAGACCCACTGTTTACAGCCCTTCTTTTAGGGCTTGGCGTCCACGGACTTTCTGTTGCAGCGCGCTATATCCCGATCATCAAAAATGCAGTCAGAAGCACCAGCTTGCAAGCTGCTAAAAAGCTTGCGACAAAAGCACTTTCTTTAAGGACAGCAGCAGAGATTGAAGCCCTTTTGACAAAAGAGTATCAAAAAAGCGTCCCAGACGATACCTATTATAATGTTTGATGGACAACATGGACAACTTAAGTACTCCAAAATATAACATAAACTGGCTTTTGCGTAAGGTGAGTCACTAAAAAAGTGACATGTGTAAAAAGCGATTCTTCGAAAATAAAATTACTTTTTTCAATGAAAAATCAATTATAGAGAGGTCAAAAACATTTTGCAACTGTCTCGTATGGGCACCTGTTTGTTTTTCTTGCATTTAAACAATTTAGAGATGTATAAAAATACTCTTTAAGCTTAAAATTCATATACAAATTTTTTAAAATGTTTTTTCTTATTCTTTTTCCTTTTGTTGTCGCTATGTCATTTTTGTTCGCCAAATCCATTTGTTTATATCAAGAAAATAATAAATATTCCAAACTCAAAAGGCTTACATGTTTAATTTCTTCTCTTCTTATCATTTCTATTTATTTATTTGCCTTTTTATACAGACATTTTCATTTAATTCTGGAGTAGAAGCTAAAACATATCGTTCATCAAATGTTGAGCTTGATTTTGATGTTGATGCAATAATTAATTGCGATAGTCTAGATGATCAAATTGATAATTTTATTAATATTGGTATAAAATATCAGCAGGCGACTTCTAAAAATTTTAAATATAAAAAATTTCTTAAAGAAGCGTAGAAATGTTTAGATAAACATAATGTTTATGTTGATAAGAGAACAAAAAAAGCTTTAGAAAAACGTATTGAGAATAAAATATCGGAACGTCTTTTTGGACACGCTAAAAATTTAAATAGAGGAGTCTGTTGCGCTTTAGACAAAAGTCCAGGAAAAGCAAGTTCGGAAAATCCTAATGGTAAATATTCAAATGAATTTATGAAAGGGATTATGGAAGTGTGTATTGGGGGTGTAGGTATAGCATATGGTTCTTATTCAACAAAGGCTGCTGGAGTTGGTCTTGTAGGAGATGGTCTTCGCAGATTCGGAAACGCAACAATAGATTATTTTTATCCCGAGCCAAGTGAAAGAGATAGATCACGAGAGCGTGATAGGGATGGAGAAAGACCTTCGATGGCAGATAGAGAAAGATAAAGAGATAAGTAGGGCGTGTCATCAATTGATAATAAATTTATATTCGAGTTCTTTTCCTCTAGAAAATAATCTCGAATCTAAGCTATTAGCAATTGATGACACACCCTAATAAAAAATATATTTTTAAAAGACGTACCGCATTGAGAAGAGAGTATTAAAAGATTTCCAAGTAATATTATTGAAAGGCTGATTAATAACTAGTTTTTTATCTTTTATAAGAGCATAAAACTTTACATTTCCCTGTTTTGCCTTAAAGCATTTTCCTTTGAAAGTTATTCCTAAAGAGAGCCGGCTGTTAATTTGATAAAAAGCTCCTAATGAACCAAAAACACCATGACCATTTGCAGTATGCTGGAAATCTTTGTAAAAGTCTTTTCTAAAGTTCCAATGCCCGGTTCCAGTATATTTTAAGAAATGGTATTCAAAGGTAGCTAAAATTGTAAAAAGGGGATTTACTCGATAGTTTAAATCAATCCCGATAAATGGACCTTGAAAACGTGATTTATAAGAACTATGCAATCTATAAAGTGACCCATAGAAATTATCTTCCAAATCAATAATTTGAAATCCATCTTTTATTTTGAAATGTTGGGCATTCCAAGCGTAGCCAATAAGAGGATAAAAAATCAATTGATTGGAGCATAGCGGAAATTGAAATCCAGTAGCTGTTGAAATTCCATAAGCATGACTTCCAGAAGATTTTGCTTTTGATCTTGAATATTCACCTTTACGGTTGTCTCCAAAATAGTCAGAATCTTGAACAGATCCAGAAAAAAAATGTGCATAATTTCCAGATAACCTGATATAGCCATTATTTTGAAATATTTTAAAACAAGAAGTAATTTCTGAAGCAGTCAAATCTTTCCAGTTAAGCTCAGACAGGATATTAGGTTTTCTGTTTGGGCCTCCAATATTCCAATTGAGGGAATCTTTTCTGTAACCGGTTTCAAGGTCAAATTCATATCTTGGCAGTTCACTATATCCTTTAAAAGAGCAAAATATAGTCAGTAAATAAAATAATTTAAAAGTTGTGTTTTTCATGTTACTCTTTTTCTTAAGAAGAAAAAAAGTAACAAAATTTAACTATTTAATTCAACTAAAAGCCAAATTGGCCAAGACCCCCAAGTCCACCAAGTCCGCCAAGACCTTGCATAGATTGATTTTTCAGCTGTTTGGACGCATCGTTAAAAGCGGCTTTGATTAGATCTTGCAAACCTTCCACATCTTCTGGATCTACGCATTCTGGCTTGATTTTAATACTTTTAACTTCTTGTTCACCGCTAAGCACAACAGTGACCAGTTCATTTGGCGCTTTGCCTATAATTTCTGTTTGGCTCATCTGCTGCTGCATTTTGCTAAGCTGCTCTTGCATCATTCTTGCTTCTTTTTTCTTTTTTGAAAATCCTGTTCCCATATAGTCTCCTATTTCTTTTTAATGATGCCTTCTAATTCGACAGCTGCAAATTGAAGGACGGTGTCATGCCAGTTATTTTTTTTAGGGGGTCCTACTGATACTGGCTCTACTTTGGTAGTTTCTACTTTTGCAGGTTCTGCTTTTTTTGGTTTGATCCCAAGATCTTTTGCAGTGGG
>DAORNI010000004.1:7328-9177 GCA_035440845.1 Parachlamydiaceae bacterium | reverse complement strand
GGCTCTGTTCTTTTGGGCTCTTGCTGTCTAATTTCTTCTTGTTTGATTTCTTCTTTTTTAGTTTCTGGAAGACTTTGAGGTGTAAATGGGGCTGTCGTTACCTTTTCTGCTATTTTATTTTCCAGTTCTGCAAGGCGCCTTACAAGAAGGGCAGTTGGCACTCTTGCCTGAATTTTAATGATGCGGATCAAAACCCCTTCCAAAGCAATTTTAGGGGAGTTCATATAGCGGATCTGGTTTTGCGCTTCCAATAAAAATTCCATGATCGTGATGCACTGCTCTTCTGTATACCATTTAGAGTGCATCTCATATTGGCTTTTCTCTTTTTCTGACAAGTTAAGGAAGGACGCTGCCTTTTGAGAAAGCTTGACCATTAGCAGAGTGCGGAAATGCTCGCTCAAACCCTCTAAAAAGTGCGAAATATCTTTGCCTTCAGAAAAAATCTGGTGTGCAAGTTCAAAGGCAAAAGCGGTATTGCCGGCCTTTACTGCTTCATCTAATTGATAAAAAGGCTCTTTTGGCATTAAACCTAAAAGATCAGCAACGGTTGCAGCAGTAATGTCTCCTTGGCTAAAGGCAATGACTTGGTCAAAAAGCGATTCTGCATCCCTCAAGCCCCCATCTGCATGAAAGGCAAGCAGCCTTAAAGCCTCTTCATCTGCGGAAACTCCCAAATCGCTTGCAATATTTTTTAGCTTTGTCAAAATGTCTTGCGCAGTGATGCGGTTTAAGTTAAAGCGCTGGCAGCGACTTAAAATAGTGGGCAGTACCTTGTGCGGCTCTGTTGTTGCAAAGAAAAATTTTACTTTTGGAGGAGGCTCTTCCAGTGTTTTTAAAAGAGCATTGAAGGCTTCTTTTGTCAACATATGGACTTCATCGATGATGTAGATCTTATATTTGCCAGAAGCTGGGGTATAGCCCACGTTTTCATTGATCTTGCGGATGTCGTCGATACCGCGATTTGAGGCGCCATCAATTTCTAACACATCTAAAGAATGGGAAGAGGCAATTTCTTTGCAAGAAGAGCAGCTGCCACATGGTTCTAAATCGTCTCCTGGATTTTGACAATTTAAAGCTTTTGCAAAAATCCTGGCCAAAGTCGTCTTTCCAGTACCTCTTGAACCGCAAAAGATATAACCGTTAGCTAGTCTGTTTTGCTTGATGGCATTTTTTAGAGTTGTCACAATGGCATCTTGCGAAAAGACATCTTTAAATTTTTGCGGGCGGTATTTGCGAGCTAAAACCTGGTATTCTGACATAATTTCTTCTTTAACTTTAATTCATGGCACGCCAGGCGTGCTCGATCATCTTTTCTAAAGAGGGGTAAATAGGCTTCCAGTTAAGTTCCTGGCTTGCTTTTTTTGAGTCGGCGATCAAAACAGGCGGATCACCAGCTCGCCTTGCACCCTCTTTTACGTTTACTTTCAGTTTTGTGATTCTCTCTGCTGCCTCGATTGCTTCTTTTACACTAAAACCATTTCCATTTCCAAGGTTATAGCAGCTGGATTGATTTTCTTGCATGAGCTTTTCCATGCTTAAAATATGAGCCAAGCTCAAATCTTGAATGTGGATATAATCGCGGATGCAAGTGCCATCTTTTGTATCGTAGTCTGTTCCATAGATTGTGATCGATCCGGCCTCATTTTTCAAGCTTTTTAAAATAAGGGGGATTAAATTGGATTCTTTTTTTTGCTGATATTTGATTTTAAAATCGGGATCGCCGCCTGCTGCATTAAAATAGCGCAAAGAACACGATTTGATTCCGTAGGCGGCATCAAAATCCTTTAATAGGGATTCTACCATCAGCTTTGATTTGCCATAAGGATTAATAGGTGCTTTTGCATGCTCT
>DAORNI010000004.1:0-7287 GCA_035440845.1 Parachlamydiaceae bacterium | reverse complement strand
TCTTGGGGCAGTCCAAAAATGGCGGCAGTGGATGAAAAAATAAAATAGTTAACGTCATGCTCTTTCATTGCGTTCAGCAGACTTAAAGTGCCAGCCACATTATTTTCATAATATTTGGCCGGATCCATGACTGATTCGCCCACATCGATAAAGCTTGCAAAATGCATAACAGCATCTATTTTTTCTGATGAAAAAATAGAGTGCAAAAGGCTTTTATCAAAAAGGTCGCCTTCAATAAAGTGACCTTTTATCACACTTTTTTTACTGCCTCTTGACAGGTTGTCCAGTACGATAGTGCGGTAGCCAGCATTATTTAGGGCACTGTTTGCTTGAGAACCAATATAGCCGGCACCTCCGGTCACAAGGATAGTTTTAGTCATAAAAGTTCAAATTCTTTAGTAAAAATTTCTGCCAGCTCTTCTTCCATGGCGTGGCAAATTTCTTCTTTGTATTGAGGATAATAAGTGGAGACAAAACGCTTTAGGCGAACAAATGCGATTTTTTCTAAATCTTTTTTATAGCTTAAGGGGTCTTTGATGGAAGGGTCTTTTTTAAATTTTCCAACATCTAGTCGAATGGCCTTATCATCTTTAAAACCTGTGTTGTGGGCTAAATTATGGTCGCGGTCATAAAGCCCTTTTTTATATTGGGCAAGATAGAGGCTAAAAAGCTGTTTGATCTTAAGCTTTGCCCCTTCAACATCGCCCTTTTTTAAAAGAGCCCCTAAAATATCCCTTGTAGGCACAACTTTTTCTTGCACGATAAAAACCACAGAATCTAAATTTATTGTGTGCAAAGACTTGAAGTTGTCTTTAACGGTGACAGACTGCTGCAGGTGGTCTGTTTTATTGAGATGAATATAAATGAGCGCGCAATTTTCAGGATCTTCTGTATAGGCCACATGATAGCCTTCAAAGACTTTAAAAAAGCGCTCTTCCTGAGCTTTTAGTTTTTTGTTCAAAAAATTTTCTAGAAAGGCATTTTTTGGCAAAAAATTTAAAAAGAAATTTTGTTTTAAATGACCAAATTTAAAAAATTTAAGCACATACTGAGAATCTTCGCTGATAAAAGCATAAGATTGATTGCCTTTTCCAAGAAAAGAGTAGTTTTGATTTAATATTTTTTTTACTGTACTTAATTTTTCAGGATCGACAATAGCAGCAAATTCTTTCGGAGAAAAACTGGTCTCTTCATAGCAGATGTTGGAGAGACAAAAGCTAAGAGAAGCTTCCTGGTAGATTTTTGCAACCCCAAAAAGGGCAGCAAGCAAGGAAAAAAAAATAACTGTTTTTTTAATCAATGGTCTCATTTCAAAAGAGATATTAAACAATTTTTCTAAAAAAGAGAAGATAATTTTTATCTTGATATGGTAAGATGCATTTAATTATGTCAGCAAATAGGAAGTAATGGGCGATCGAGTTAGTGAAATTGAAAATTATAATGAATTAAAATTTTCAAAGGAACAGGGTTTTTTTGATAAGAGCATCGCGATCAGGATTTTGATCGGCTGCCTTTTTTCGATGGCTCTCTTTGCTATTCTCCATTTCCGCGAAGTGCGCGTGCAGGTGCTGGAGCTTAATACCATTTCCCCAGATTACATTGTTGCAGAGACTGATGTCGATTTTTTTGATGAAGAAAAAACAGTCATTTTACAGCAGGATTTGGCTCGTGATATCGGAAAAATTTATGAAGTCTCTGAAAAATCGATCAGGCAAAGAAGGATCGAGCTTGAAAACTACCTGATCTATAACCAGGACTGGAGAAAAGCTGCTAAGAATAATCCTTTTGAGATGATGTTCAAAGGGTTAGATGCAGTGGAATCTGTCCTTTATCACCTGCGCTTTACGGATCCTCGCACTATTCAGAAAATGAAGGATGTTGGCATCCCTGTTTCTAACTACCTCGTCTATACTCCAGAGGAGGTGGATCTTGCCGTCATTTTGCCAGAAAAAATTTGGCGGCATATCAAAAAACTAGCCTTTCCAGGGAAAGAAGGGGATTCTGAAGGCATTCAATTTATTATTGGATTTTTGAAAAATAAGACCTGGACGATTTCAGAGGATTTGACGGCATTAAAAGCATTAAGGGCAAAAATTCAAGCACAAGTTGTTGACCAATATAGCCATATCACAGCAGGAAGCCGTGTGATCGACAAAGGCGAAAAGGTGACGGCGCGCCACATCGCGATCATGCAGGCGATCAAGCGGAAATTAACGAGTCAGCGCAATTTGTTCCATCCTTTGACTTTGCTTGGCAGCTTCATGTTGACCCTCATTTTAACTGCCATTGCCATTTCTTATTTTCGCATCAATCATCCCAAAGTCTTATTTTCGAATCGAAAGCTTTTTTTGCTGGTTACCATTATTGTTTTGACATTTGCCATTTCAAAAGCGGTAGAATTTTTACTCCTCAATTCCCAGTATGACTTGATTGATGTTGTGCGCTACCCGCTTTTAGTACCTTTTGCTTCCATTTTGCTTTGCAGCTTGATGAACCCCGGGATTGCAAGCTTTGTGAGTGGCTTTTTGGTGATTTTGCTCACGCTTGTTTTAGCGTTTGACAGGCAAGGCTTTATGATTTTAAATTTTGCAGCAGCTCTTATCGCTATTTTTAGCACGAGGACTCTAAGAAGAAGAAAAGAAATTTTTATCGTTTGCGGGAAGGCCTGGATCTGTTGTGTCGGCATTATTTTGGCCATTAATTTTTATCAGAACAAATTAATAGGATTGACAGCTTTTGGCGATATCTTAAGCACTGGCATTTCGATGCTGCTGACTGCTATTTTAGTCGTTGGCCTACTGCCTCTTTTAGAGTCGGCATTTAGGATCATGACAGATGTGACTTTAATGGAATACATGGATCCAAACAACGATTTGCTAAGACGTTTGACCATTGAGGCGCCAGGCACTTACCAACACTCTGTCGTGGTAGGTAATTTAACAGAGGCTGCCGCTTCTGCAATAGGCGCAAATGGTCTTTTTTGCCGGGTGGCTACCCTTTACCACGATATTGGTAAAATGGCAACGCCTGAATATTTTACGGAAAACCAAGTGGACAAAGTTAACATGCATCAGCTTTTGACACCAAAAGAGTCTGCGCAAGTGATCATGGCACATGTCAGCGAAGGGGTATCGCTTGCACGAAAAGCCGGTCTTCCAGAGCAATTCATCGATATTATTAAAGAGCATCACGGGACAACACTTGTCTACTATTTTTATAGGAAGCAGCAAGATTTGATGGGAGGCGATAAAAGCCTGGTTGATGAAAAAGATTTCCGCTACGCAGGGCCAAAGCCAAGAAGCAAAGAGTCTGCCATTATTATGATTGCAGATTCTGTGGAAGCAGCTTCCAGGTCATTAGATGTTGTAACGGAAGATACTTTAATGGCGCTAGCTTCTCGCCTTATTCAAGACAAAGCAGAAGATGGCCAGTTTGATGAGTGTCTTTTGACATTTGAAGAACTTGCCATTGTAAAATCGGTGCTTGTCAAAACTTTAGTTGCATTTGCCCATGCAAGAGTGAAATATCCAGCCAAAGAGCGTTCGACTGAATCTCATGTCACGATAGATGTTTAAAAAAAAGATACCAAATAATGATTGTTTAGATTATCGTTGAATGATTATGCCTACCTTCGAAGAATTAGGATTAGATCCGTCCATTTTAAAAGCATTAGATAAAATGCAATTTAAAGAGCCGTCTGCTGTTCAGGCAGAGACACTGCCACTTATCCGACAAAAAAAAGATTTGATAGCTCTTGCTAAAACGGGCTCTGGAAAAACAGCAGCTTGTGCCATCCCGATTTGTAATCAGGTTAATATTGAAAATCCCAATATCCAAGCTTTGATTGTGGTTCCAACACGCGAGCTTGCGTTGCAGTATGCAACAGAGACGCAAAAAATTGGGCAATTTAAAGAAGTGCGCGCCTTTGCCATTTATGGGGGTGAAGATGCCTCTATGCAGCAGGCAAAATTGCGCCACGGCGTGCATGTACTAGTTGCAACTCCCGGTAGATTGATCGATTTTATCTACTCTAGACAGATCGATTTAACGCATGTTGAGACCCTTGTTTTAGATGAGGCAGATGAGATGCTCAGCATGGGCTTTTGCGAGGATCTTGAGTTCATCATGCAGTGCTTAGTTCAAGAGCATCAAACGCTTTTATTTTCTGCAACCATGCCAAAAGGCATTCGAGAAATAGCAAAAAACCAGATGAAAGAGCCGGTCGAAATTTCCTTGATCTCAAAAGTGTCGATGCCGACCACTGTTCAGCACCATTTTCTTTACTGCCATCACACACGCCGCGATGAAGCCCTTTTTGATTTAATTACTCATTTAAAACCAAAACAAGCGATTATTTTTTGCCACTCGCGCATTCAGTGCGATAAATTGGCAAGAACCCTCCAAAAGCAGTTTCAAAGCGTGGACGTTTTGCACGGCGGTTTAAGCCAGGATATGCGCACTAGTATCACAAGCAAATTCAGGAGTGGACGTATCCGCTTTTTAGTCTGTACAGATGTGGCAGCAAGAGGGCTTGATGTCTCTGGGATCACGCATGTCTTTATTTACCAACTTTCCGATGATGTGGATATTTATGTCCACAGGTCTGGCAGGACTGGCAGACAAGAGCGCCAAGGCTCTGTGATCACACTTGTCACTAACCGTGAGCTTTCTATCTTAAAAAAATTGCTCCTTCACATTAAGCGCGAAGTCAAGTGGATTGGAAAGCCTCCAAAATCCGGTTAAATAAACGGCCGTTATTTTTTTACCAGCTATGGAAGAAGTGTAATACTTTCTTTCATGATTTTTCTCTTATGCAACGATGCATTATCCATAACAATAGTTAAATCATTGTAAAGATTATTTTTATTGCGCTTTTATTCTGAATTTGTTATCTTATTTAATTATGAACAAAAATATGAATTTCTTATATCCATCTTTTGATAAGCCATGCGTTTCTGCATTGAGCTTTTCTTTTGGCATGGTTTCTATTTTTGCTCAAATTCTGCTCTCTTCTTTTGCACTCCGCTAAGGCGGATACACCATTTTTTTTTCCTATCAAATCTATTTCTTAAATTAAAAAGTTCAAAAAGAACTTATAACGTTTTTTTATTAAAGGATATTTTATGTCTTCGTTACCTCCTGTCCAAGAAGGACAATTTATAAATATAGCATGGCAAAAAGCAGCCCCTGCTGCTGTACCAATTATGGCAGCTTCTGTTGCTATTATACCATTTTTTTATGGCTTTGCGTTAAAAAGCGCCAGGCAGCTTAATGATCCGGTTCATCATCCGATCCCTAAATTTGATAGAGAGATGATCAAATCTGGTTTTAAAGCTTCTCCTACAATTGGCATGATTGTGGGGACTCAATTGATTGCACAAGATCGTGTTGAGAAAATTGCAATGAAATGCATGGGAACCAAAGACCCTAAGGATGTTAAAGTCATGTTTATAAGTGCTGCTATCGTGGGATTGATCTCAGCACCTGCTTTGGCCGTATTTAACGGGCAAACAATTAAAGGACGCACTCCTATGGAGTGCTTAAGGTCGCTTTCTGTCAAGCAAGCATCGGCTATTGTGACAAGAGAGACCAGCTTTCTTTTAGCTATAAGAATTAGCGGGCCTTTAAGCGAAATGATGAAAAACCGGACTGAAAATAACAAAATAGCCCAGTATGCTTCTATGTTTTTTACAGGTGCTATTGGCAGTCTTGTAGGGCATCCTGCAGACACAGCTTTGACCTTATGGCAAAAAAATAAGAAGATAAGCGGTGTTTCGTCATTAATGAGAGGATCCATTGCAAAAGCGATTGCTTTAGGTGGATTTTCGGTGGTTTATAACGTCATTTCTGAAACCTTAAAACCTAAAAATTAACCATAAAAACCGTTGAAGCAGCAATGCTTCAACGATTTTTTTTTAAAGGAGTTTTTATATGTCTTCGTCAAGAATGGCTGCATGGGGGATTTGGCTTGTTGCCTCTATTTTTTATGCTTATCAATATATATTGAGGGTCATGCCAAATATCATGCTAGATGATATCATGCAGCAATTTAATATTGGAGCTGCAGCCTTTGGTCAGTTTTCTGGTATTTATTATATTGGATATTCTTTGATGCATTTACCAATTGGCATTATGCTTGATCGATATGGCCCAAGAAAAGTGATGACAGGCTGTATTTTAATGACAGTAGCCGGATTAATGCCGCTCATTTTTTCGGATCACTGGTTTTATCCAATTGCTGGGCGCCTGCTTATAGGAATGGGCTCTTCTGCTGCTATTTTGGGTGTATTTAAAATTATACGTATGACGTTTAGTGAAAAGCTCTTTCCACGGATGTTAAGTTTTTCTGTGATGATCGGATTGACAGGTGCCATTTATGGAGGTGCCCCTGTCAGCTATATGCGGGAAGTTTTTGGTTTTCATTTTGTCACGTATCTTTTTGCTAGTATTGGAATTATTTTAGCTCTTTTTACTTACTGGATTATTCCTGAGGTAAAAAGCGAGGAACAAACAAGCGTGATGTCAGATATCTGGCAAGTCATTAGTAATAAGCGCGTTGTTTGGACGTGCGTTTTTGCAGGTTTGATGGTAGGACCACTAGAAGGATTTGCGGATGTTTGGGGAACAAAATTTCTAAGCAGTGTCTATAAATTTGATAGGGTAATGGCTGCGTCTTTGCCTTCAATGATTTTTATAGGCATGTGTTTTGGCTCACCTTTGCTTAATTTTATTGCGGAAAAAATTGGAAACTATTTGGCTGCAATTATTGGTTCTGGGATAGTCATGGCCATTGTTTTTATCAGCTTAATCGTTTTTCAGCTTTCGGTAGAGGTTCTAAGTATCAGCTTTATCGTGACAGGAATTTGTTCTGCTTATCAAATTTTAGCAATTTATAAAGCATCTACTTATGTCAGTGAAAAAGTTGCCGGCTTGACAACAGCTCTTGCTAATATGATCATTATGACTTTTGGCTATGTCTTTCATACTACTATAGGAGGAGTAATCAATATGGCAGGCGGTGCACATTCAGCTGCAGCTTTAGAACTTGGCATGATAGCAATCCCAATTGGCCTTTTGATTGGCACAACGGGTTTTTATGCCCTCTCGCTATCTGACAAAAAGAGTATAATCACCACCGAAAGGTCTGACTAAGACACGCACTAGGTTCGAGATTATTTTCTCTCTTTAGAGTTCGCGCAAGCTGACCAAAAATAAAGGGGCAATATTAGACTTCTTGCATAACCGCATTTACTTGCTAAAATTATGCTTTTTGGCATTTTGTTTTGT
>DAORNI010000003.1:59430-68950 GCA_035440845.1 Parachlamydiaceae bacterium | reverse complement strand
CCATATGACTTGCGCGCTTTCCGCCTGGAAAGCAGCGTCCAGGAGTTGTACGCATACCAGTTGAACCTGCATGCCTATGGAAGCTAGAGCCGTGAGAAGCAGGACCGCCCCCAAAACCATAAAGCTTCATCACACCTTGGTAGCCCTTACCTTTTGTCAAGCCAATTACATCAACAAAACCAACTTCAGCAAACACATCGACATTGATTTCTTGCCCTAGGTTGAATTCTTCTACCGCATCAATGCGTGATTCAACCAGATGCTTGCGAGGCTCAACAGAAGCTTTAGCAAAATGTCCGCGCATCGGTTTCGTTGCTCTTTTGTTCAACGTGCGAGCGTCTTTAACTTTTACTTTTTCAAAGCTTGTCTGAATGGCGTTATAGCCATCCTTTTCCTTAGTCTTAATTTGTGTAATGATATTAGGTTCAGCTTCGATAACAGTTGCAGCAACAACATTGCCTTTGTTATCAAAAACTTGAATCATTCCACGTTTTTTACCCATTAGCTTAAGCGCCATAATGCTTAATCCTTCACTCAAATGATACTTATCGCCATATGCTATAGCGACTTAAATTTACTTTTATGCAATAATTGTTTAGAAACGATTACCTTATTGACTAGTGAAAAGGTGCGCACGAAATGCGTTCTTAATCAGAGCTTCAAAGGGACATTCATTCTAACAGCTTCTCACTTCTTAAGGAAAGAAACCTGTTTTTAAAGCATGTTTTTTATGCTTAAAATAGCAGATTACCAGAAGGAGCTTTTTTTTAACAACAGAAATCTTAACATTTCTTGAGCTTTTTCTAAAAAGCCCGTTAAAACAGCTTTAAACACCTTTGTAGAGGCACTTAAAAGAGAAAACTTATCTGTTAAATTTAATTTTAATTTGATCTCCTTCCTTTAAACGCTTCTTCTTTGCCAAAAAAGACAAATCTGCCAAACTAGGCCATTCATAGAATTTTGGCAGATCTTCCCATTTAGTCCCCTTTGGTACGCTCAATTCTTCTACGGATCCATCATTAAATTTTAAAATAATTTTAATCATTTGATAGGCAGGAACTTTGATGATCTGCCCTTTTCTTACTGTTTTTTCTGTTTTGATCCGTCTTAAATCTGCTGATGCCTTTGGTTTTGCAAGCAAAAGCAGATCCCCTATTTTTGAGCTGCTTTTTGCATGGTGTTTCCCGGGAAATTCCACTTCTCCTTCAATAAAAACTTCAAATTCTTTAGCTTTAAGATAATGAACTTCTTTTTTAGTTTCCGGAAAAGAAGGATCGCAAGAATGAGAAACAAATGTCAACAGAACTAAAAGAAAGATCAAAGATGAAATGACGATCCATTCATGTGGGTATAAACTATTTTTTTGAGAATCTATTTTTTTAAAAAACTTCTTTTGAAACACACTTTGATTGGAAAAATTAGCTATTTTTGCGCAGATTTTTTGATAAATTTTGAGAGCATATTTGTTCATATAGTTGAAAAATTTATCAAAAAAGATGCCAAAAAGAACAATTTTTAGCAATTGAATGGGGTTTCGAAAGGAGTCTAAAGAAGGAAAGCATAAAATCGTTTGAATTTTGTCCAGTAGCCTGCGAATTTATGTCGACTTTTCAGGTTTCAATTGTTGGTTGTACTAAACCCAGACCTTGCGGTCTGGATCATTAAGGTATTGGCCTTTTAAGCCATTTTAGTCAGATCTTTATGGAGCAGGTGCCCTGGGTTATTGTAATCTAAGCCTTTTTGAGCTTATTAACCTGAGTTTTCTAGTTTCTCTCCTCGAACTTCAGTTTTTTTTCTCGCGATTTTTGCACTTTTTTTTTCTCAAGAAGAGTGAAAACTTAGTTTTTCGAAAAAAATTGCAAAACTCACTCTTGAAAAATTTCCTGAATTTCAAGAAGATAAACCCGAAACTCAGGTTATTAATGATCTTAAGCCAAGACACAGATGCTTTTGGTTGCTACAACTTAAGCAGTTTTAGATACGCTGTGGACGGCTTTGAAGAAGGCAGTAGCTGTTGAGAAATAGCTTAAACCTTCAATAACCTTACCAGATGTTACTTTACCAAAGTAAGTATCGCATGACAATGTGCCAAAAGATGTTAAAGAATTTGCCAATGAAAGCCCAACGACTGTTAATTTAAAGACATCAGCCACACGCTTAAACAGTAGCTTATCATCTAATTGTAAGCCATCTCCAGAATTGTTTACAACAGATTTGCTACGGTCTTCCCATAAAGAAATGACTGTATTTGTAAAAATAAAACCATCCTTAAATAAGCGAAGCTTGTCCAAAACATTTTCTGTTTTTAAATTTACATTTTGCAAAAACTTAAAGACATCAACTGATTTGACAAAACCTACTATTTTTTCAATCGTCACAAGCTGCCAATTATTTAAATTTGTAGTAAGATCTATTGCCTGTACAAAAGACACAAGAACGGTGCTCACTTCTTTAAGATTAAAACCAGAGGCTTTCTTTAAAGACCCATTTTTATATATAGTAACAACAGACGATCCAAGTCTAAGTGGCGCAAAAAATGCATTTGCAGCTTTTAATGATTCTTTAACATGGTCATTTACAGGCAGCCACTTTAGAACAAGCTTTCTAAACTTATCTTGAACTTCGCTAAATTCTAATGCTTCGGGTATACCAGCGACATTTTGGAGAACAACTTTCCCATAATGAATTGCTAACATGATCATTTCCTTATTAATTTATTTTTTGTTCAATTAAAAATGCTCCAAGAGCCGCAGCCTTTGAAACCATTGTTATTACAGCTCGAAAATTCTTATTCATTTTAATAAAATAAGGCGTTGCAATCAACGTAACTTCCAAGCAATTAGATCCAATATTTAAACAGCTAACAGCTCTTTGTGCTAACATCTTATTTTTTTTTGTTTCTTTTAGGTTTTTATACTCGTCAGCTAGATTAGCACTTAAAGAACTTATTTTTTTTCTTTCATTCCAAACATTTCTTATTAATCCCGCTGCAGCCCCAAATGAACCAAGATGGCCAAGAACTGAACCAAATCTTCCAAGATCCACCACTTTTTTATCTTCAAACCAAGAGAGTGTATCATTTAAATTAGCCACACCAAAAGCTATTTTTTGCAGGTGGTCATATTTTGTATAGTTAAAACTTTTATACGGAAAATTCTTTATAGAGTTGAGAATTCCATAGCAATCAGCAAGGGCGGTAAACTGAAAACACTTTACAATAGCTATTTTAAAACGTGATTTATCTATTATTTGCATGGCTGCTGCAGTAAAACGACAAAGGTTATTTAATTGCTCACCGCTTTTTAAAATGGAATCAAATTCGACTAGATTATTCTTAAGAATAACGCCTACTACATTCCATGTTGCAGGTCCTGACATAATTAAAAGCTCCTATTTTTATTTAAAAACAAATTTATATGATTTTTGCATGCTGAAAAGCATAAAGATAAACTAAAGGAGGGATTTAAATAAAGCAAATTTGATTGGTGGGGATGCCGCACAAAAATTCTTCAATTGGCATTGCTTTTTTACCTTCCAGCTGTATTTCAAGTAAACGCAAGGCACCCTTTTTGCAGGCAATGACAATGCCATTTTTATCAGCGCTAAGAATTTGGCCGGGTGTGCCTTGAAGATCTGGTTCTAATTTAGATGCTTTTATTTTTAACCGTTTTTTTTCTCCACGGATTTTCACATAACAAAAACTCCCAGGATGAGGCATTGCTCCCCGTACTAAATGATGCAATTTTTCAGCCTCTAAATCCCAGTCAAGTTCACAATCTTCCAATTCAATTTTTGGAGCAAAAGTCGCAAGAGAGTGATCTTGAACCGTCCTATTAAAAATCCCTTTTTCAAAATCATGAATGGTTTCAAGGAGCGCTTTTTTGCCAACTTCCAAAAGAGATTGCATCAATTCTCCAGATGTCATGTCACAGCCAATAGAAACAGGAACTGCCTTGATGATATCACCAGCATCCATTTTTTTTGCCATGTGCATAATGGTGACGCCGCTTATTTTTTCGCCATTCATGATGGCACGCTGAATGGGAGCAGCTCCCCTATATTTGGGAAGCAAGCTGGCATGCAAATTGATACAGCCCAATTTTGGCATGTCCAAAAGATGCTGTTTGATAATTTCTCCGTAAGCCACAACGACAAAAAGATCTGGCTGGTACTGCTCTAAAACAGGAGCAAACTCTAAGTCTGAAACAAGTTCTGGCTGATAAACAGGGATCAAAGGATTTTTTTGTAGCACTCTTAATTTGACAGCTGTTGGCTGAAAAACTAAAGAGCGTCCTTTTGGTTTGTCTGGCTTTGTGACAACAGCTACGATCTGAACGCCATTTTCAAGCAAAAATTCAAAAACATCGGCAGCAATATCCGGAGTGCCAAAAAAAATGACTTTCATATTAGGATTCTTTATCGGTTCTTTAGAGATTGGACTTCTTCTTGCTCTTCTTCTTTTTCTTCGTCAAAATTAGATTCTTCATCTTCTGCTTTTAATCCCATTAAGCCACGTTTAGATTCGCGGCAAAACTTGACCAGATGCTTGACTTCATCAAAAGGTTTTACATTCTTTTCAATCTGGTTCAAAGCCTCTTCAAAATAGAGTTTAGAGCGGTAAAGGAGCTTAAAGGCAGAGCTTAATTCTTTTCTTGTTTCAAGCGGAAAACCATGTCTTTTTAAGCCAATGATATTAAGACCTCCAAATTTAAAAGGGATTCCAGCCCCTATTGTAAAAGGAGGAACATCATGAGTGACCCGGCTCATGCCGCCCACCATCGCATATTTGCCAATCCTTACAAACTGATGAATCGGCGTCATGCCTCCGATAATAGCATAATCTTCTACAATCACATGTCCTGCCAACGTGGCATTGTTGCTCATGATGACGTGATGGCCAACTTCGCAGTTATGCGCCACATGGCAATAAGCCATGATCAAGCAGTGATCCCCTATTGAAACAACAGAATTTTCCTGGCAGGAAGAATTAATAGTGACAAACTCTCTGATCTCGCAATATTTGCCAATTTTTACAAATGTCTTTTCACCGCGGAATTTTAAATCTTGGGTTTTTGTCCCAATGCTGGCAGATGGATAAATGGTAGTCCCCTCACCAATTGTTGTAAAGCCGTCAATATAGGCATGCGATTTGATTGTCACGTTGTCTTCTAGCACAACATTAGATTTTATAATGGCATAAGGCTCTATTGTCACATTATTTCCAATGGTTGCGCCCGGTTCTACAATAGCTGTAGGATGTATATTTGCATTTTTCATGTATCAAAAAACTCTTTATGTTTTGACTGTTCTCACAATTGGAAACGTTACTAAATTTGACTTTTGCTCACAAGCGCAAACCCAATTTCTGCTTCTACTGCCACTTTGCCATCGACTAAAGCCGTTGCTTTGACCTTACCCCCTTTTGAGCTAAAGTGGATGCCCTCACATTTTAAAAGCAAAACATCACCAGGGCGCACGGGATGGCGAAACTTAGCTTGGCTTATATTTAAAAGCACAGCAATTTTTTCGACCTGTCCCTTAAGATGCACTAAAACGCCTCCAGCTTGTGCCAAAGCTTCTAAAATAAGCACTCCTGGCATAATAGGTGCATCTGGAAAATGTCCTTGAAAAAAAGCTTCATTCATTGTCAGGTTTTTTTGTCCTACAATAGAGCCCTTTTCAAGATCGATCTCTAAAATGCGGTCAACAAGCAAAAAGGGATAGCGATGCGGAAGAATTTTAATAATTTCTTTTATATCAAGATTTTTAGGTGTGCCATTTTCTTTATGATCCATCAGCATTCTCCATCGTAATATAATTATACATTTTTTTTGCAAATCCAAAATTTGCGCCATGCCCTGACTTTAAAGCAATGATATGGGCATGGAAATTAAAGCCTACTAATGAAAGGTCTCCAATCATATCTAAAACCTTATGCCTGACCATTTCATCTGGAAAAAAAAGTCCATTTTTACTAAAGACAGCATCATCTTTAATGATGACTGCATTATCCAAGCTGCCTCCTTTAATAAGACCTTTGTCCATTAGCCAAGAGACTTCTTTGTAAAGAGAGAATGTGCGGCAAGATGCAAGTTCTTGCTTAAAATTTGCCTCATTGACAAGTACTGAATGGTATTGAGCTTTTAGCAAATTACAATCTGGATAATTAAGCGTATAGCTGATGCGGTAGCCATCATAGGGAATGGCAACTAGATGAATATCCCCATCAGAAAAATAAATGGGACTTTCCAGCTTGACAATAGGAGTATTTGCCTCTTGCTCTATAATACCTGCATTTTCAATCATCTCAACAAAAACATCAGAGCTCCCATTTCCAATAGGCGGCTCAATGTTTGAAACTTCAATGCACAAGTTGTCAATTTCATAAGCGCGAAGTGCAGAAAGAACATGCTCCACTGTATGCACTCTTATATTGCCAATACCAATTGTTGTACTCCTGGACGTATCTAAAACATGCTGGACAGTTGCTGGAACAATGGGCTTGCCTTCAAGGTCGGTGCGCTTAAATACAATGCCGGTTTCTTCCTTTGCCGGAAGAAACCGCATCAAAACTTGAACACCTGTATGAATACCAATCCCAGAAAAGCTTACTTCTTTTTTTAAAGTCTTCTGCTTTCTAAAAATTGTTTTTAAATCTGGACGAATAGAAGTCACAATTGCCTAAACTTAACCTATTTTAAACGACTATAGAGCGTGTCATCAATTAATTGCTAATAGCTTAGATTCGAGATTACCTTCTCTCTAGAAGGTCGCAAAAATTAAAAGTCATATTTAAATATGGCTTTTAATTTTCGAAGCGTGTGCGAATTTCTAAAGGAAAAGAACTCGAATATAAGTTTATTATCAATTGATGACACGCTCTAATGATCTATGCTATCTGATAAATACTATTTAAATCAATTCTTTTTAGTTGATCTATTAAACAATAAGCCAAGAAATGCGATACTGGAAAAGCTCAAGATCAGATGATCGCCAAATTTTGAATAAATAGTTTGATATGTATAGGCTGGCACTTCAAGCAAAAGAGAATCAGACAAAGACTCATGCTCATCTTCTGCATCGCCGAGCACCGAAATCACTCTTCCCAGACTGTCAAAGCCACCTGTAATCCCTGTATTGCAAGCTCTAATTAACGGAATGCCGCATTCAATGCTTCTTAACCTGGCATGGTCAAAATGCTGCTTTGTCAATTTAGAACTTGGAAACCAGCCATCATTTGTCAAATTGACCAGTAATTCAGCGCCATCTAACCTATTTTCTCGCATGACATGACCAAAGGTCTCCTCATAACAGATGGAAACCCCAAAAGGTTTTTTGGGATGAAAAAATACTTTTGCCTTTTCCCCTTTTGTAAAAGAACCATTTACGCCATAATTGATTGCAAGCTGCTTGCAAAAGCTAAAGGGAATATACTCGCCAAGCGGCACTAAAACCCTTTTTTCATACCTCTCTGGCAATTTGCAATTGACTTTACCAGGAGACAGATAAAGCGCTGCGCTATAATGATTGCGCTCTTCAAAAGAGAGATCGTCCACATCTTCAAGACCAGCAACAACTGGCGCACCAAGCACATTGGAAAGGCTTTGCAACCAATAGGCGTTATTGACAAAAACAATTGTCTCTTTAGCATGACTCTTTTGAGATTTCCTAAAGCTTTGAGCCAAATGCGCGTCCAACTCGGGCAATTTAGCAACGCTTTCTTGCCCAAAAATATCTGCAAAAATATTTTGAACAAGATCAAAAGGAAAGACATGGGTATAGGTTCCAAAAGGCACTACATATTCTGGTAATACGACAAGATCTATTTTTTGATGGCTTTCTTTTTTTGTGATCAAAAGAATTTTACGCCACTGCTCCATAACGTAGGCAATCAATTTTTTCCTGTCCTGGATATGATCCATCCCATCGACTGCAAAAGAGGGCTGCACAAGTAAAGCAGTAAAAGGCTCACTGTTATTTAAATTTTTTCTACTATGAATTTCTAGATGTGCCGCCCCATAAATATAAGGGGTCAATGCCATTAGCATAAAAAGAGAAACAGCACTTAAAGTAATATTTTTACTTTCCCAAAGAATCCAACATCTTAGCAAAAGAAAATTGACAAACATGACCCAAAAAGAGAGACCGTAAACGCCAAAAAGAGAAGCCATTTGCAAAGAGTATAAGTTTGCTGCCAATGCCATTCCAGCTGGATTCCACGAATAGCCTGACAAGAAAAAAAGGCGCGACCACTCCATCAGCACCCAAAAAGCAGACATGCCTGCAATTTTTTGCAGGGAAGCTATATTTGTCCGTGTGACAAAAAAACTTAAAAAGCCAAACTGAACTCCTTGAAGGGCTGCAAAAAAAATGTAGGGCAAATAGATATAAAAAAAAGGGTGAGCCGTCATCCAAGAGAGCTGTACAAGCTGCAGGACAAAAAACCAGGAAAAAGAAATCCAAAAACGCTCTTTAAAAGTTTTAAAAGAAAGAAGCACCCTCCAAAAAATGGCATAGCCAAAACAAGCTGCAAAAACAGCTAAAAGAGGGCTTCTGGCCGGCTGGCCAAAAGCCGCAATAATAAGAGAGGACAGGCTTAAAAAAATAAGCCACGGCTTGCTTAAAACTTTAACATCTTCACTATTCATTGCTTATCAGTTTAAAACTTTAAAACTAATTAATCAAGCTTCTTCACTAGAGCAATAACCAGAAGAGCAGCAATCAGATGAGCTGCAGTATCTGTCTGCTGCCAAAGATCCAGGACCGGCTCCCATGATATAGAGAAGGCCGCCTCCAATGGCTAAATTTTTCATGAACATGATGAATTGCAGCGCGCTCTCTGGCTCTCCTAAATTCCAAAAATCATGGAAAATATAAGTAGTTGGTATTAAGAATAAGAAAAGAAGAAAAGCTGCCCATCTTGTTTTAAAGCCCACAATCAAAGCCAAAGCCGCTAAAATTTCTACAAGGGCAGCAATCACTAAAAACACTGGAACAAAAGGCAATCCTTTGGAAAGCATGTACTGCGAGGTTCCTTCGTAATCTAAAAATTTGCCAATGCCTGCTAATAAAAAGATGGCACTGATCGCAAGGCGACCTAAGAATAAAAGAATGGAACAACAAAATTTCATATAATAATCTCCTCATTTTCAATTTTATTTTTTATTTACATGAAAAAATAAAATTAAGAAAGGAAAATTTAAACCGTGCAAACAATGCCAAATTTCTTTAAAATGGTTAAAAAGTTTTAGGTTATTAATGAAAAAAGAGATTCCCTTCCGCGATTGGCATATTTTAGAAATCTTAAATGGTTATGAAGAAAGAGGTCTCCCTTTAGATCTTTTTATCAGCCAATATTTTAGGGCTCATAAATCTTTGGGGCCAAAGGATCGCGGGTTTATTGCCAACACGATCTATTCGATGATCCGCTGGAAAGGGCTGATCGACCACTTAAGCGAAAAGCCGCCCACATGGGAAAGCAGATTTAAAATTTTTAGCAATACTTCTTTAAGCGACTATC
>DAORNI010000003.1:57950-59407 GCA_035440845.1 Parachlamydiaceae bacterium | reverse complement strand
CTATTCATATTCGCTTGAGCACGCCAAAAACACTTTTTACCCTCATCAACAATTGCTACGGAGAAAAAAGAGCTACAGAGCTTTGCCGGATCAGTAACAGGGAAGCTCCCACTTTTATTCGTGCCAATAAAATGAAAACAACACGGGATGCCCTCCTTGCTAAATTAAAAGAGAAATATAGCGTTGAGGCATGCAAAGAATCAGAAAATGGTATCTGCTTTTTAAAAAAGATCAATCTTTTTGGAACTGAAGAATTTAAAGCAGGTCTTTTTGAAGTACAAGATGAAGGCAGCCAACTCCTTGCTTCTTTGGTAGAGGCAAAACCCGGGTTGCAAATTATGGATTACTGCGCAGGCTCTGGAGGCAAAACGCTCGCCTTTGCCCCTTTAATGCAAAACAAAGGACAAATCTTTTTGCACGATGTGCGGAAAAGGGCACTGGCAGAAGCTAAAATTCGCTTAAGAAGAGCTGGCATCCAAAATGCACAAGTAATAGAGAGTAAAGATGAAAAGAGATTAAAACAACTCAAAAAGAAAATGGACATTGTTTTAGTGGACGCTCCATGCTCTGGGACTGGCACGATGCGCAGAAACCCCGATATGAAATGGGCTTTTGATGAAAAAACCGTCCCACGGTTAGTGGGTCAGCAGCGCACTATTTTTGAAAAAGCTTTAAGCTTTATGCATCCAAAAGGGCAGATCATTTATGCAACTTGCAGTCTTTTAGATCATGAAAACCAAGATCAGGTGGAGCATTTTATAAAAACTTACAATCTAAAACTTAAAGCTAAACCCTTTCAGACATTTCCATCAGATGGGGGCATGGACGGCTTTTTTGCTGCCATTTTAGAATATGCTTAAGATTTAATTTAAGCTCTTGTATACTGTCTTTTTAACTGGATTTAATAAAAATGATGAAAATTACCAAAATTGCGCGCTTTTTTTTCTTGTCTTTTTTTACCCTCTTTACCGTTGAGACACAAGCAGATTCCTTCCTTTTTGGAAATGATCAAGACCAACATGTCGTTGTCAATAATCGCATTTTGGCAAAAGTTAATGGAAAAGCTATTTCTGTTATTGATGTCATGAAAAAAATGGATCTTCTTTTTTATCGGCAGTTTCCAGAATATACATCATCTGAGCCTGCCAGGTTCCAGTTTTATCAAATTAACTGGAAGCATGTTTTGGGCGAACTAATCGATAAAGAACTAATTTTAGCAGATGCCCAGGAAAATAAATTGCCCTTGTCAAATGGAGACGTTCGCCAGGAAATGGAGACGCTTTTTGGGCCAAATATCATTGCCAATCTGGACAAAGTCGGCATGAGTTATGAAGAAGCCTGGAATATTGTGAAAGGGGATATTTTGCTTCGCCGGATGCTCCATTACAAAGTCAATGCAAAAGCGATGCGCGATGTAACGCCGCAAGCCATCCGAAACAGCTACATCGAATTTTCAA
>DAORNI010000003.1:46353-57937 GCA_035440845.1 Parachlamydiaceae bacterium | reverse complement strand
TCAAAAAATAATACAGCCCCAGAAAAATTTGCTTATAACGTGATCACAGTCCGAGATTCTAACCCGACAGAAGGCAAAAAAATAGCAGATCAAATAGCTGAAGAGCTAAAAAGCCATTCTCTTTCTTTAGAAACGTTAAAAGAAAAATTAAAAAATCAATCCTCTTATGGAGAAACCGCTTCCATTTCTATTTCAGAAGAGTTTAAACATAGCGAAAAAGAGATGTCAGACGCTTATAAAGAAATTGTTTTAAAGCTCTCTTCTCAAGAGATCAGTGAAGTAACAGCACAAAAAAGCCGCGCTGCCAACTCAATGGTTTTTCGCATTTTCTTTCTTAAAGAAAAGTTTGAAGGAGGAGCTCCCCACTTTAGTGAAGTTGAGACAAAGCTCAAGGAAGAATTATTTGATGGCGCTTTAGAAAAAGAATCAATTGCCTATATCAAAAAATTACGCAGTTATTTTGATGTTCAAGACAATCATTTAACAGAACTAAGCGATCAAGAGTTTCAGCCCTTTTACTTGAAATAGCCATGCCTGTTTATAAGCCAACAGAACTTTTAAATTTTCTAGAAAAACTAGGCACAAACCCGAAGAAATCTTTGTCGCAAAATTTTTTGATAGATGGTAATATCATCCGAAAAATTGTAAAAGCTGCAGATGTAAAGCCTGGGGATGTTGTACTGGAAATAGGTCCAGGACCCGGTTCCTTGACAGAACAATTGTTAGAAGCAAAAGCCCATGTCATTGCAGTAGAAAAAGATAAAGTTTTAGCAGAAGCTTTAAAAAGGCTGCAAACAGAAGAGCAAAAGTTGGATGTTTTTCAAGCGGATATTTTAGAATTTCCGCTTGATAAAATATGTCAGCAATTAGCTCCTGGAAAAAAGCTAAAAGTTATAGCAAACCTTCCCTACAACATCACAACGCCTATTCTTGCAAAGCTCATCACAAGACATCAACTTTTTTCATCTCTTACTTTAATGGTGCAAGATGAAGTAGCAAGACGCTTTGCTGCAAAACCCGGCACCTCAGACTACAGCTCTTTTACTATCTTTTTAAATTTTTTCTCAAATCCCTCTTACGCTTTTGGAGTCAGCAGAAACTGTTTTTTTCCGGTTCCACGTGTTGAATCTGCGATTGTGCATTTAAAATTAAAAAAACCGGAAAAAGAAATTGATCAAGAAAAATTCTTTAAACTGACAAGAACAGCTTTTGAGCAGAGAAGAAAAATGCTGCGCGTCTCTTTAAAAAAACTCTACTCTGCAGAAACTGTTACAGAAAGCTTAAAAGTGCTTCAGCTTAACCCCTTGAGCCGGCCAGAGGAACTATCCTTAGAACAATTCATTGCTCTCTTTGAAAAACTAAGCAGTTAATAATCTGGATAAACTTGCCATCCTTTCCTCTATCCTACCGGCCGAAGGTCGATCCTGCACAATCCTGTTTATATGGCACTGTTAACAAATTCGTTTGCGATGTATAGTCGTTTAAAATTACATTTTACTTTTTAACTCATCTTACGTAAAGCGAGGAAAGTGAAAAAGCAAGAGATTTTAAGAAATCAATTAATTCAAAAAGCACAGCAATATTTAAAACCTTATCATTTTCATTAAAAGTAAATTTTTTTTAAGCTTTTCACAACCTGCTCCTAATGCATACGAGAGTTTTTTTTGGTAATCGTTACCTAAAACAACGTCTTGACTAGCATATAAAGAATTAAAGCAAAAAGACAATAAAATTAGAACAAAATGTCTAATTATAAATTTATCCCATTTTAAAAGCAGCTTTTAAACCAGGAGCCCCAAGACTGTTTGATATCTTCTTCGGCGTACAGGGCTATATGTTTCTCTTTGTTCAGTGTAATATTTTGAATGATGAGTTCCCCTACTTTTTGCCCTTTTACAATAGGAAACTGCACTTCATCCCATTTTAAAAAAGACTTGATTTCAGGCTCTTCTGCCGGATAATAGGTGATAGAAAAAGCTTTTTCTGCATAAGTTTCAACAGGTTTTTCTGCAGAATTATGATTTAATATAAATTTTTGTTTGCCTTTTTGAACAAATACTTTTTCTACCTTTTGTTCTTTAAAGGCAGCTTCAAATAATTTAGTGGTATCTTCAAAGATGTCGCCACGTTCTTTTACTTTTAAAACAACTGCAATCAATGTCCTCTCGCCTTCTCTTGCAGCTCCTACAAAGGTATTTAAAGCAAAAGAGGTGTGGCCCGTTTTAATACCAATGGCTTTTTCATAAAAATAACTGCCTTTTTTAAGAAGTTTATTGAGTTGCACTAAAGTAGAAGCCTCTTGTTTGTTTGTTTTTGGCCTTGTAAAACGGACAGATTTGACAACATCGCAAAAGAAGGGATTTTCCAAGGCTTTTTTTGCAATAAGCGCCATATCTTCTGCTGTTGTCAAATGATCTGGATGATGCAAGCCGTGCGGATTGCAAAAATGTGTGTTCTTGCAGCCTATTGTCTTTAAATAAGCATTCATTTCTTCTACAAAAAGAGGGATAGATCCGCTTACAAATTGAGCGATCACGTTAGAGGCATCATTGGCAGAAGGAAGAAGCATGCCATAAAAAAGGTCTGAAAATTTTAACTCCTCGCCTTTTTTAATCCCAATATGGGAGCTGCCTTGTTCAATGTAATAAGAAGGAAGCTTATAGTTGCTTCGTTTAATAGCTGCCTCTGAAAGAGAAGCAATAGCTTCTTGCTCTGCAGAGACCAATTCTCCTAGCTTATCGCCTTTTACGCTTAAAGCATAAAGAGCCGTAGCGACTTTCGTGATGCTCGCTGGAAACTGCTGTTTTTGGCTGTTTTTTTTATAAAGGACAGCACCAGTTGTTGCATTAATTAAAATAGCAGATTCTGCCTCTATTGAAACATCAAGCGGTTTAGCAAAGAGATTTTGGCTCCCTAAAGAAAAAATTAGATAAAAGACAGCTTTTTTCCAGTTCAGCATCTTAATATACACCTGCGAATTTATAAATTCTTAATAATAGCTCATGGAATCTCAAAAAGCAACTTCATAAATCTCTTTATAATGATAATTAAAAATTTAATTAGTTTTATTAAAAATACAAATTTGTAGTATAATTTAATTACGTATAAGGATTTTTAAATGCATAATATAAAAACTCTTGAAAAATACTTTAGAAAATATTTAAAAAATCTAGATGAGCTCAACCAAGAGAATTTTATTTATGTCGATTTAAATACCCTGTATGAGCTCGATCTCCTTCAATTTCATCAAATAAGGACATTTGATGCCGGACTCACCAGATACTTCCAAGTAATTGAAACTCCCGATAAAATTACCCTTGTGAATGATGATTTTGTCGTCTGGATCATTCCAGAAAGTATAGAAAATAAAAGCCTGACTTATGTGATGCTTGCTGTAAATGGCGAAAAAGAGCCAAAGCTTGAACTTGTCTTTTTACTTGCCGGAGTCTATAGCACCCCACATTTGATCTTAAGTGTTTTAGATAAATTCCTCTTGGAGATCCAGGAAAATGAGGAGCTTCTCCAAAACCTTTCAAAAACAACCTAAAAACCTGAGTTTTAATAAAAACAACCGCCATTACCAGCTGTCGGCCAGGAAATCGACGATTTTTTTAGCCAAATGGTAATGCAGCGGTTTTTGAGCTGCATCCAACGCCTCATCGTAGTCCGTCAGTTGTCCTAAAGAAAAGACGTTGATTGCATCTTTTGTCGAATAATAATCGTGATCAAAATCCGTTGTTGCTTGCAAACGATAAGGCCCTTGAATGATCAGACCAGAAGAGGCATCTAAAAGAGAAATTTCTGCTGTTAAAAAGAGCCTTGTCTCTACAGGAATTGTCTCATCGGTCAGCTTATCTTTTTTATTGCGGAAATAGCGGTACCCTATATTGTCATCATCAAAGTCCATGAGACGCACCTTTAAGAGAAGGTCTGAACCCTGCCTTTGATACTGAAAAATGCCGCTTGTTGCGATTTGCCGGATCAGCTCTTTTGTAAAGCTGCCATCAAAATCACCTTCTGCATAGGGTACTGCAATGCTGGAATAGCGAGAAGCAATAGAGCCCGTTTCCAACTGATAACCACAGCCGGTAAAGAATAGAAAAATTAAAATAATCCGATGTAATGTGATTTTTCTAGCTTGCATTGACAGGCTTCATTAAACGCTTTAGGCGCTCTTCACAAATTTTGGCAACATTTGTTTCTGGAAATTGATCTACTACATTTTTATAATAAATAATAGAGGCTCTTGTCTTTTCAATCCGCTCATAAAATTGACCCGTCTCATAAAGACCTTTTGCATAAGTCTCCTTAATCGCTAAAACAATGCTTTCAGCCTCGCAAATTTTTTCATCCCGTGGAAACTGCTCTTTAAAGCGGCGTAAATTAATTTCAGAAAAAGCGATAAGGTCGGGGTTTTGAAATTCCGCTTCACACTGCTCTAAATAAATATTTGCGATCATCACATAGCTAAGGGAGGCTAATTCATGTTTTGCAAAACGTTTTACAACAAGCTGTAGCGCATCAATGCTATCCCTATATTGTTTCATGCTGCGAAGCAGGCAAGCCTTAGAATAAAGAGCTCTTACTGCAAAATCATGACTTGGAAGGGCTGCTATCACTTCGTCATAAATCGTTAAGCCAAGCGCTTGTCCAGAAGCCCATTTAGGAAGCTGCTTAGAGCCAAAGGGGCGCCTGCAAGCGCCTTTTCTAAAAGCTTCTGCAATGCAAAACTTATATTCGATCGCCTCAATAAAAAATTGGGGATGGTTTTTTGCGCTGATGTAGGCTGAAAAAGCATCATTTGCAAAATCAAACTCTTCTAGTTGAAAAAGTGCAATCCCTAAGTAATAATTGGCATCTTGTGCACACTCTGACAGAGGAAAGCATGTGGCCACAATATTAAAATGCTGGGCGGCAACTTTGTAATTTTTCTCCTGCAAAGCCTCTATTCCAAGCTTATAATGCTCATCAACTGACAATGTAGCTGTTTTGCTGGCATCTACAAGACGGCCTTTTTTAATTGTCCAGACAGCAGAAACAGGAGCTGTTGCTGTCAAGAAAACAATACTTAATAAACTAACTAATAATTTCTTTTTCATAATTCTCTTACTTGATTTCTAGACTTAAAAACGAAGGGACATTTTTAATATTTGTTTGCAATGGATGATCAATAGATACACCCCATTTGGCATCAATTTGTAAAGTGCCAACCACTTGATTTTGCGATAAAAATTCTAATAAGACAGGTGTTGTTCCCCTCTTTTCAGAAAAGAGTTTTTTCATCTGCAAAATGTGGCTAAGGCGCATCTTGTCCATATTAAATTTAACACTTAGCATCTGATTTTTTTTTATTTCTTCATTTTTTGCCACGGACTTTGCCTCCGTCTTTGATTTTTGAGCCTCTGGATTTGTGCTTTTTAGTTTTGCAAAACGAGCAGCTTGCATTTTAGCTTTATCAAAGGCTAAATCGCAAGCTTCAACCATTGCTTCATTGACAACCGTCAAATCATCTAGCCATTTGCATCCAATCCGCAGCGACTCTTCTTTTTTATCAACTTGTAAAACAGCATAAATCAACTGGTTTTCTTTTAAAAGATGCCCCTTTTCTTCAAAAAGCTCTGACCAAATGGGAAGCTCGCGCCTTTCAATCCCGTCACTGACTTGCAAGATGGCAAATTTTTTCTCTGTCTTTGAAGAGACCTTTGTCTCTACAGATTCAACAATAAACACTGCCCGAAATATCTGGTCATGATCCATCATTTCCAAATTTGTAAAAGGCACACAAGACAAGCGCTTTAAAACGTCCCTGTAAGCATCCATCGGATGCCCTGTCAGAAAAAATCCTAAAAGCTCTTTTTCTTTTAACAAAAGTTCTAGCGGCTTTCGCTTTACTGCAATTTTTGGCTCTTTTTTAAAACGCTCTTCATTGGATTCTCCCATTAAAGAAAAAAGAGACATGATTCCAATTTCTGATTCCTTTTTATCTTTTGAAGCGGCCTCAAACATCGGATCTACGCTCATCTTGAGAGCGTCCCTTGACCAGCCAGTAAAATCAAAACAGCCGGCATCCACTAAATTTTCAATTGTTTTTTTATGGACTTTGTTAGTGTCAATCCTTTTTAAAAAGTCATAAAGGCTGCTAAAGGCACCCCTTTTTTTCCTTTCTTGAACAATCGCATCTACAACGCCTCTACCAACTCCTTTAATGCCCGCCATTGCAAAACGGATTCCAGCTTTTGTGGCAATAAAAACTTCTTTTGCCTCGTTGATATCTGGGGGGAGCACTGCAATGTTCATTGCCTGGCACTCGCCAATAAATTTTGCAACTTTTGTCAAATCATCAAAATCGCATGTCATCAAAGCGGCCATCCACTCGCTTGGATAATTGGCTTTCAAATAGGCTGTGACATAAGACAAATAGCCATAAGCTGCTGCGTGCGATTTATTAAAGCCATATTGCGCAAATTTTTCCATCTTGTCAAAAATGCGCATCGATGTCTCTTCATCAATCTGGTTCTCTAAAGCGCCAAGACGAAATTTTTCCCGCTCTTTTGCCATCTGCTCGGCATCTTTTTTCCCCATGGCGCGCCTTAAAACATCACCTTCGCCAAGAGAATATTTGGCAAGGCGGCTTGCAATCTGCATCACTTGCTCTTGGTACACCATAATGCCATAAGTCTCTGACAAGATGTCTTTCATCCAGGGATGATCATATTCAATAGGCTCTTTGCCATGTTTGCGGTTGATAAATGAGGGAATCATGTCCATAGGGCCTGGGCGGTATAAAGCGCCTACCGCAATGATCTCTTCAAATTTATCTAAATGAAGCTGCTTGGCAAGATCTTGCATGCCAGATGATTCTAGCTGAAACGTTCCAAGCGTTTTACCCTGGTTTAAAAGGTCAAAAGTCGCCTGGTTGTTCAAGTCCAAATTGACCCAGTCAATCTCTTCTCCTCCATTTGCTTTAATAGACTCCACAGCTATTTGGATCGCTGTCAATGTTTTAAGGCCAAGAAAATCGACCTTTAACATACCTACTAGCTCAACTGGCTTCATGGAATATTGAGTGACTGGCATTTCAGAGTCTTTAGCGTTGCAAAGAGGGATAAAATTTGTCAGAGGCTCTCCGCTAATGATGATACCGGCTGCATGAATCCCCGTATTTCGGATAGAACCTTCTAAAGTAGTCCCAAGATCAATGATGCGTTTTGCATCTTCATCTTCCTCATACATCGCTTTCAATTCGGGATCTTTTAAAGCCTTTTCCAGCGTAATGTTCAAGTCTTCTGGCACTAGTTTTGCAATGGCATTCACTTTTGCAAGCGGGACGCTAAGCACTCTTCCAACATCCTTGATCGTCATTTTAGCTTTCATCGTGCCAAAGGTAATGATCTGGGCAACGTTATCTTTTCCATACTTATTTAGCGTATATTCAATGACATCTCCTCTTCTTTCCATGCAGATGTCCACGTCGATATCGGGATAAGAAAGACGCTCTGGATTGATGAAACGCTCAAAAAAGAGATGGAACCTCAAAGGCTCAATGTCCGTGATGCCGATTAAATAGAGGATAATGGAACCAGCACCAGACCCTCTTCCTGGACCCATTGGAATGCCATTTGTCTTGGCCCAGTTGATAAAATCCCAAACAATCAAAAGGTAATCGGCCATCTCTTTTGGGACGATCACGTCCACTTCCAGTTTTAAGCGCTCTCTTACAATAGTTTCTGGATCTTTTCCCGGAAAAAGTTCTTGGATTTTATCAAGCTTTTCTTTTGTGTAGCGTTTTTTGATCCCCTCTTCACAAAGCTCTAACAGGTATTTTTCTACCTCTTTTGCTTGAATTTCTTTTGTATAAGTTTTTCCATTGAGACTAGGCGGCAGATAAACGGGGTAGTGTTTTGTTTTAAAATCAAGCTCGACATGACACTTCCCTGCAATTTCAAGGGTTGATAAAAGAGCCTCTGGATATTCTTTAAAAAGCTCTTGCATCTCTTCTTGAGATTTGAAATAATGCTCTTTTGAAAAATAGACTTTGCGCTTTGGATTCAAAATCCGAAATTTTGGATTGCCAAGCGAATCTTTCTGCCAAATTTCAACAGGCTCTCCAGATTGGATGTTTAAAAGAATTTCATGAGCTCTAAAATCTTTCTGTTCTAGATAATGGGTGTCATTTGTTGCTACAAGCTTGATGCCAAGCTCTTTTGCAGCCTCTATTAGCAAGGCGTTTGCTTTTTCTTGTTTGGCAATATAATCTTCATAAGCTTGCAAGAGCCAAGACTCTTCATAAAGTCCAGCTTCTCTTAAAGCAAGCTCGCTCATCTTATGCCTTTGCAGCTCAATATAGTAATCTTCACCAAATAGGGCTTGGTAAGATTTGAGCATTTTATAAAGGCTCTCTTTGGTGCCATTTAAAGCTTCATGAAAAGCCTCTCCATATTGCCCAGAAGATAGAACGATAAGCCCGTCGCTATATTGCTTTAAGGTTTCATAATCGATCCTTGGATTATAATAAAAGCCTTCCAGATAGCCAATGGAGCTTAATTTACAAAGGTTTTGGTATCCTGCATTATTTTTGGCAAGAAGAGTAAGTGTGTAGCTTGTCCTTACTCCATATTCTTTTTTTTTATCGAGCCTGGAGCCTGGCGCCACATAAACTTGAACGCCAATAATGGGCTTTACACTGACTTCCTTGCACGCTTTATAAAACTCGACGATTCCAAATAAATTCCCATTATCTGTTAAAGCGACAGCATCCATAGACAAAGCTTTTGTCTTTTCTGCAATTGCCTTGACCGAGGGTGTTGCATCAAGAATCGAATATTGCGAATGAACGTTTAAAGGAATCCACCCCATTTTAAAACCTTTTGATAGATTAGACTTCTTTCGAAACCTCATTTTATTGTTAAAAACAACATCTTTTGACACCTTTTTCGTAAAATTTTATTCAAAACCTGTTTGTTTTTCCAATTAAGGTAGGTTCCAAAAGAAGTTTATTTTTTAAAAGGAGTCTACTGTTTTTTGTTGTTTTCTGTCACGCCCCAAAGAGGAAACAAGAAAGCAAGAGTAATCAAACTGCAAGTAAAAAGGGCAATAAAAAAGCCCTCCCACCCAAATTCTTGCGTAATCTTCCCTAAAGGATAACCGGCAATTGCAGCTCCTATGTAGGCAAAAAGGCCGACAAACCCAGTAGAGGTAGCAGCAGCTTTTTTATGGGAGATTTCTGCAGCTGCAATCCCAATTAACATTTGCGGTCCAAAAATAGAAAAACCGACAAGGAAAATAGCAAACGAATCAAACCATGGCCAAGATCCAGGCAGTAGCCAAAAAAGAGTAATGGACAAGATGACCCCAACAGCAAAAAGCACGTTGACAGGGCCTCTTCTTGCCTGAAACATACGGTCTGATGCCCATCCAGCAGAGAGGCTTCCTAAAAAACCACCTGCTTCAAAAAATGAGGCGCTCGTATTGGCACCGATTTGAGAATAGCCTTTCTCTTCGATCAAATAAAGAGCCGTCCAGTCGTTGATGCCAGTCCTTACCACATATACAAAGAAATAAGCAAAAGCCAAAAGCCACATGTATTTATTTTTAAACACATATTCGACCAAGACCTGGCTTGTCGACAATTTATTTTCTTTTTCAAAATCAGCTTTTGATGTGCCGTAATCATTGCGGAATTCTTCAATAGGAGGAAGACCCAAAGACTGCGGAGTGTCCCTCAAGCGGTTGAGCAAGAAAAAAGAGGCTAAAATACAAAGGACACCAGGCACATACATCGCATAGCGCCATCCAAAATATTGCAGGGAAGCTCCTGCTATATAGTTGATTAAAAAAGCGCCCACATTATGCGAAACATTCCAGGTCGACCACCAAGCGCCTCTTTCTGAATGAGAATACCATTGTGTCAAAAATCTGGCGCAAGGCGGCCAGCCAAAACCTTGAAAATACCCGTTCAATCCCCAAAAAAGAGCAAACATTAAGATACTAGAGGACAATCCAAATAAAATATTTACAATGCCAGTCAATAAAAGACCGATCGACATAAAATAGCGCGGATTGACCCGGTCTCCTAAAATTCCGCTTGCAAATTTGCTAAAACCGTAAGTCACAGAAAAAATACTGCCTAAAAGTCCAAGCTGGCTCTTATCAAAATGAAGGTCTTGAATAATGCCGGGCATTGCAATGCTAAAGCTTTTTCTTGTGAAATAGTAAAACGCATAGCCGATAAAAGTAGAATAAAGAATGCGAATGCGCCAATACTGGTATTTCTTTTCGACAACTTCGCTATCTTGAATTCGTTCCGGTGCAACAGCTGCCGGCTTTAAAAAATCAAGTATAAAACTCAAAACTAAAGGGCTCCATTATATATAACGAACGCATTTCACAAACTGGTTTTTGACTCTGTCTGCCAACTACTTAATTTAAATCTGCTTTACTCGTCAACCTAAAGATTCAACTCGCTTAAGCATCGGCTATGCCTGATTTTAATTCAGGGCGACTCCTTATCAAATTCCTAATTTTCGGAACACGTTCGATATAAATTAAAATTTTTAATATAACAACTTAAGTATCTTTTATTTTTATTTAAAAAAGAAATTTATTTTACACGTTTTCCCTAATTTTAGGCAATAATTTAAAGGATCTTGACACTTTTTAAGCAAATATGATATACCACGCGGAAAATAAAAGGAGAACTTTTATGCCGAGAAATTCCAGCATAATAATTTTTTAAGATGATCAAGCTGTCCATCAATCCAAAAATAGACCCGATCTTTCGCCTTTTTAAAAAAGTGATTCTCCTCTCCACCGAATTTGATGAAATTGAAATTAAAAATTTGAATCTTTCAAAAAAGAAGCCGCAACTTCACTTTGTCCCAGACGACAACTCAAGCAGCTGGAAGCTTTTTTTGACCATTTTCCTGGCACTTCTCAGTTTAATAGCCATTTGCTTTGCTGTATTCTACACCAACTTAAATGACAATACAAAAAAAGATGAGATCGCAGCGGCAGAGGCGATATCTGATGTGGCGATGGCACTTACTTATGCGCAAATCAATCATATCAACCCGCTGACGCAAAACTGGTCGAATCCAGAATTTTTAAGAAATAACTTTTCTGCCATCGTCCCCCCTGACTGCGCATTTTTAGCAGATATCGACTCTCACGGAAAATTTAATAACTGTCCTTATATCTTGCGCATCTATACCAACAATGATTTCTCTAACTTCCTAGTGGTCGCATTGCCAGAGGCCAGCCTGCTGCAATGGCTTGTCCCTAAAAATGCCATCTTTGTTCATTCTGAAAATATGGAGCTTAGAAAAATTAAGGACTTACGCGCATTGAACCGCCTTTTAGTCAACCCCCATACATTGAACGGGGCAAATGGACAAGAAATCACTGCGCTTGTGAAAAATGGAACGCTTATTCCGCTTAAAATTTTAAGTGCAGAAACCAGAAACTTAGGCTTTATCCCTCCAAAAGCTTTGGCCTTAAGACGTCCTGGGGCTGAAAACCTGATTTATAACGCGCCTCGCTATTACCAATTTAGTGAAACCTATGTGAAGCGCGCTCTTAATTTGAC
>DAORNI010000003.1:44640-46334 GCA_035440845.1 Parachlamydiaceae bacterium | reverse complement strand
ACAACAGCCGAGAAGATTTGGCAAAACTGCAGCAAGAGACTGCTCATATTTTAAAATTGCCCAATTTAATTCTTTACTCATCCGAGGGGATCGAAAGGGCAATCCAAGCAGAAAAAGCATTTTCTACTTTTATCCCTTTTGGAAAATTTTTAAATGGCTATATCATCTTTGATGCTGCGCAAAAAATTTCTGGAAGCCGCCTTGTAATGGAAGAAGAAAATCACAGTCCCTATCTCTTGACCCAAGAAAAAGAGATCGTAAAAGCTAATGCATTAAAGGAGTCTGAAGATCTTGCCACGCACCCGGTCGTATTTCAGCTCCTTGCTTTGTCCTCAGCAAGAAGCCAGACACTAGCTGCCATTGCAAAAGAAATTAATGCACTTTTAGAAAGTCAAATCCATGTCTACAACCCGCATTTTGCAGAAAAGCTTGCAGACTTAGCCATCCAGTTCCAGCAAAAAGACATGGAAGAAAAAGAAAAGATCAGCAAAATCTTGAAAGAGCTTTATGAGGGCTATTCAGATATTCCTGTTGCCCACATGTTGCCTCATACTAAATCTGCAGGACTAGAACACATTGTTTCTGAAATGCTCCTTCGTCAAAGTGAAACTTTAAGCGAAGAAAATCTCTCTCAAGAGCTTATAGGCGCAGAGCTTCAGAGAATCAAAAAAGCAAAAACATTTGCAGAACTAGATGAAAGCACAACAAAAACTGTTGGCCTTTTAAATTTGAAGCTGATTCCAAATCCAGAGCAGCTCATCGCTTATCAAAACGAGACAAAAGCACTTGTCACAGAAAAATTGGAAGAATTTCTGCTCTCTTCACAATTTCCGATAGAACAATTGGAATTTTCAGCAGAAAACAGAAATCTTTTGAATCATATTCTAGATATCTCATGGATCCACAATTCTCATGAAACCTCATTTTATCTCAATGAGTTTGATTTAAATCATACAAAGGATTAGAAATTTTATGGTTCCCATTCCTCCTGGAGTTTTTGATATTCTCCCCACCGCTAAAGAAAAAGAGTGGCAAACATCCTGGCTTTGGGATTTTGTTGAATCAGTAGCCAGAAAAACTGCAAAAAATTTTGGCTTTAAAGAGATCCGCACCCCCATTTTTGAGCGAACAGAGCTTTTTGTAAGAAGTGTTGGTGAAACGTCTGATATCGTCACAAAAGAGATGTATACCTTTCAAGATAAAGGCAACAGATCCATGACGCTTCGTCCAGAAGGCACAGCTCCTGTCATGCGCTCTTTTATTGAAAACAACCTTCATATGATCTCCCCTGTTACAAAATTGTTTTATATAGGTCCCATGTTCCGCTACGAGAGGGCGCAAGCTGGCAGATTTCGCCAGCACCATCAACTGGGAGTGGAGGTCATTGGCAATAGTGCACCAGAACAAGATGCAGAACTGATCGCCATGCTTTTTACCCTCTATGGAAGACTTGGCTTAAAAAATCTGAACGTCTATATCAATTCTATCGGCAATCAGGAAACAAGAAAATCTTTTAAGACAGCATTGCAAGCATATTATAAACAATATTTTCAAGATCTTTCCACAGACAGCAAAGTTCGTTTTGAAAAAAATCCTTTGCGCATCTTAGATTCAAAAGATCCAAAAGATATAGAAATCAACAAAGGTGGTCCTTCTATTTTAGATTATTTGGATGCAGAATGCAAAGACCATTT
>DAORNI010000003.1:33912-44519 GCA_035440845.1 Parachlamydiaceae bacterium | reverse complement strand
AGGGGCAGGAGGGCGTTATGATGGCCTTTTAAAAACACTTGGAGGACCAGACTTGCCAGCTGTTGGTTTTGGAACAGGAATTGAGCGCATCATCCAAACCATGCTTGGACAAGAAGTTGAATACGCAAAAACTGAAGGACCCTCTCTTTTTATTATTCCTCTTGGCGATGAGGCAAAAGCTAAAAGTTTTATTTTGCGTCAGCAGCTGCGTCAAGACGGTATTTCTGCAGAAATGGATTTTAGCGGAAAAAAACTTGGAAAAGCGATGCAGTATGCCAATTCTATTTCTGCAAAATATGTGGCAGTGATAGGAGAAAATGAACTTAAAACAGCCATTTTCGAACTAAAAGAAATGGCATCTGGAACAACTTTTAAATTACCGATCAACTCCTTAAGCCGTATTTTAAAAATTGAAGAGCATTCAAAAGAATTCCTTAAAACATGGAAAGAGATATCAAAACCTTTTCAGGATCATTCAGAAGTCGATTTTTTTACAAAAAAAATTTTAGAAGAAATTTCTGATGCTAAAAGCACTTTTTCTAATCTTCATCAATCTGTTGATATTGTCAACTCTTTATTAAAAGAGTAGACAGAAATTCAAATAATTCCATAGAGTAGAAGTTTTATATTAACAGGAGGCTATATGCTCAAAAAAAACATTCTTAATGCTTTAGCAGGAATTACATCTGTTTTAGCATGCGGAGCGCTTTATGCGGACTACCAAGTCCAAACACCGGCTGCTGCAAAACAGACTGCAAGCTATTCTTCTGCTGCTGAAAAAGAAGAAATGCTAAAACTCTCTGAAGCTTTTGGTCATTTTATCGGCAGAAATTTACAGACGCCTGGTATGAATTTTGATCTTGAAGAAATCATTAAAGGTATGAGAGATGGCGCCTCTGGAAAAGCCGCCCCAATGAGTGATCAAGATTATGAGATGCTCCTTGCAAAAGTACAAGAGAAAGCATTTAAAGAACTAGCTGCTACAAACCTTAAAAATGCAGAGGCCTTCATTGTTGAAAATAAAACAAAAGCAGATGTAAAAGAACTAGAGCCAGGAAAGCTCCAATTTCTTATTTTGCAAGAAGGAACCGGACAAACTGTTGTAGAACATAACGCCCCTCTTATCAATTATAAAGGCGCTTATATAGACGGCACAACATTTAGCACTTCTGAAGAAGCTGGAGGCCCTATCACCATTCCTCTTGATCAGACAATTCCTGGATTTAGCAAAGGAATCCTTGGCATGAAGGAAGGCGAGAAAAGAAGACTCTTTATCCACCCAGATCTGGGCTATGGCATTAACGGACAATTGCCGCCAAATTCTCTTCTTGTTTTTGATATCGAAGTTGTAAAGGCAGATAACAAAGACCAAGCCGCAACTGATGGCGATGAAGATGACTTTGATGACAGTGATGATAGCGTTTAAATAAACACTCACCTTGCGCAAAAATAAATTTTTATTTTTGCGCTTTTTTTTTATTCTCCTCCTTAAAAATTCCTTAAAAAATGAAAATTATACTTGTTGAACCTCAAATTCCGCAAAATACCGGAAATATTATTAGAACAGCATCGGTTACTGGAGTGCAAGTCATTTTAGTGAATCCTGGATTTGACATCTCAGACCGTCAATTAAAAAGAGCTGGTCTTGACTATTGGGAAGGGGTAGATGTGCAGATTTTAGATGAAGTAGAAGAATTGACAAAGATGCTAGAAAAAGCAAAAAATAATTTTTATTTCTTTTCAAGTAAAGCAAATAAAATTTATTCTGATATCTCTTATAAAAGTGATGATTGGTTAATCTTTGGATCTGAAAAGTCAGGGTTACCGCAAATCTTTTTAGACAAATGGCCAGCCTGTTTTGTCACGCTACCGATGAAGCAAGGCTCCCGCTGCTTAAACCTTGCAACAACTACCGGGATTGCAGTTTATGAGGCGCTCCGCCAGCAAAATTTTTTTTAAATCGTCACTTAAACTGTCTTTTGATTTATAACCTGAGTTTTGGATTTATCTTCTTGAAATTCAGAGAGTTTTTCAAGGGTAAGTTTTGCAATTTTTTTCTAAAGCCAGGTTTTCACCCTTCTTGAGAAAAAAAGCGCGAAAATCGCGAGAAAAAAACCTGAAGTTCGAGGAGAGAAACTAGAAAACTCAGGTTTAATGGATTATATGAGACAGTTACAAAATGTCTCATATAATCCATATTATTCATTAAAGAGCTTTGGAGATCATCGCTTTTAAATCTTCTTTGCCCTTGATGCCAACCACACGGTTCACTTCTTTTCCGTCTTTAAATAAAATAATTGTCGGGATAGATGTCACACCAAATGAAGCTGTCACTTTTTGCGCATTTTCAATGTCAAGTTTGGCAATTTTTGCCTCCCCTTGTAATTCATTGGACAATTCTTCCACGATTGGGGCAATCATCCGGCAAGGTCCGCACCAATCGGCATAAAAATCAACTAAAGTAACGCCATTTGCAATTTCACCTTCAAAATTATTATCATCCAGATGCTTAAGATTTCCGCTCATACAATGACTCCTTAAAGTTTTGTGTTTTTGGCCGATTGTACTTTAAAAAGGTGTTTTTTTCTATCTAAAAAATGGCCTCATCATTTAAAATAGTCAATTAATTAATCGAAAAGGTTCATGAAAGAATGACAGAAAAAAATAGCCCATACCTTGTTTTAGCCTACTATCAAATAGCTCCTATAAAAGATGCGCAAAAAGAAGTTTTAACTCATAAAGATTTTTTTAAAGGAAGAGATATCACCTCTCGCATTTACATTTCGGAAGATGGCATCAATGGACAAATGTGCGCTTCTTACCAGGATGCTGAAGATTACATCACCTGGATGAGCGCCCGTGAAGAATTTAAAGAGATGGCTTTTAAACTGACTCCCCATCATGAGCAAGCATTTCCTCGTCTTGTTGTCAAATACAGAAAGCAGCTTGTTGCCTTTACCCGCAAGCTCAATTTAGAAAAAAGAGGTGTTCATGTCTCTCCAGCCGAATGGAAAAGGATGTTGCAAGAAAAGAATGAAAAAATTGTTATCGACGTCAGAAATCAATATGAGTGGAAGGTAGGACGTTTTGAAGGGGCAAACTTACCTCCTTGTGAAACATTTCGCGATTTTGACAAATACGCAGAAGAATTAAAAGAAAAAGTAGACCCTAAAAAAACAGCCGTCATGATGTATTGCACAGGTGGCATCCGCTGCGAGTTTTATTCTGCCGCCTTAATGGAACATGGTTTTGAAAAAGTGTACCAGCTAGAAGGCGGAGTGATCAATTACGGCAACGAAGAAGGGAGCAAGCATTGGCTTGGCAAACTCTTTGTTTTTGATGATCGTCTTGTTGTACCCATCTCTAATGAAAAAACAGAAGTAATTGGCACATGCCATCATTGCAAAACAGCTTTTGAAGCCTACTACAACTGCGCCAATATGGAATGCAATCAGCTGTTCATCTGCTGCAAGGATTGCCTGGAAACTTACCTTGGCTGCTGCTGCACAGAATGCAAAAATGCTAAACGCGTGCGCCCCTACCATCACCAAAATCATAAGCCTTTTTTAAGACTGCATCATTATAGAGAAAAAATTTAAAAACTTTAAAATGCTGTAAATTCGCATCATCTTTTTAGCATCTTTTGAGAATTATTTCTCGTTAATATTCAAAATATTAACTTCGAAATGATTCTCAAAATCTATCTAAAGATCCGAAGTGACTTCACAACGTTATTTTTGATAATTGGTATTATTAGATGCTCAAATAGATTAATTACTCATCTTATGCAAAAAGTGGTTCTATGGAAGCTTTGTTACATCCTGTCTTATAGAACAGAAGCGTTAGCGGTCTTGAGGAGTTCATAGCCAAAGCTATGGACGACGAAAGATCTGTTCTAGAAGATAGGGTATAACGAGCTTACATAAATCAACTTTGCGTAAGATGGGTTAATTAATAGGAGAGTGGTTTTGGACACCTTTAAAGGCTTTTAAACTGATCTCTTTTTGGCTTAGCTCTAAATGCAAATAGGCCATATTGTCCACATAGGGCTTGGAAAATTCTTTAGAATTTAAAAAAAGAAGAAACGCTTTTAAAATGCCCCCATGAGAGACTGCCAAAACGGATTTTCCTAAAAACCTGTTTTTTAATTCTTCTAAAAATGGAAAGACGCGTCCTATAAGAGCGTCAAAATAGCTTTCCACCGACTGCAAATCGGGGTGGAGCAGGCTTTTATTTGGTTTAAACTCCTCAATCATCGGCTCAAAAAAGGCGCCATATTTTAATCTCAATTCCTCAACAGTCTTGCCTTCATGCTGCCCCCAGTAGCGCTCTCTTAATTTTGAGGTAGTCGCAATATCTAAATTCCTGCCATGGGAAAGAATTTCAGCTGACTGTTTTGCACGCAATAGGTCAGAGGCGTAGATAGCATCAAAATGAACACCTTTAAAATGCTCTTTTAAAGAGAGTGCTTGGTTTCTGCCTTCATCATTTAAAGGAATGTCTGTATAGCCTTGCATCTTTTTTATTTTATTCCAATCTGTCTGGCCATGGCGCACAATATAAAAATTACAAATATCTTTTACCATTTTCTCTCCACAATTTAATGATTTCAAGCATCTCTTTTTGAGAATCTTCTAATACGACTGTAAGCCCCGGTTTGATCCCCTTTTCAGAGAGTTCAAAAGCTTTCATCGTGTTGCAAATGCGGCCATCTAGCCTAATTCCTAGACCTTTAATATCTACCATATTGCCAAGATCGCCAAACATCTCAAGCGTCATTTCACAAGCGGTGATCATAAACAATATTTTCTTGCCTGGGTTTGCCTCAATCACATCAAACACCTTGCCGCCCACATAATGGATGGTGGGAATAAAAAGAGACACGCTTCTTGTCTCTGGCAATGCATGGACTGCTTTTCCAATAAAGCACTGCTGACAAACAGGGTTTTCCAGATCATGGATGCAATTTTCAGAAAAACGACCAGACGGACACTCAAAAGGCTTATGGCAATAAGAGAAGCCCAAAATAAAAATAGCATCTTGATCTTTTAACATCTCTTTAAATTCTTCTTTAGAATCTACCCCGTAAAGAAAAAAATCACCCGATCTTTGATAAGGCTTCTTTTTAAAAATTGAACGCACATAACGGGAAAGATAGCGAAAGGGATGTTTTAAAATATTTTTTAATATTTTACGATCGTGATCTTCCTTTACGATCCATTTCAAGCTCTTCCATTTTAGGTGCTTTGCCGTCTCTTCAGTAATGCCTATCATATGGGGCAAAACTGTCAGCTTTTTGACCGGCTGCTCACTTTCTGCTTGTTTTGCTTTTTTATCCCATTCAGCTTCTGCGCTCTCCCAAGTGGGATGAGCATTCCAAAGTTTTAATTTATTCATAAAATCGTTTCGTGTAATATCGTACAGTATGAAAGAAATTGCTTATACCATTGATAAGGAACTCTCCTATAAAAATGGTTGCCTTGCCATTAAGGTAACAGAAGGCGGCCAGGAAAGTCATCATCTCAAAAAAATCATTCCAAGTCAATGGATTCAAGAACTTAAAAGCTTGTCCATGCAAGGAAAAATTTATTTTAATGGCAAGCAGCTGGCTCTTGATTTTTATGGAAAAGCAGAGTTTTTTTATGAGGTCGCTCCAGAAGAAAATGGAGAACTTACTGTATCTGGCAAATTGAAGTGGAGCAATCAAGAAATAGACATTCGGGAATGCGACTTTATTTTTCAAGGCACTCCCCGCTTTTTTATCAAAGGCATTTATTTAAAAATTATAGAGCCTACCCTTTCCTGGAAAGAAATTTTAAAGCTTCAAGAAAAAAAAGCGCCTTATACCACAAGTCAAATCAAAGAGCTGCAAGAAGCTCATTTAGAATGCCAGCAAGAGCCAGAAGTTGTTTTTTTAAACCACGCAAAGCTCCAGCTAGAGCATAAAATAGAGCCACTCCCCTTTTTAGTCTTAAAAGACAGAACAGGCGCTTTTGCAGACCTTTGGATGGATGAGGGCAATGGAAAGAAAAAAGAGTGCCATGCAAAACCAGAAAAACTGACCCCTTCTGAAAAGGCTTATGAAAAAGATCTGATTGAAACAGGCTTTATATTTAAACCGATCAGCAATTCTAAAAGCAGTTCCAACTACTATTGTCCTCTTGACCAGGTGTCTAAAACACTTAGCTTTCTTTTAGAAATTGGCTGGAAAGTATTTGATTTCCAAGGCAAGCAGCTGATCAAACATACCCATTTTAACCTCTCTTTAAAAGAAGCCCTCTCGTATATAGAATTAAAGGGATCTTTAAATTATGAAGAGCATGAAATCGATTTAAAAGATGTCAAAGGGACTTTTTTGCGCCGCGAAAAATTTATTGATATTTCAAGCGGTTTCGCAGGGCTTATGCCAGACCTTTCTGAAAATGAAGCATTAAAAGACATTTTAGACAATTCTGAAATTCAAAATGATGCCCTTGTTTGTAAAAGGCAGAAAATTGGCCTTTTTGAAGAACTTTTAAAAAGAGATGAAATTAAATTAGATGAGGCTCTTGAAAACCTTTTAAGCAAACTAAAAAATGAAACAATTGAAAAAGCTGTTTTAAGTGAATCTTTTAAAGGAATATTGCGCCCTTACCAGCAAGAGGGTGTTAATTTCCTGAAATTCCTTTATGATTTCCATTTCCACGGCATGTTGGCAGATGATATGGGACTTGGAAAGACAGTGCAAGTGCTTGCTTTTCTTTCTCTTTTAAATTTTCAAAAACCCGTTTTAATTGTACTGCCAGCCACGCTTATTTTTAATTGGGAATCAGAAATCAAGCGTTTCACACCGCATTTCAAAACTTTGCGCTACCATGGGAAAGAACGAACAGATAATTTTGCAAGCCATGATATTATCTTAACCACTTATACAACCCTTCGATTAGACTTACCCAAATTTCAAGCGACCTCTTTTGAATGCCTTATTTTAGATGAAGCACAAATGATTAAAAATGCCAAAACGCAAATTGCAGAAGCTCTTTTTTCTTTACATGCCCATTTTAGACTTTCCATTACAGGAACTCCGATTGAAAACAGTTTAAGCGAGCTTTGGTCTCATTTTCGTTTTTTAATGCCGGAGCTTTTAGGCGAAGAAAACGCCTTTTTAAAAGATCTTTCAGCAGCAAGCTCTGATAGTCGCTACTTGCAAAGAATCAAAAAACAGATTCGACCTTTTGTTTTAAGAAGAAAAAAAGAAGATGTTGCCAAAGACCTGCCAGAAAAAATAGAGCAGGTTGCTTATATAGAAATGGAAGAGGAGCAAAAAAGGATTTATGAAGAGCACCTATCTGGCATCAAGCGCTCTTTGCTACATAAAATTGAAGTAGAAGGCTTTTCAAAACACCGCATGGAAGCTTTAGAAGCTATTTTGCGTTTAAGACAGATCTGCTGCCACCCTGTTTTAGCGCTGCAAGAGAGCAGCGAAATATTCTTAAGCGCCAAACTGGATGCTATTTTAACCGACATTGAAACAGCTGTTTCAGAAGGAAGAAAAATCTTAGTTTATAGCCAGTTTACAACTATGCTAAAACTGATTGCAAAAAATTTGTCTGATAGGGGCATTGCCTATTCTTACTTAGATGGCAGCACAGTTAACCGGGAAAAAGCAGTCTCTGAATTTCAAAACAACCCCGCCATTCCCCTCTTTTTAATTAGTCTAAAAGCAGGGGGCGTTGGTCTTAACTTGACAGCTGCAGACTATGTATTTTTATATGACCCTTGGTGGAATGAGGCAATTGAAAATCAGGCCATCAACCGCGCTCACCGCATAGGACAAAAAAACCAGATCTTTGCCAAGCGCTACATTGTAAGAGAAAGCATTGAAGAGAAGATGATGACTTTAAAGCAAAATAAAGCCAAGATTGCCTCTCTCATTTTTGATGAAGGAGATCTTGGCACCGCACATTTCACAGAAGATGATTTCAAGTTTTTATTAAGCTAATACCAATTATTCTTCAAGATAGGCTTCTGGGTTTTCCTGGATCTCTTTGGCTGTTGCTTTGATTGTTTCTAATCCGTCGTTAAAGCCGATGTCTTTCATGAGTCTGTCAATATAAGAGAGTTCTGTGATCAGTTGGTCATTAATAGACTCTAAACCGGCAACTTTTCTTTCTAGTTCTTGCTTGGTCATATCAGCCTCCTTATAACTTGCATTTTCTTTAATAAGATGCAAAAGCCGTGCCAATAGCCTCGTTTATAGTGATTTAAATTTTAAATGATAGTTCTAGCAAATTCTTTTTATTAGAAATGAAACGTGGAGAGCGAGACTGACTTTCAAGTCAGCAAGACCGAACGTAAAATTTCCGCTGAAAAGAATTTGTTAGAACTATCATTTAAAATTTAAACCACTATAAAATAAAAAAACCGAGTTTTTGCCCTTGTGGCTTAAAACCCGGTAACCAAAAAGGAGAATGCTAATTTTTACAAATTTTATTGATTTTCTTTAAATTGTTCGGCGGTTAGCTTTAAAGACAAAAGCCCATCATCAAAGCCGATGCCGCGCATCAGTTGATCAATATAGATAAGCTCTTCCAACCATTTTTTATTTTCCGCTTCAAGTTTTAGAATCTTTTTCTCTAACTCTGTCTTAATCATATTTGCCTCAATATTTTAATAATAATGGTGCAAAATGCGTGCCAATTAAACATCTTTTTGTATATTTTGATTCTTTAACGAGAATTTTAGCATGAAGCATTATCAAGACTATTTTTGGAAAGAAGGCATCCCCTATGGAATCAAAGAAGTAAAAGAGCCTGTAGCAGCATCTTTTCCTACCTATAAAATTGTGATGGATCCTTACCGTAAGCACATCTCCATCGAAAAATATAGCCAAAATTGCTTCCATAGTGTCATTTATGACTCTAATTTTATCAATTTCAGACACTTAAAAGATGAAACCCATCATGCATGGGAAAAAACAGTTGTTAAAGAGACTGAAGATACGGTTATTTGCCACTTAAGAGACCATAACGACCGCCTCTTGTTTCAAGAAACGCATTTCTTTAAAGAAGGGCTCTGCTATAAATGCCACGCTGTTTCTTCTCATGGATTTTCTCTTCTGGTGCAGCGCATGTATTATAAAACTCTGCACGATCCATTTGATGGAGTGGTTCTTTTTGATCAAAATGAGCATCCTGTCATGTGCAAAGAATACCTGTTTGATGAAACAGCCAGTGCTTTTACTGATTTGATCAAAGCTAATTGGGACATGCAGCACTTTGCTTTGCTTTAATATCTGCCACGGTACCTCTTTGAATACGCTTATCTAAAATATACTGAGCTGCTTGTAAAGCAACTGTATAATCCATTTTTTCTATTGCTTTATTCACAATGCTTTTTACTGCCTTTGAATAATAATTTTTTTTTGTGTGGGTATTTGTTTCTATATCTCCCAGTAGTTTAAGCGCCTCTTCAAATAAACCAGCGTTACTTAATCTAAAAATAAGTTTTTCAAAAAAAACTGCGCTTCCAGAAACCTTCTCTAGTAAATGGTTAAACTGCCACTCTTCTAGATAATTAATTTTTAATAGAAAAAATACCACATGGCTAAACCCTGTTATATTAAATTGGCAAGTCTCGTCAGGGAGAACAGAGACAATGTCAAATAAAAATTCGGGATTCTTAATAAGAGAAACATCTAATTCTTGAATGTCTTCCATCAGTTTCAAAAGCAATTCTCCTTTCAATACAGGATCCTTGATTATTTGAATAAATGATAGGCAGTGCAAAGGAGTAGCATCTCTACATAACAATTCCATAAATGGCAAACCAAGATCATCTGCAAATTGACGGGAAGCTACAAAATGAATAGCAGAATGATAAAATCCCTTGTCTCTTAATTCTTCTGCAACATGCTTAAAACTAAGTTTAGTGATTTGATCATATTTGAATTTTTTTAATGTTTTTACTTTCCAATGAAAACAAGTGCCAGCAATAGATTGGTTTCTAATAAAATTTAATAACGCTTGTGCTTTAACGTCATATTGTTGATTTGCATTTTTAAAAGAGAAATTTTGATATTTCTCTTTTTGAAAATCTAAAGCAAATTTAAAATAACCTATCAGATGATCAGGAACTCTGTTTTTATTTAATTCCTTAAAGATTTCGTTTTTTATTTCTTTTTGTTTGTCTTTTTCAGAAATTTGCAAAATAAATAGATTAGTTTCTTTTGCAAGACTTAACATCGTCAAATGCACTTTTTCATCTATTTGCGGCAAAGTCAATGCTGCGTTGACCTGAAAAATTGGATGAGTTTCCTTTTTTTCAATAAAATCAAAATAATAATCATTAAGAATTATATTATTTTTTAAAACACAAGAAAATACGGTCTCAAAAAGTTTTGTCAATAAATGTTCTTCTGCAGATTTTTGCCTTTTTAAAATTTCTCGATGCCATGTTTTAGAAACGCGCATCAATTCTAATAAAGTATCACCCGAAAACTGAATATGAGGGCGCATACAATCATTAAAAAAGAAATCTGAAGAGAGTGTCATGCTAAAAACCCTTATTTAAAAAAATCAACCATAAGAATTTAGCTGTTTTTTAACAAAGAAAAAAGCAAAACATGG
>DAORNI010000003.1:32999-33846 GCA_035440845.1 Parachlamydiaceae bacterium | reverse complement strand
ATTTTAAAACAACTTAAGATAATGGTTTTAATTTTTTTTAACACGAAGGTACAAAGACACAAAGATGAGTTATTTAAAAAATAATACCATTTCGAAAAAATAATGTTATGAAATCGTTTCAGATCTTTAGGGCGTGTCATCAATTGATATTAGCAATTGACGACACACCCTAAAGAGATGATGCGAATTTATGATAGTATTTTTCCGAAATGGTATAATATCTACTGATCCAATTTATTGAAATCTTAAAAAACTTTGTGTCTTTGTACCTTCGTGTTAAAAAATAAAATCCTTATATTAAGCTACTTAAGAAGTATAGTAGTTTAAAATTTTAAATCAAAACCCTTGTTTAGAAAGGTTTGCCACGGTTTAGGAGGTCAAATGTTTTTTCTGTTACGAGTCTGTCTTGATAATACCAATCTGTCCTTGTGATATCACCCACATAAATATGAGTAGGACCATGACGCTGGTCATTGAACCAACAGATTTCTTCAATCAGTTCCATGCCATTGCGAAAACGCTTTTCAATGCCTTGCTTGATATCTGCAATATAGGGAACAATCGCAAATTTTTCCCCATTTTCATACACAATCGTCGAGCCATTTTTTTGGTTGTCTGCCCAAATTTCTAGCGTTCCCGGCTCTCCACCTGGAAGATAGGTTTTAAGCTCTCCATGGATCAATCCATTTCGATAAGGTGTCAACTCCTTTGGAGCCCCATTTGGATAAAAGTTTGTGGACAAAACCATCTCGCCATTTTCGATAGTGTCACGAGACAGGATCTGGCCGTAGACATCGCGCTGAACTCTTGTTCCAAAACCATCTGCCACTATAGCTTCTTTTTGGTT
>DAORNI010000003.1:11042-32981 GCA_035440845.1 Parachlamydiaceae bacterium | reverse complement strand
AAATACTCTCCACTCACCAACCTATTATTTACAAGCAGCTCTTTTGATTGCGGCGCGCCATTTTCATACCATTTTGTCACCTCAACAGAGTCGTCATTTATCCAAAGCTCTTTTGCAGGTCTTCCTGAATGGTAATAGTGCATGCTTTTTTGCAGTTCACCCTGAGAGTATATTTCAGACTTCTCAATCATCTGACTATGCGGAAAAGAATAAGTCGTCTCACCATCTAAAATACCAGAGACCATCGTCTTTCTAACGATAACCCCATTTTTTAGCGTGGTGACAATTTGGCCAGATGATTGACTGCGTGTTTGCCACTCCTCTTGCGGCACTGCAACCCCATAACGATGGATATAAGTCTCATTCACAACAACCCCATGCTGGTTAGAGTGGTTGCAACTATTTAAAGACAGACATAAAGCAATAAGCATTAATCGTTTCATTTTTAACTTTCCTTAATTTAATCAACTATAAATTGTGTAAGCAGCCCATGCTCAGCATCCACATCTTCTTGTAAAATAGTTTTATCACGATCGCGGTATGTAAATCTAAGCGTCATGTTTTTTAAGCCTTTTCCTAATTTGTCACTTCTATAAATATCGATCAAAGAGACTTTTTCTAAAAATTTAAAAGGTTTATTATAAATCGCTTTTAAAACTTGAGCGTATGTAATATTTTCATTTAACGTCACCGTCCAATCCCTTACAGAATTTGGATAAAGAGGCAAAAGAGCCATCTTCGTTTGTGTTTTCTTTAAAGGATATAAATCATGCAAACTTATTTCAGCAAATAAAATTCGCTCGGTCACATCTAATTTTCTTTGGACAGCAGGGTGGATCTCTCCCATAGAGCCAATTTCTAGCTCTCCTGCAAAAATAGAGGCTTGCCTTGCATCATGAAAGACTCTCAACTGACTCTCTTTAAAAGAAATATCTTGAATGCCAAACTCTTCAAATAGATTCTCCAAAATGCCTTTTAAATCATAAAAATCGACATTTTCATTTGCTTTTCCAACGGAATGCGGATCTTTTTTTCCTGTCAAGGCAATAGCTGCAACGGAATGCTCCAAATATTTGTCTCCATTTTTAAAATGGATGCGCCCAATTTCAAAACAGCTAATATCACGGTTTTGATGAGCGATGTTATATTTAATGGATTGCAATATTCCGGGCAAAAGCGATGTCCTTAAAACAGATTGCTCAATGGAGGTCGGGTTTAAGACCTGCACAACAGCCTCTTTTTCCATGTTAGAGCCTCCGACCGTATTTAAAGCCACAGGGCCAATTAGATCGCAGGTTAAAAATTCTTGCAAACCTTCTTGCAAAAGAGAAGTTCTGACATCTTTTTCAAAAAGATAAATCGGCGAATGAGGTAAAGTCGACCCCTTATAGCGAGGCGCTACTTTAGGGATGTTATTGTAGCCATAAATCCTTGCCACTTCTTCTACTAAATCAATTTCTTCGGAAATGTCATTGCGATAAGTGGGCACTTCTACTGTAAAACAGGACTTGCCATCTATTTTAGCATCCATTTCAAGCCTTTTAAAAATAGGCTCTACCTCACTTACGCTAAGATGCGTTCCTAAAAGGTCGTTGATGCGGCTCAAGCGACAGCGCACTGTTTTTTTTGCAAATTCTTTCTGCTTGATGTCAATTGCGCCTTTTACCACTTTTCCAGTAGCTAGTTTTTGCATCAAGGAAGCAGTCAGATCTAAAGCATAAGGGACGCTGTTTGGGTCGATGCCTCGCTCAAAACGCTTGGATGAATCTGTCTGGATCCCAAGTCGTTTACTTGATTTCCTCACAGTAGAGGGTAAAAAGCAGGCAGCTTCAATCAAAACATTTTTTGTTTTTTCAGAAATGGCACTGTTCAAGCCTCCCATGACGCCAGCAATGGCCAAACTTTTTTTACTGTCTTGAATGACAAGGTCATCTTCTTGCAAAAGTTTGTTTTCTTCATCAAGCGTAACAAAAGGCTCATCCTTTACCGCTCCTTTTATAATAATTTTTTTATCTTCCAATGTGTCAAAATCAAAGGCGTGAAGCGGATTACCAACAGCTAGCATAACATAATTGGTAATGTCTACAATATTGTTGATGGAGCGTATTCCAACTAACGCCAACTTGTCCTGAAGCCATTTAGGAGAAGCGCTCACAGTCACATCCTTAACTAAGCGGCAAGCGTAGCGCAACGTCTTTAACGGCTCTTCAACCAAAACGGATGTCTCTTTTTCAATAGAAGTAAAATCATCTTCATAAAGATCTATCTTGGGTAATTTCAAAGGCAAATGATAAGCAGCGGCAAGCTCTCTTGCCACCCCTAAAACACTTGAACAGTGTCCTAAGTTTGGGGTAAGGGAAATTTCAAAGACAGTATCGGCATATAAGGCTTGCAGGTCTTGTCCAACAAGAATATGAGGCTCAAATTCCATAATCCCATCAGCATCTTGTCCAAGCTTTAATTCGCTAGAGGAGCAGAGCATTCCAAAAGATTCTACACCGCGCAGTTTGCTCCGCTTGATTTTAAACTTTTTTCCATCCTCTTCTTCTAAAACGGCGTCAACAAGTGCAAGAGCCGTCTTCATTTGAGGGCGGCAATTTGGTGCTCCACAAACAACTTGGTAAACAGAAGCCCCATCACTCACCTTTGCAACAACAAGCTGATCGGCATTTGGATGCTTTTCTACTTCCAGTACTTCTGCCACAACGACGTTTGAAAATGAAGCACCAACTGGCACTATGGCATCCACTTCAAGCCCAGCCAACGTCAATGTTTTGGCAATTTCTGCAGGCGACTCATTTAAATCAATAAATTCTTTTAACCAACTTAAGGGGATTTTCATAAATGCACTTCAATTTTAGGTAATAAAGTCTAAATAATAGCAAAATTTAAATAGAAAACAAGAGACTTTTTTTTTTTTTTCGGTTAAACTCTACGATTTACCACAATTAAATCAAGGAGTAAATTTATGACAGAACAAACATTATCTATCATCAAGCCAGACGCTGTTGGCATCAATAAAATTGGTAATATCATCTCTCGCTTCGAAGACAAAGGCCTTCGCGTTGTGGCCGCTAAAATGCAACATCTTTCAAAAACTCAGGCAGAAGGCTTTTATGCGGTACATAAAGAGCGTCCTTTCTTTAACGATCTAGTTTCCTTTATGACAACCGGTCCTGTCCTTGTGATGGTTTTAGAAGGCCAAGACGCTATTGCTAAAAACCGTGAGATCATGGGCGCAACAGATCCTAAAAAAGCAGCTCCTGGCACCATCCGCGCCGATATTGCAACAAGTATTGATGAAAATGCCGTCCACGGCTCTGATGCAAAAGAAACGGCAAAAGAAGAGATCAAATTTTTCTTTAAGCCAGAAGAAGTATGCCCGCGTACAAGATAATTCAAAAAAGTAATCATGATTCTCTTAGTCGATAATTACGACTCTTTCACTTATAACATCGCACAATACTTCCAAATGACTGGAAGTGTTGTGCATGTCATTCAAAATAACCAAAGCCCCATAGAATTGAACCCCACCCATTTAGTCATAGGTCCAGGTCCTGGTTCTCCAGCTAATTCCGGCATTTCAAAAAAACTGATCTTGCAATTTTTGGGCAAAATTCCTATTTTAGGGATTTGCCTTGGGCATCAGTGCATTGGAGAACTTTTTGGCGGAAATATTGTGCGCGCAAAAAAACCAGTCCACGGCAAACGGAGTAAAATTTATCACGACAAAAAAACAATTTTTAAAAATATGCCAGAGCCTTTTAATGCCACGCGCTACCACTCTTTGATCGTGGACAAAAAAACACTTCCAGAAGAGCTTGTCATTTCCGGTGAAACAGAAGATGGGGAGATCATGGCTCTTCGTCATCGTCATTATCCGCTAGAGGGTGTACAGTTTCATCCAGAATCGGTATTAACAGAAAATGGACTCTCTATTTTTAAAAATTTTATTAACTCATCTTATGCAAAAAATGGTTCTGTGGAAGCAAAGTGAACTCTGTCTTATAGAACAGAAGCGTTAGCGGTCTTGAGGAGTTCATAGCCAAAGCTATGGACGACGAAAGATCTGCTCTAGAAGATAGGGTGCAACGAGCTTCCATAGAAAGATTTTTTGCATAAGGTGAATTATTAACATATAAAGGAAAAATTTATGCTAAAAAAATCTCTTTTTTGCTTTTTTGCTTGCATGGCAAGCTTTTCTTTGCATGCGGAACAAACACTTTCTATTATTAAGCCAGATGCTGTTAAAAATCGCCATATCGGGGATATCATCTCTCGGTTTGAAAAAAATAATTTAAAAGTAGTTGCCTTAAAAATGGTGCATCTTGACAAAGCCCAAGCAGGTGATTTTTATGCCGTTCACAAAGGACGTCCTTTTTATGCAGAATTGGTCGATTTTATGAGCTCTGGTCCTGTTGTGGTAATGGTTTTAGATGGGGAGCATGCCGTAGGAAAAAACCGCGAATTAATGGGAGCTACAGACCCTGCAAAAGCGCTTCCTGGCACCATCCGCAAAGACTTTGCAGAATCACTTGGGAAAAATGCAGTGCATGGCTCTGACAGTTTGGAAAATGCCAAAATCGAGATCGATTTCTTCTTCAAACCTCAAGACCTGCATTAGACTTCTTTCGAAATTCGCTTTGATTGAAAAAATAGCTAATTTTAGCAATCAAATGGAATTTCGAAAAAGGTCTATTAAAGCCTAAAGTCAAGGCCAAGGTAGGTGCGCTTGGCCTCTTCATTATGGACAAGCTCATCTACATGGCCACTCATCATTACTTTGCCTTCTTGGACAATGTAGCTGCGATCGACAAAAGAAAAAATTTCTCTTGCATTATGGTCTGTAATTAAAACGCTAATGCCTTTTTTAGAAAGCATCATCACCATTTGTTTGACTTCATGGACAGAGATTGGGTCAATGTTGGCAAAAGGCTCGTCCAAAAGCAAAAAGGTGGGGTCTGTCACTAATGCCCTTGTAATTTCAAGACGCCTTCTTTCTCCACCAGATAAAGCTATCGCTTTCTTTTTTGCAAGCTTTTCCAAATGGAGTTCTCCTAAGAGCCGCTCTAAGCGTATTTTTCTCTCTGCACGGCTTAAAGGCAAGCACTCTAAAATGCTCATCACATTTTCTTCTACTGTCAAGTAGCGAAAAACAGAGGGCTCTTGCGCCAAATAGCCCATTCCCATGCGTGCGCGCTGATGGATGGGGTCTTTAGTGACATCTTTGCCCTGGAAAATCACTTGTCCAAAATCTGGTTTGATCAGGCCGATCGTCATATAAAAAGCTGTTGTCTTGCCAGCTCCATTTGGTCCAAGAAGCCCTACAATTTCTCCTGAAGCTACTTCAAAACTAAGACCATTTACAACTTTGCGGCCGCTATAACTTTTTACAAGATCTATCACTTGCAGACGCGGTTGCATTTATACCCCCTTTACCGGTTCTAAAGAAAAATGAGATCTTAACTTTTCAAGCTCTTGTCCATCTAAACTAAAGCGCACATCGCCTATCCCTTGAATCGACTCTCTTTTTGTGATTGCATCGCGCCTTACTTTAACTGCTGGGGCACTCACTTGCAAAGAATTTGCTTTATCATAAAAAAGCACTCTTTGATTTAAACTTACGGTTTTATCTGCGCTCATCAGCATCTCTTGCGAAGAGGGAAAAAACTCTACAAAATCAGCCAGGGCATATTGTAAAAATGCTTCTGACTCTTCAGGATTGACAGAAGATCGGTTTAAAATGCGCACATTGCCCTCTAGCAAAAGTTTTTCTATGCTGACAGTGCCCTCTTTTTCCTGATAATCTAAAACAGCACTATCTGCATAAATTTCGCCTAAAATATCATTAAAGTAAATTTGCATCCCTTCTATCACGTCGCCCTTTTCATCTCTTGGACTCTCAATGATGGTTTTAAGGTGCACGTGGTCAACTAAAACTTTCCCATAGGCAGTGAGCGTATGCACCAATTTTTTATCTTCATCAATATGGGCTAAAATGGTTTCGCCAAGGCTTTCAATCTGCTTGATTTTTTTCTTCTTTGCATCTTCTGTATAATGAAGTTTCACTTGCTGGCTACCCTGCAAATCCCCATAGTCCTTTTGACGAATGGCGACATTTCCACTGAATGTCAAAACATTTTGTTTGTTGTCCCAATTTAAAGAATCGCTTTCAAAATGTATTTTTTCTTTTCTGTTTTCTTTAGAATCAATCGAGAGAAATCCAGAAGGGGCGCTAAATTGCAAATTCTGTTTTGCTGTGTCTAAATCAATGACATGAGAGCGGACGAGGTCTCCGTTTTTATTTGTAATCTGACAAAGAGATTCAAGGTTTTGAGAAAATAAACGGATATGTCCTGGCATTTCCCCCTCTTCTTCACTTTCCAATCGCTGATAGTCTGCCTGCTCTGACGTTGCAATAAAATCGTGGTTATAGTTTATGGTCACATTTTGCTGCGCTTTGATCTTAGACACCTGTTGAGAAAAAGAGTTTTTTTCTTGCCTGACAAGCTCTATGTTCATTTTGCGACTCTTCACTAGAACAGGAAATTTCTTATCCTCTTTTCCGGTGCAATTTTCTGTGTAAATGACATATTCTTGAGAAGCATTTCCACTAAAGCTGCCAATCCCTGTCAAATAATCAAGGTCTGCTTTTGCGCAAAGAAGCTGGCCGCCATCTTTCAATTCAATTTTCACATCATCTTGCATGTTCAGATGGGAAAATCGCATTTTTGACCGACCGTTTTCAGGAGTCAGGATCATGTGGCCGGCATATATTTTTCCAAGCTTCTGCTCTACTTTTACAGAGCCGCTTAAAATCACAAGGCTCCCATCATAATGAGCGCTGCAAGAGTCGATCATCAAAGCATCTTCTTCTGCAAAGCCAAAAGCTGCTATCAATATAAAAATATATTTTATCTTTTTTAAAATCTGCATCGTCTTTTAATGACCACAATAGTTCATAATTCGTAAAATTTGGCTTTTAACTGATTGGCTTTAAAGTCTAAGTTTTTTTCTTTAAGGCAAAATTCAGCAGATTCTGCAACACCATCCATAATTTTTTTTGCATCTGCACTGGATTTTAAAAGCTCATGACCTTCTATCAAAAAACGTTCTAATTTAACATTTTTAGCAATAAAAAAATCTGATTTATAGTAATAAATCCCCTCTTTGGCTTCCATTTTATGCATCAGCTGCATCGGCTTTAACTCTTTGACGTCTAAAATTTTCTCGCCATTTTCTTTTAAACTAAAAGTTTCATCTTCTAAAGCTAAAACCTCTCGTCCATCTGGAAGAAGATAATAAAGCTCTTCTTGCATGTAGCACGTGACATTTTTCATATGCTCTGCCATTTCTGTATTTAAGCCTTGATGATCCAAAATAAATTTTGAGCTATCTGCCACAAGCCTAAAATACATCTTTTGGCCTTTTTTAAAAAAAGCCATATCTTTTTGCACAAATTGCCGCTCTTGATTAATTTGATAGGGCTCTTTTTGTGTTTCTTTTTCAGCGCCTGTAGATGCCATCAATTGATGATACTTGGCAGTTGTTTTTACACCGGTGGCAGCAATTAGCCAAAAAAGCCCCAAAAGCAAAAGAGGCAGCAAAACAAAGCCCAAAACAAGCGGGGTTCCTGTTATTTTTTTTGCAAGCTTTAAACTTAAATGTTCTTCAACCATTGACAACAGAATAAATTTGTTCTAGATCATTTAATAATTTGGGCACTTCTTTAAAATTAAGGACAGAAGCCGCATCGCTTTTTGCCTTTTCTGGATTGTCGTGCATCTCCATAAAAAGTGCATTGACGCCAACAGCAACTGCCGCTTTTGCCAAATAGGGAATAAATTCTCTTTGACCTCCAGAGCTTGTCCCGTTGCCTCCTGGAAGTTGCACAGAGTGTGTGGCATCAAAGCAAACAGGAGTCCCAAACCCTTGCATAATGGGAATAGCGCGCATGTCGCTTACTAAATTGTTATAGCCAAAGGTTGTGCCACGATCCACTAAAATAATTTGGTCGTTGCCACACTCTTTAATTTTTTCTACCACATTTGCCATATCCCAAGGCGCTAAAAACTGTCCCTTTTTAACGCTGATAACAGCGCCTGTTTTTGCAGCTGCCACAAGAAGGTCTGTTTGACGGCAAAGAAAAGCTGGAATCTGCAAAATATCACACACAGAAGAAACTTTAGCTGCCTCTTCTGGAAGGTGAATGTCTGTGACCACCGGCAGGTCCAGCTCTTTTTTCACCTTCTCTAAAATGCGCAGCCCCTCGTCAATCCCAGGGCCTCTAAAAGAGTGGACAGAAGAGCGGTTGGCCTTATCGTAGCTTGATTTGAAGATAAAATGGATCTTTGGAAATTTTGAAAAAATTTTCTTTAGCTCTTCTGCGGCAAACAGACAATGCTCTTCACTCTCAATCACACAAGGGCCTGCCATGATTGCCAAAGGCTCGCCTTTTCCGATATAAAAATTTTTAACCAAAACTTTTTTCATAACATTAAAACCGTTTCATTGTTTAGATTAGCAAATTCCCTTAATAAGGATTTAATATTTTTTTTTGTTATTTTTCCCTTTTCAAAAAAAGAGACCTCTTCTGTCAGTTCAGAGAGTGGAACTAAAACAAATAACCTCTCATGCCATCTTGGATGCGGAATTTGCAGCTCTTTTTCTTTGATGCAGCTATCGCCAAAAAATAAGAGATCAAGATCAATCGGGCGCGGCTCATTTTTTGGTTTTTTAACTTTTCCAAGATTTTCTTCGATCTGCTGCAACTTCTTTAAAAGCTCAAAAACAGGCAAGCTGGTCATAAAAGAGCAAACTGCATTGATGTAAGAGTTTTGAGACAAGTCACTTACTGGCGTTGTCTGATAAAAGGAGGAGACTTTTAAGTCTTCAATTCCTTCCAACAAAGAAATCTCTTTTAATGCCTGCTTTAAAAGGGAAACAGAGTCTCCAATATTTCCGCCAAGCCCCACATAACTTTTTTTTAAAATTTTCATCTTAAATATTTTTAAACAATTGCTATTGTACTTTTTATGAGAAATATTTAGCTAGAAAAATGATTTGAATTTCTGCATATAGATTATTTTACTTGTGTTTTAAGAGCAAAAATTGATAGACTCTCGTCTTCCTATCTTCAAGGACTGATAGCTCAGTGGATAGAGCACCCGCCTTCTAAGCGGGTGGTCGCAGGTTCGAATCCTGCTCGGTCCGAATTATTCTAACTCACAAACTTTAACAAAAAAATTCTATCGAAGAGTTCACAGGATCTACTTTGTGAATTTTGCTGGACTTTTTAAAATGAAAATTGATAAAATATCAATTAAAAAGTTTATTATTTAACTCATCTTACGCAAAAAGTGGTTCTATGGAAACCAAGTGAATTCTGTCTTATAAAACAGAAGCGTTAACGGTCTTAAGAAGTTCATAGTCAAAGCTATGGGCGACGAAAGATCCGCTCTAAAAGATAGGGTGCAACGAGCTTACATAAATCAACTTTGCGTAAGGTGAGTTATTTAACTATTAAATTAAGGAGTTTTAATGGACGCACTAAATAATGCAATACCTCAGGTAGTAGATTCTGTTCTTTTTAATGAAATTTTCACTAAAAAAGTGAATGAAATAGCTATTAAAGTATTACAAGCGGCTATTACTATTTTAATAAATACAAAAAAATCGCCTGAACTCATAAATCAACAGATCACAGAAGGACTTCCTAAATTAGAAGAGCTAGATCAACGAACTTTAAAAGTTTTCACAAAAGCATCTCTAGCCGTTGTTGAATATCTAAAGCAAATGCCACAGATAATGCAAACTTTTACAGAATTAAGTATAGATTCTGGAAAATTTTTAATGGTGACAGCATTGCCTATTATACCAGAAATAATAAATCAATTAGATCAGCTTAATCCACTTATTATTGACCAAGCTACATAACTCACCTTACGCAAAGGTGATTTATGTAAGCTTGTTGCATCCTATTTTCTAGAGCAGATCTTTCGTCGTCTATAGCTTTGACTATGAACTCCCTAAGACCTCTAACGTTTCTGTTCTATAAGACAGGGTTCACTTCGCTTCCATAGAACCACTTTTTGCATAAGATGAGTACATAAAGATCTCATTCACGTACTTTTTCATTTTATAAAAAAAGGCGCTAAAAGCACCTTTTAAAGATTCAAATTAAACTGGCTTAATTTTTTAAGCTTCTGTATCGCGTCTTGGCACGCCATCTTCTAGAATTTCAAGATTAACACGAATTCCATTACGACTTGCAACTGACATCAATAAAGTCCGAATAGCGTTGATCGTTTTTCCTTTTTTCCCAATAATTTTACCGATATCTGACTTTTCAACAGACAATTCGATAATCAATGTCTGTGTACCGCCAATTTCATTAATTTTTACTTGGTCTGGGTGGTCGACAAGGTTTTTGACGATGTAAGCAACAAATTCTTTCATAGTTCGATCCTCTTTCAAAATGAGAATGATTTGTAAAACTCTTTTACTAAGAACCTATCTGATTCTCTTAATACAAAAGGATAACGAAGCTCTGTTTATTAATCCACTTAAATATTTATTTTCATAAAGTGGTTGGTGAGAAAAACTCGCATATCTTCTGGCAGCGGCAATTTAAATTCCAAAGGAACTCTTGTAATAGGGTGGATGAAGCTTAAAAAATAAGCATGCAGCATCTGTCTTGCAATTTTATGCTTCTTGTTTGCTTCTTGACTCCCATATAAAGGACAGCCCAAAATAGGCGCATTGACATGTTTTAAATGGACTCTAATCTGATGTGTGCGCCCTGTTTTAAGGTCGATATTCACAAGGCTGTAATTTCCATGATGAGCCACCGTTTTTAAAATACTGTGGGCCTCTTTTCCACCTTCTTCAAGAACTGCCATCAGCTTGCGATTTACAGGGTGGCGTCCTATTTTTGTCTTGACTTCTTGGTTGCCGGGATTTCCAACGCAAATGGCCAAATATTCTTTATGGATTTCTTTTCCTGCAAACATAGAGACCAATCTCTCATGTGCAAGGGGTGTTTTGGCAGCGATTAAAAGGCCTGTTGTATCTTTATCGAGGCGATGCACAATGCCTGGCCTTAAACTGTCTGGATTGGGCAAATTTTTGCAGTGATACAAAAGAGCATTTACAAAAGTATGCGTCCAATTGCCAGGCGCTGGATGAACCACCATGCCAGCTTTCTTGTTCACGATCAGCAAATACTCATCTTCAAAGATGATCTCCAGGGGGATATTTTCTGGTTCTAAATCTATCTCATCTGGCAAGACAAACTGAATTTCTACCAGATCTCCAGCTTTTGGCTGCGTCCGCTTTTTAGCAGGAGCCTCATTTAGCAAGACAAGACCATCTTCTATTAGCTTCTGAAAATAACTTCTTGATTTGATGTCGAAAAAGCGGGCAGCCAAAACCTTGTCTAGACGGCAGCCTTCTTCCTCTTTTTCAATGATGATGGATTCGATTTCTTCGGTCATAAATTTAAACTCTTGTAGCAATCAGCACAAATTCTGATATGTCATAAGGATGATCTGGGACCAACTTTTGCAAAAGAGTCAAAATATTTAAAGAAGCCTCTCTTATTTGTTGCAAATTACAACTTTTATCCATGAATTTGCCAAAAAATAAGCAGCTTTCAAAAAAAAACTCCTGTAAATAGGAGTCATCTGTCTGAACAAACAATGTTTTTAATTGAGGATCTATCTTTTTTTGAAAAGAGGGATCAGCTAAAAATCCAAAAAATAGCCGCGAATCAAATTCGCTTGAAAACGCTATTTTTTTAGGCATTCTGTCTTCCTTGTTCCCTTAATTTCTTTAATCTCTCTTGGTGATCGCGCATATCGGCAATAATTGAGGTTGCAACGCCCACCATCATTTGATGGTAAACTTTTGGAGCTTTTCTTTTTAAATCATCTAAAGAAGAAAATTTTGTAGAACCTGTCGCTTCTGCTGATGCATGCATCGACATCGCCGCTTCTGCTTTTGCAGCACTTACTGGTGCCGCAGCTGCAGCAGCTGCAGTTGGAGCTTGCGTAACTGGATTCGGGACATTCTCCATAAACAGCCCTCTTAATTACATCCTCTTGTACTCATAATACCACATTTAAGCTTTTATTTTCAAGGTTATCTCTTCTAGCACTTCCTCGTAAGAAAAGCCCTTTCTTACAAGAGAGGCTACCACTTTTTGCCGTTCTTTGAAGTCTTTTAATTCACGGCTTTTATACCGCGTTGCCAAAAGCCGTACAATGCGTGCTTTTCTTTCTTCTTTGGAATCTTCTCTACCCAAAGCTCTCTTAATCATTTCTTTACAAAAGCCTTTTGCTATAAGCTTTTGTATGATGAAGAGAGGCCCTTGGCTTTTAGCTTTTGCACCCCGGATAAAGGAGTTTAGCCATTCCTCATCATTGATGTAGCCAAGACCTTCACATTCTTTGATCAGCTCTTCTATCAGATCTTTTGAAAAGAGCTCATCTTGCATCTTTTTTTTAAGCTCTAGGCTGCAATAATTTTTTTGCGCGAGTTTTTTATAAAGATAGGCTTTAGCTTTTTTCCTTTCCGCTTCCATCATTTTTTAATGAGAACCACTTTTTTTACTTCGCGGTTTGCAAGGCGAATGCCTTTTGCCCCCACTCCTTTCACCATCACCTCTGTAAGGTTACACTCAAGCTTTGCAAGCTTCTGCTTCATTTTTGGAATAAATTGCAACTCCACTTTAAGCTCTGGCTCTGTAGAAATGCACTGCAAGTCCATCCCCTCTTCAATAAAACGGTACTCTTTATCTAAAATAAACTGTGTGATGATAAAACGCTTTCCATAGCAAAGATGCGTTTTTGGATCGCGGTAGACAACGCTAAAAACAGTTTTCTTGTCTGCAACCCCTACAAAAGCAGCTTTTGTCCCTTTTTTTAACACATACTGCTTTTCGGGGATGTTCATCACTTGATAAGAGCCATCTTTATGCACAATTAAAAGCTTATCAAAATTGGTGCATTCAAAATTCACTTCACTTGCAACTTTTGTCCCAATAAAACCAGAGTCCGGATCAAAACCGATTTTTACATTTTTGGTTTTGACTGCCCGCATATCCACTTGTTCAATTGTCTTGATCACAGTCTTTCGCGGATAGTCCTTGCCATATTTTTTCACTAAATCTTTCAAATAATGAATTGTATATTTCTTGATCTGTTTCAAATCTTTTTGCACATTTTTCACTTCACTCTCAAAACCCGCGATCTCTTCCTGGTTTTTGTCCAGGTCAAAACGGGAAATGCGGCGTATCGGGATGTTCAAAAGCTTTTCGCGGTCATCATAAGTTGGAACTCGTATTAAATCGGCATGAAAGGGCTTTAAACTCTCTTCCACCGTATGATGGATCTTATCGTAAGAGCTGATTGTCTCAATTTTTTTATAAAGTCTGTTCTCAATAAAAATCCGCTCAAGTGTTTTATCAAATATTTTTTCAAGCAGCCTTTTTTCTTCAATTAAAAGCTCTTGCTTCAAATAGCCTTGCAGTTGCTCTACCTGGAAATGCAAAATCTCATCGATGTTTGGCTCCCAGGGCAGATTGTCCTTGATGACAATGATCTGGGAACTAAGCGACACTTCACATTCCGTATAGACATAAAGTGCATCGATCAATTCTTGTGCATAGGTGCCTCTTGGCAATTTGATCTCAATTTCCACTTTTTCGGATGTGTAATCGTTGATGGAGTCAATTTTAATCTTGCCGCGCTTGGCCGCCTCATCAATAGAGCGGATCAGCGACTCTGTTGTGGTTCCATAGCAAATTTCTGTAATGACCAATGTTTTAGCATCGCGCACTTCTACTTTGGCTCGCAGCTTGACTTTGCCTTTCCCTTTATCATAATCAGATGCATCTAAAATGCCTCCTGTTAAAAAGTCTGGCAATACAGTAAAGAACTCCCCTTCCAAGATCGCAATTTGCGCTTCTAACAATTCAGTAAAGTTGTGAGGCAAAATGTGCGTTGCCATCCCCACTGCAATACCATCTACTCCCTGCATTAAAAGAACCGGGATTTTCGATGGCAAGCAAATAGGCTCCTGGTTCCTGCCATCATAAGAAGGGATAAAATTAGTCAGGTGCGGGTTAAATAGCGTCTCTTTTGCCAAAGGAGAAAGCCTTATCTCAATGTAGCGGGCTGCAGCTGCCGGATCACCTGTAAAAATGTTTCCAAAATTTCCTTGCTGGTCAAGCAGATAACCTTTATTGGACATATTGACAAGCGCTTCAATGATGGCGGCATCACCATGCGGGTGGTAGGCCATTGTTTGCCCGGCTACGTTTGCCACTTTATGCAGCTTTCCATCATGCATGTTATAAAGCGTGTGCAAAAGGCGCCTTTGAACAGGCTTTAAGCCGTCTACAATATTGGGGATCGCCCTGTCTAAAATTACATAGGAGGCATATTTTAGATAATTCTCCTTCATTAAAGCTTTGACATCATCCATGAAGGATCTCCTCACTTGGCAGTTTTGCAATCGCTTGCAGCTCTTTTTCTTCTTCATTGATCAAATTCTGCATGATGAACGCTTTTCGCTCCGGCGTATTTTTGCCCATATAAAATTCCAGGGTCGATTTAATATCTGAAAACATATTGACAGTAACTGGGATCAGTTTGATTTCTTTTCCAATAAACTGGCCAAATTCTTTGGGTGAAATTTCTCCAAGCCCTTTAAATCTAGTAACTTCAATTCCCTTTTTAAGTTTTTCCATTGCCTGGTCGCGCTCTTCTTCGCTGTAGCAATAAAATGTCTTTTCTTTGTTCCTTACTTTGAAAATAGGAGTTTCTAGCACATAGAGGTGCCCATTTAGCACAAGTCCTTCAAAATAAGTTAAGAAAAAGGTGATCAGTAAATTGCGGATATGCATGCCGTCCACATCTGCATCTGTTGCCAGCACTACTTTATGGTACCTTAAATTTTGAATGTCATCTTCGATGTTTAAAGCACTCATTACATTAAACATCTCTTCATTTTTATAGAGCTGATCCAGCTTCATCCCATAGACATTCAGAGGCTTTCCTTTTAAAGAAAAGACAGCTTGGGTCAAAGGGTCTCTGGAGGCAACAATAGAGGCGCTTGCAGAATCACCCTCTGTTAAAAAGATCATTGTCTGCTCGCCTTTTCCAGAGTCGTCCTGATAGTGGTATTTGCAGTCGCGTAATTTTGGGATTTTAAATGAAATTTTTTTCTGCTTTTCTTTTGCTTCTTTTTTTACAGCTGCAAGCTCTTTCCTTAATTTCTCGTTAAAGGCAATCCGCTCGATCAAAGCATTTGCAGAAGAGGGATTTTTATAAAGAAGGTCACTGACTGCATCTTTTACTTCCTGAACAATACCTGTGCGAATATCAGTGTTGCCAAGCTTGTTTTTTGTCTGCGATTCAAAAACCGGGTCTTTGACCCTTACCAATACAGTACCAACAATCCCCTCTCTAACATCAACACCCTGAAAATTCTTTTTAGAAAATTCATTAACGCCTTTTAAAAGACCTTCTCTAAAAGCAGAAAGGTGTGTGCCCCCATCTGACGTGTATTGGCCATTGACAAAAGAAAAATAGCTCTCACCATAACTTTGAGTATGCAAAAAAGCAAATTCTAAAAATTTTCCGCGGTAATGCAGAGGCTCATAAAGCCTGTCATCTATCACTTCTGCATTTAAAAGGTCTAAAAGGCCATTTTTAGATTCGATGGCCTCTCCATTAAAATCCAGCTGCAGACCCGTATTCAAATAAGCGTAATGCCAAAGCCTTTTAAGTATATATTCTTTTTGAAATGCATATTTTTTAAAAATTTCTTTGTCTGGAACAAATTCGACATAAGTACCGTCTGCTTCTTTTGTTTTTCCCTGATTTTTTTTAAGCAGCTTACCTTGAGAAAAAATAGCTTCCACATATTCGCCATCTCGCTGACTTTTTACAAGAAAATGAGAAGATAGTGCATTCACAGCTTTTGTTCCAACGCCATTTAAACCCACAGAGAATTGGAAGACGTCATCGTTGTATTTGGCTCCCGTATTGATTTGACTGACGCATTCCACCATTTTTCCAAGCGGAATTCCCCAGCCATAATCTCTAATCGAAATTTTTTGATCGTCTGAATGAAATTCGATCACAATTTTCTTACCATGCTTCATGATGAATTCGTCGACGCTATTGTCTAAAACTTCTTTTAACATGATGTAAATGCCATCGTCTGGATGAGAGCCATCTCCCAATCTGCCAATGTACATGCCGGATCTTAAACGAATATGGGCTAAAGCATCTAACGTTTTAACCGTACTTTCATCGTATTGTTTTGCCATATAAACCTAAAATCATATATATAAGGTACAATAACGCATTTAGATTTCCTGATCCAGTTTAACTTATTTCAAGGCAAAAAGAGATGAAAAGCTCTTCTTTATTTAAAAATAAATCTGTTTTAATCACCGGCGGGACTGGCAGCTTTGGCAATGCGCTGGCAAAACGCCTTTTAAAAGAAGATATTTGCTCTAAAGTTATCATTTTTAGCCGGGATGAATGGAAACAGCATGAAATGCTAGAAATTGACCCTATTTTTAAAAGCTCAAAAATCCGTTACTTCTTGGGCGATGTCCGGGATAAAAACCGGCTTCAGCGCGCTTTTTCACAAGTTGATTTTATTATACATGCAGCTGCTTTAAAGCAAGTGCCAGCAGCAGAGTACAACCCGGCTGAATTCATTAAAACAAATGTGCTGGGAGCCATGAATCTCATTGATGCCGCCATTGATTGTGGCGTTGAAAAAGTGATTGCCTTATCGACCGACAAGGCGGCAAACCCGATCAACCTGTATGGGGCAACAAAACTTTGTTCTGACAAGCTCTTTGTGGCCGGCAACTCCTATGTGGGAGCTAGCGAAAAGCCGTGCTTTTCTGTTGTCCGCTATGGCAATGTGGCTGCAAGCCGTGGCAGCGTCATCCCTTTTTGGAGAAAGCTCTTATTAAATGGAGCCACAAGTCTTCCGGTGACGGATGAGCGCATGACAAGGTTTTGGATTACGCTGGAAGAAGCTGTCAGCTTTGTCATCCAATGCCTCGAAAATGCCCGGGGCGGCGAAATATTTGTTCCAAAAATTTCAAGCGTGCGTATCAGCGATGTTGCAAAAGCGATGAAAAAAGGAATTAAACTAGAGATCACAGGCATAAGAGAGGGCGAAAAACTCCATGAGCTCATGATCGGCCAAGAAGATGCAAGACATACCTTGGAATATGACAACCACTACATCATCGTGCCAGAAATTTACACGCACAACCAGAAACTACTCACCAAATTCTTAAAAAACCGCAAAGGCAAAAAACTTCCTTGCGATTTCTCTTATGCCTCCAACACCAATACAAGCTGGCTTAATCAAAAAGAGATCGAAAAGTTTCTACAAACTTAAAAGTTTGTCATCATTTTCTTTTGAAAAAATTATCGTTTTTATCTATAACCCTATTTTTATACATTTCAAATTGGGTTATAATGCTTGTTGGAGTCCTTGGAATCAACCACAAATTGGCCAGTTTAAAGCTAAGGGAAGCACTTATCCATACAGCAAAAAGGAAATTCAGCCCCTGCAGCTCCATCCACAGCAAACACTTTCTTGTCTTGCTCTCTACTTGCAACCGAACAGAAATCTATTTTCACTCTGAAGACCTTGCAGAGACGCATACCTATATTTTAAGCATTTTAAGGCATGAAATTAAAGAAGAATTCGACCAAAAACTCTACTCCTACTTTGGCTTTGACTGCTTTTTACATCTTGCAAGGGTCACTGCCGGCCTAGACAGTGCCATCCTTGCCGAAACAGAAATTCAAGGCCAAGTCAAAGACGCTTATGAGAGCTCTCAAATAAGCCAAAACCTTCCAAAAGAGCTCCATTTTCTTTTTCAAAAAGCTTTAAAGACCGGCAAAAAAATCCGCTTCAAGTCATCCCTTGAAAGAGGAATGCCCTCTTTGGAACATGCCCTTTTCAAATTAGGAAAAACTCAATTTGCAAAGCCGCAAAATGAAAAGATCTTATTTATTGGAGCCTCTGAGATCAACTGCAAAGTGCTGCGCTATTTTAAATTAAAAAACTTTTGTCAGATGACTCTTTCTAACCGCACAGAAGAGACTGGGAAAAAAATGGCAAGAAAATGGCAGACAGATTTTTTGCCATGGGAAGAGCTTTGCAACTGGAAAGATTATAGTTGGATCATTTGCGGCACTAAAGCGCCAAACTATTTAATTGAAAATTCTTTTTTATTTAAATCTATAACAGATAATAAATTAATGATTGACTTGTCAGTGCCGCGTAATATCGATCCCTCAATTGGCCATCACCCCAATATTACTTTATTCAATATGGACGAGATCAGTGCACTTTTAAACTGCCGGACAAAAAATAGGGAAGAGACTATCCAAAAGGCAGAAGAAATGATTTTTCAAGAAACAGAAAAACATTTAACAATATTTAAAGAAAAAGAAAATTTTATAAAGCATATTTTACACATTACAGCTTAAGGTGAATTTATGGTTCCTCTTGTTTTTTGCAAAGAAATAAAACTGGTTGAAGGGCCAGCCAAAATGACTTATAACAAAGAAGGGACTTTTGTTGATGAGGGATCTTTAGATTTACGTATTCATTTTTGTATTTTTGGAAATTCTGACCAGTTTGATTTTATCTGCAAAAAAGAAAGCTCTGAGGATCTGAATGGAACTGTTCCTTTTGAAATCAATGGTGAAAGAGTACACTTTTTAGTCTCCGACTGTTCGGATCGTTTGCATATTTCTAAAGCGAAAATCCTAGAACATAGTAAAAACAATACTTTAGGAGAATTATTTGAAAGAAAAATAGATCAATTTGCAGTGCTGGATCAAATTGTCAATACTTATGCTTCGATCATAAAAAATTACAAAGACGAATACTCTGTTCCTATTCCAAACAATGAAAAACAAATTTTTGTTCAAAAAAGCGCCTTAATGAAAATTGTTCATCTATTTCATTTATATTTAAGCAAAAATTCCACAGTGCCTTTTTCTATCCATCTTTCTCCAAAAACCAGAAAAAAACACTCCACTGAAATCTCTAAAATTCTAGCTTTTCAATCCCTTGAACATCCTTGTTTTTTAGTCGATGTAAGCTCCCCTCAAGACCCAATAGAAGGAAATTTTTCCACTGTATCGCGCGTTACCTGCATTAGCCATAGATGCTTTTTTGCTATAAAACAATCTAAAAAAAACTATCTTAGTTATAGAGACGTAAAAAAAGAAATTGTCAATAGAGAGCTTTTGAAAGATTTAAAACTTACAGAAAATGTTATATTCCCTTATTTTATTAAAGATAAGCCATCCAAAAAAGTAACTGTTTTTAGTCCTTATTGCAACAAGAGGGATCTTGCTGAATTCACAGCAAATATAGAAGACGGCAAAAAGCGCGTCGGGCTTTTTATAAAACCCTTTACCAGCTTGATTAAAACTTTGGCAATTTGGCATAAAAACCACATTGTGCACCGCGATATCAAGCCTGAGAATATCCTGGTTGATCAGCAAAAAGATGGAGGCTTAGTGTTTTACATCGGAGACCTTGCAGAAACTCATCAAGCAAAAAGCAATAAATCATTTTTTGTTGATACTTATACCCCATGTTATTCCCCCACCTATTCTGGAGTAAAATTGTCGCCGGAAAAGCACATGAAACGCGATATTTTTCAACTTGGAATGACAATTACCTTTGTTTTTACAAACAAAATTCCTTATCAGAAAAATAATAAATTTGATGATTTTCCAGATTTTTCTATTTCATTTGACAAAACGGAACTTTTAAAGATCTGTTCTTTAGAAGTGACGAAACTGCTTGAAAGCATGTGCCATCAAAATTCAGCCATGCGCCCCTCGATGGAACAGGTATTTTCAACTGTGTCAAATCCCTCGTTCAAATGGGAAATTTCCTCTTAAAAATATTAAGAGCTTCCATTTAAATAAGTTAAATGTTAAAATCGATATTATTTAATTTATTAATATTGGTTTTAATAATGTTTATTGCTCAAAATTTAGAAGATCTTGTATTAATTCCTACAATAGTTCAAAGAACTGCCGACATCACCTATAATAAAGAGGGTTACCCTGTTAAAGGCAAAAAAGAGTGTTTGCGCGTCCATTTTACAATTTTTGGCAACTCTTCTCAATTTGATTTTGCCTGCCAAAAAAGTCAAAAACCGATCAAAGAAGCAATTCCTATTCAAGTAGAAAATGAGACTGTGTATGCTTCTTTAGAGGAGTGTTCAGATCGCCTGCATATTTCTAAAGAAAAACTTTTACGATGCAAAAAAAATGATACATTAAATAAACTTTTTAAAAAAAAGACACTATTTTTTTCACTTTTGCCCAAAATTATTGAAAGTTATTGCACTATTATAAAAAATTATGATCTATCATCTAAAAGCAATATACTTAAATCATTACAAGATAAAGAATTTACTGTTAAAAGAAATTTTTTAATGAAAGCCGTCAGTTTGTTCCATCAAGAATTCAACAAAAAAAGAATAAGCCCTTTTGTTATTGAAGTGCCGATTAAAATGAGAGAAGAAAATCATTTAAACATAAAAAAAATTTTAGGGTGCAGCACTCCTGAACATCCTTGTCTTTTAGTAGACATCTCGATTAAAAATCCTCTTTCAAAAGGGCATTTTGGAGTTGTTTCTCTTGTGGATTGCATCAGCTGCGGCGTTTTTCTTGCGTTAAAAGAAGCAACGCAAGACAAACAATTAGCAAAAAAAGCCTCTTTAGACATAGAAAAAGAGATCATTAGTTATAAAGGGTTGAAAAAGTTAGGCCTTAAAGAAAATATCCTGACCCCTTATTTTTATCATACAGCCCCTTTTTTTACCCTTACCTCCTTCTGTAACCAGGGAGATCTTTTTTACGCAGCATTCAGTATAAAAAAGATAAAAAATCGTATCTTAAACTTTGGCAAGCCATTAAGCGGAATTATCGCCACTCTTGCCAAGTGGCATGAAACATTCATTGTTCATGGTGACATTAAACCAGAAAATATTTTAGCTCACAAAAATAACGATGGACTTCATGAGCTTTATATTTGCGATCTTGGAGGCCTTTATAAAGGTAGCAACATTAATCAAAAATTTCCTATTGGAGTACACACAAAAATCTACTCACCTCCTGGAAAAACCGGCGATATGCTACCATTAAAAAGCCATTTTGCAAGAGATATCTATCAGTTAGGAACAACCATTACGCATATTTTTACAAATGTACTTCCTTATATAAAGGAGAGTAATACAAAAAATCCTGATTTTACGCTCCCTTTTCCAGAAGACCTTTTATTCAAAAATTGTTCTCACTTAGCCACCAAGCTTCTTGAAAGCATGTGTCATCCCGATGAAGGCAGAAGACCTACCATGAGTCAAGTCCATGAGATCATTTCTTACCCTTCCTTCACATGGAAAAAATAAAATTAATGATGAGTAACTTACTCATCTTACGCAAAAAGAGGTTCTATGGAAGCTTCGTTGCATAAGGTGAGTTTTTAACAAAGATAGGCAGGGTCGCAAGCGGCAAGATATGCCTATCTTTGTTCTTTTTTACACACTATGTAAAATGTCCGTTTATAAGAAATATCCTAAAATTCGGCTTTACCGGGGAATCTTGGGAATGGAATGACATCGCGGATGTTTTCCATGCCAGATACAAACTGTACCAATCTCTCAAATCCAACGCCATAGCCGGCATGCGGCACAGAACCATATTTCCTAAGCTCCAAATACCACCAGTAATCTTCCACATTTAATTTGGCGTCTTTGATCCTCTTTTCCAAATAATCGTAGCGTTCTTCACGCTGGCTTCCGCCAATGATCTCCCCAATTTTTGGCACAAGTACGTCCATGGCAGCAACAGTCTT
>DAORNI010000003.1:5364-10855 GCA_035440845.1 Parachlamydiaceae bacterium | reverse complement strand
GGTCGCCCTTTCAAACGGAGTGTCTACAATCAATTTTAAGCGCTCTAAAAGACCAGAACTTGTAAACTTGTCAAAAAAATGCATGTCTTCTTGACAATGCTCCATTGCATATTTCAAGACATATTTCAAATAACTTTCTGCATTGTCCATATTGTCGTTGATGTTTGCAAAGGCCATTTCCGGTTCTATCATCCAAAATTCTGCCAGATGGCGTGATGTATTGGAGTTTTCCGCCCTAAACGTCGGACCAAAGGTGTAAACATCAGATAGTGCAGAAGCAAAAATTTCCCCTTCCAATTGACCAGAGACTGTCAAATAAGTGGGTCTTCCAAAAAAGTCTTTGGAATCATCTATTTTGCCATTTTCTGTTTTTGGCAAGTTTTCAAGGTCTAATGTAGTGACGCGAAACATCTCGCCAGCTCCTTCACAGTCAGAAGAGGTAATGATAGGAGAATTCAAATAGAGAAAACCTCTCTCCTGAAAAAATTTATGGGTAGCAAATGCTAAAGTATTTCTTAAGCGGCTGACAGCACCAATCGTGTTTGTACGCGGACGCAAATGCGCAATCGTCCTTAAAAACTCAAAGGAGTGGCGTTTTTTTTGCAAAGGATACTGTTCTGGGTCGCACTTCCCGATGATTTCAATTTTTTTAGCGTGCAGTTCCAGATCTTGTCCTTTTCCGGGGCTCTCTGTTAAAATACCAGTAATTGCAACAGAAACGCCTGTTGACAAATCATTTGCCAAAGTATTGTAATGCGGCAAATTAGGTTCTGCAATCACCTGGAAATTTGACAAAGTGGAGCCGTCATTGATCTCGATAAATGAAAATGTCTTCTGATTTCTAACGGTGCGAACCCACCCTTTTACAGTCACTTCTGATCCCACTTTCAACGAAAATGCCGGATTGTTTTGTTTTAAGTCCTTAATTTTAATACGCATATTTTACCTTTCTGCAAATTCTCTTAATAACTGAATTTCTTCTTTCCAAAGATCGGGGTTTGGAGTCTCCAAATATTTGGGGATGTTTCTTGTCCTTGCATCTCTCATTAAAAATTTAAATGCCTCTATGCCAATCAGCCCTTTGCCAAGCGAGGCATGCCTGTCTACACGGGAACCAAGCGGTTTTAAAGAATCATTCACATGAAAAGCATAAAGATTGGAAAGCCCAACTGTCTGGTCAAATTCTTCTAACACTTTTCCAAATGACTCTTCTGTGCGAATATCATAGCCGGCTGCAAAAATATGACAGGTATCAATGCATATGCCAACTGGAACCTTTTTTTTCACCCGATCCAAAATAAATTGCAGCTGCTCAAAACGAAAGCCCAAAGAAGAGCCCTGACCAGCTGTCGCCTCTAATAAAAGCCTAAGCTTTCCGCTTTCTAAAAGATCTTCAAATGACAATAAACTGCTTACAATACGCTCTAGACAAGCCTCTTCTCCACCATCTAGTGCCGCTCCCGGATGGAAATTCAAATAATGCACGCCAAGTGTCAAGCAGCGCTCAATTTCTAAGCGAAAGGCATTCAAGCTTTTTTGCAAATTTTCAGAAGTTGGGCTGCCAAGGTTGATCAGGTAACTGTCATGGCTCATGATCTCTTTTAAACCGGTTTCTTTAAGCGTCTCTTTCCAGCGCAAAACAGTCTCGTCTGAAATAGGCCTTGCTGTCCATTGCCGTTGGTTATTGGTAAAAAGCTGGATAGTCGTCGCCCCAATCTTTTGCCCTTGCAAAAGCGCATTGTAAACGCCCCCTGCTGCCGATGTGTGAGCCCCTATCAGTAAATCTTTTGCCGCTATTTTCATGCTCGTCCTTCAATAAAGCCTAAATAGTAGCAAAAAAAAACTGTTTTTACAATAAGTTTGTCTGCTATCATGGCATCCAAAAAAACAAACAAACAGTCCTATGAAAAAATTATTTTCTATTATCAATTTCTTTTTATTTGTTTTTAGTACTTGCATGGCAGACATCAAACAACAAAATTCGATTATTTTATTTACAAATGCAAGAAACGAAAAAAACATGAAAGAATGGGCTGCCCATCATTTACTGCTAGGATTTGATTTTGTCTACATCTTTGACCATAAATCAGATAAGCCTTTGGTAGAAGAATTTGAAAATTTTGATGCACGCGTTACTATTGAGAGATGCGAATGGGACAATCCTGTGAAGATCCCTCTCATGACCCACGCTGTTGATTTAGCAAAAAATTTAAATGCTTCCTGGATGCTTTATTTGGATGCGGACGAATTTTTAGTTTTAAATGATTTTACTCATGTTCAAGAATTACTAGATGCGTTTTCCCACGCCGATTCCATCGGGATCAATTGGCTTTTCTTTGGCTCAAACTACCATGTAAAAGAGCCCAAAGGCCTGATCATAGACAATTATACACGCTCAGAGCTGCTGTTAAACCATCATATCAAAACTTTTGTTCGCCCACTAGAGGCTGTAAGAATTAACAATCCTCACTATTACCGCCTCAAAAACCCTGAAAAAATGTATACGATCAACAACAAAACAGCAGATCCTCAAAAAGCTTATTTTAACAAATGGGAAACAGAATATTTTCATGCACCAGCTTACATTGCCCATTTTGTCAACCAGTCAGAAGAGACTTATTTTAGCAGAAAAGTAAGCCTTCCAAGGGACGATATTGGCCTATTCAGGGAGCAGGCTCCAAATATCCACCTCGAATTCAACGACATTGAAAACTTAAGTGTAAAGAAAAAATATTCCTCTCAAGTTAAAGCATTTTTAGAAAAATACAGTTATGATGAAAATTAGTGATTGGAAGAGATCGGGTAGTTAGCTTGCTTCCAAGCTTGCATGCCCCCTTGAATACTTGCCACATCCTCAAGGCCGTTTTTTTGCAAAAGAGAGGCTGCAATGGAAGAGCGAAAGCCGCTGCCGCAGATGGTTGCTATTTTTTTATCTTCCGGCAGATCTTTCATCCAATCCCTGAATTTAGAGAGCTCTTTATGATGAGCTGACTGGATATGCCCCAAATTCCACTCTGACAATGTGCGCACATCGATGATAAATAAATCTTCCAACTTGTGTGCCTCTTTTACAGGCAGCAGTTCCAGATTATCCATTTCTAAATTTAAAGAGCGGTTCCAAACAGTAAATCCTAAAATATTTTTTAATCCTATCAAGCGAAGCTGCTCGATTGTTTCTAATACATGCTCTTCTTCTTCCACCAATAAAATAAGCGGCTGGTTGTGCGGAACGACCATAGAGGCCCACCCGCAAAAATTTCCGCCACCTGGAATATTGATAGAGCCCTTAATATGGCAGCTTGCAAAAATTTCCGGACGTCTTGTATCAATCAAGTAGCTTGAATTTTTAAGCTCTTTAAATTTTTCACCACTAAGTTTTTCCATCTTTTGCTTCCTACCATTTAAAACTTAATTTTTGATACTAGCTGCTCTTTCTTATTTTTTGCAACAAAAAGTAATTGCCTCTTTACTGTTAAAAGTTTATTTTAAAATTTTACACAAGATAAGGCTTTTACATTGGATAAATCTTTTTCAAAATTTGTTTTTTTTCTCTTTTTTGCTGTTTTATATTCTTGCACCAGCAAAGAAATCGGTAAAAAAGAAGTTTCTGTGGATGTCATCACAGAAACAGTTGTTTCAAAAACCATTCCTGCTGTTTTTTCTTTTGTGGGCGTCGCTAAAAGCTCACATGAAGTAGAAATTAGAGCCCGTGTGGAAGGATACTTAGAGAGTGTCGATTATAAGGAAGGCGCTTTTGTAAAAGAGGGAGACCTCCTCTACACTCTGGACAAAAGACCTTTTGAAGCAGCTGTACAAAATGCAAAGGGCGAGCTTGCAAAGCAAAAGGCCGTCCTCTGGAATGCAAAAAGATCGCTGGAGCGTCTAGAACCGCTGTTCAAGCAAAATGCAGCCAGCAAAAAAGATCTAGACAGTGCAACTGCCGATGATTTGACAGCAAAAGCAGAGCTCCAATCTGCAAAAGCCAAGCTTTTACAAGCAGAACTTAATTTAAGCTACACCACCATCAAATCTCCCATTTCCGGCTTATCGGCAGACACGAACTACAAAGAAGGGGCTCTTATTACGCCAGGAGCTAACGCCCTTTTAACAATCATTTCTGTTGTAGACCCTATCTGGGTTTATTTTAGTGTTTCAGAAAACGAGAGATTAAAGCTTAAAAAAGAAGAAGATGAGCATCGGCTTATTTTCCCAGAAGATGATCCTCAAATTGAGCTTGTACTGGCAGATGGCTCTATATTTCCTCAAAAGGGAAAAGTGAATTTTGCCTCTCCTTCCATTGATCAAAAAACAGGCACCATGAGCGTGCGCGCTTCTTTGCCAAATCCAGGCAATGTTTTAATGCCCGGCCAATTTGTGCGCATCAATGTACTTGGCGCTTTAAGACAAAATGCCATTGTGATTCCTCAAAAAGCACTTCTTGAGGGCAAAAATGGAATGTTTGTTTATGTGGTAGCAGATGGCAAGACAGCCATCTCCAATGTGGAAGTTGGCGACTGGTATGAAAATGGCTGGATTATCAAATCGGGCTTAAAAGATGGAGATGTCGTGATTATAGAGGGAGTCAATAAAATTGCTCCTGGGATGCCTTTAAATATTTTAAAAAACGAAACTAAATGATCTCAAAATTTTTTATAGATCGTCCTATTTTTGCAAGTGTCATTTCCATTATCATTATTTTAATGGGTCTTGTCAGCCTTGCAAAGCTCCCTGTTGAACAATATCCAAACATCACTCCTCCTCAAATTGCTATCACAGCCTCTTATCCTGGAGCTTCTGCAGAGACCATTGCAGAAACTGTTGCCTCGCCGTTAGAGCAGCAGATCAATGGCGTTGAGAATATGATCTATATGTTCTCACAAAGTTCTTCCTCTGGCCTTTTGGAATTAAATGTTTTTTTTGATATCGGCACCGACATTGATAAAGCGCAAATCGATGTCCAAAATAAAGTCAATCTCATCATGCCCAAATTGCCCCTTGATGTGCAAAGACAAGGCTTAAGCGTGAAAAAGCAGTCTTCTGCTTTTCTTTTGATCATCGCCATTGAATCGACTACAGACCGCTACAACGAAATTTTTACAAGCAACTATGCAAGCATCAATATTGTAGATGAGATCAAGCGCTTAAAAGGCGTTAGTGAAGCTGAAGTGATTGGAGGTAAAGATTATTCAATGCGCATCTGGCTAAAGCCAGACAGGATGGCGCAACTTGCCATCACCACAGAAGATATTGTACGCTCTATCAAATCTCAAAATTCCGAATATGCTGTTGGACAAATTGGACAAGAGCCTACTGTTTCTCCGGTTGAATTGACACTCCCAGTCACAGCTCAAGGCAGGTTTACAAATACGCAAGAATTTGAAAATATCATTTTAAGGGCAAACCCAGATGGATCTACTGTCCTCTTAAAAGATGTGGGAAGAGCAGAACTTGGCGCCCAAAACTATGATGTCATCGGAGAATTGAACGGCAG
>DAORNI010000003.1:3926-5345 GCA_035440845.1 Parachlamydiaceae bacterium | reverse complement strand
TTTCAGTCCATCAGCAATATGGTGCAAATGCTTTAGAAGTTGCTGAAAATGTGCGCAGTACAATGGAAGAGCTTAAAAAATATTTTCCGCAAGGCCTGCAATATTCAATCCCCTACAATGTCACCACATTTGTGGATGCCTCTATTAGGGAAGTTAAAATTACCATGCTGGAAGCTGCCTTTTTGGTGGTCATTGTTGTTTTTGCTTTCTTGCAAAGCTTTCGCTCTACTGTTATTCCAATGGTGGCTCTCATTGTCTCTATTGTAGGCACTTTTACAGGGATGCTCTTGCTTGGACTCTCCATTAACTCCCTTACTCTTTTTGGTCTTGTCCTGGCTGTTGGAATTGTAGTGGACGATGCCATTGTGGTGATCGAAAATGTGGAGCGCAACATACGCGAGCTTAAAATGCATGCAAAAGAGGCGTGCAAAAAAGCAATGGAAGAGGTAACAGGACCAATCATTGCGATTGCCTTTGTTTTGCTAGCAGTTTTTTTGCCAGTCACCATGTTAGGGGGAATTGCAGGACAGCTTTATAAGCAATTTGCTGTAACGATTGCTATTTCAGTCTCTATTTCTGCGTTAGTTGCTCTCACTTTAAGCCCAGCACTAGCTGCCCTTTTAATCAAGCCAGATCATCAGCCCTCAAAATTTGCCATCTGGTTTAATCATTCACTGCAAAAGGCAACTGGATATTATTCCAAAGGGGTCAGTTGGCTGATTGTCAGGACAGCAGTTGGACTCTCCCTTTTTTTTCTTCTTCTTTTTTTCATTTTTATTTTGCATAAAAAAGTGCCGACAAGCTTTGTCCCGGCAGAAGATCAAGGCTACGTCATGGCTGTTGCACTCTTGCCAGATGGCGCCAGCCTCTCAAGGTCAGAGGCAGTGACGCGCCAAATAGAGACGATTGTGCAAAAAAATCCTGTCATACAAGATTTAGTTGCCATCACGGGCTATAGCTTATTGGAAGGCATTAACAAAACAAACGCTGCCAGCTATTTTATCATCTTAAAAAACTGGAGCGAAAGAAGAGACCCTGCAAATCATGCCACTCAAGTCTTAAAAAGCTTGTCCGCCTCTTTTTTTAAAATTCCAGAAGCGCTTATTTTGCCTTTCAACCCTCCTTCTATCCAAGGGCTTGGCACTGTCGGGGGCTTTGAGTTCTGGATTCAAAACCGCGGCAAGGGCGATTTAAATTCTTTGCAAGAGGCAACAGAAAAATTTTTAGCAGCAGCTGCTACAAGGCCAGAACTTAGCAACCTAACAACCACCATTGACACATATGCCAAGCAGCTCTATATAGACTTAGACAGAACAAAATCGCTCTCTTTGAATGTTCCATTATCCGAAGTCTATCAATCCCTTCAGGTATTGCTTGGATCCCTTTACGTCAACGATTTTAATAAATTTGGAAAAGTCT
>DAORNI010000003.1:1431-3906 GCA_035440845.1 Parachlamydiaceae bacterium | reverse complement strand
AAGTCATGCTGCAAGCAGAGCCAGAATACAGGAGCCGCCCAGAAGATATCGACGAAATTTATGTCAGGTCTAATTTTAATTCCGTAATCCCTTTAAAATCCATCGTCAATGTAAAATTTATAAAAGGGCCTATTTTAGTCAGCCGCTTCAATGGATTCAATGCCGCGAGGGTCAATGGCTCTGCAGCTCCTGGATATAGTTCTGGACAAGCGATGCAAGCGCTAGAAGAAATTGCAAAAGAGGTGCTGCCCCAAGAGATGGGTTTTGCCTTTAGCGGAGAGTCTTATCAGGAGAGAAAAACAAGCGGTTCTTCTTTTCAGGTGCTGCTTGGGGGTTTGATTATGGTCTTTTTAATTCTATCTGCCCTCTATGAAAACTGGTCTCTCCCCTTCTCTATTTTGCTAGCTGTCCCCTTTGGCATTTTTGGCGCCTTTTTAGCAATCTATTTAGCCGGCATGAACAATGACATCTATTTCCAGATCGGTCTTGTGACGCTTATTGCGCTTGCTACAAAAAATGCCATTTTAATTGTGGAATTCGCCTCAATCAAACACAAAGAAGGTCTATCTTTGATAGAAGCTGCCAAACAAGCCGCGGCACTGCGTTTTAGAGCTATTTTAATGACTTCTCTTACCTTTATTTTTGGTGTCCTTCCCCTTGTCTTTAGCTCCGGGGCTGGGGCTGCAAGCAGAGCCTCTGTTGGAACAGGTGTTTTGGGCGGCATGATTTTTGCCACCTTCTTAGCGATCTTTTTTGTCCCTCTTTTTTATCGGCTTCTAGGTGAATTTTCAAAAAAGAGGAAAAACGATGAAAATTAAATTTTTACTTTTAATCTGCATTTTATCCTCTTGCACCATGACACCCAAGTATCACCGCCCTAAACTGAACATGCCAGATGAATACCGCCTCTCTTTAAATGAGAATAAAGAACTAACATGCGAGCCGTTGATCCGTGCTGCCAATATCGAGTGGTGGGAAGAGTTAAATGACCTTGTCTTAAACAGGCTGATCACAGATGCTCTTGCCAATAACAACGACTTGAAATTTGCCATTGCAAGAGTGGATGAATATTATGGGATTGTAGGAGTGGTCTCTTCTCTTCTTTACCCTCAAGTAGATGGTGAATTTTATAAGGCAAGGCAGCAATACTCTTTAAATGCGGTACCAAACCCCATTACTGGTTCTCCTAGCTTGCAGCGCTTCAATACCTATTCCACCCTTTTTAATGCCGCCTACGAGATCGATATTTGGGGAAAAATTCAGAGCAGATCAGATGCTGCCTACACAGATTATTTGAGGCAAATTGAAGTTAGGCGCACAGTGGTGCTAACGCTTGTTGCGGAAGTTGCAAATGCTTACATCGAGCTAAGAAGACTTGACAAGCAGATGAAAATTTCAATTAAAACTTTAAAATCCAGGGAAGAAGCGGAAAGGATTGCAAGAGCGCGCTTTGAAGAGGGCTTGACATCAGAGTTACCCTTAAAACAGGCACAATCAGAAACAGAAGCCGCCATCATCGCCATCAAAGTTTTAGAAATCCAGATTCCTCAGCAAGAAAACTTGATCAGCGTCTTAATTGGCCAGCCACCTGGTGCTATTGCAAGGGGTGAGACGCTAGATACATTGACCATGCCAGAAAAAATCCCTGTTGGCGTACCAGCTCAGCTCATCACCCAAAGGCCAGATATTTTGGCAGCAGAAGATATTTTAATTGCAACAAACTTTGACATAGGGGCGGCAAGGGCTGCATTTTTACCCACTATTTCCCTATCTGGTTTTTATGGAAACCAGAGCACGCATGCTTTTAATTTAATGAGTGGAAACAGCGTCACCTGGAGCACTTTCATTAACATCTTCCAACCCATTTTTACAGGTGGGCGCCTCATTTCTGAATTGGCGATTGCAAAAGCACGCAACCAGGAAGCTCTTTTTAATTATTACAACATTGTTTTAAATGCCTTGAAAGAAGTGAACGATGCCCTGATTGCGCACAAAAAAAACCTGGAGCTTGTGGTGGAGCAAAAAGCCCAAGTAGAGATTTTCCAAAAATACCGCTACCTTGCAGAATTGCAATATAACAATGGAGAGTCTGACTATTTGAATGTTTTAGATGCAGAGAGAAGGCTTTTTGAATCGCAGCTTCTTTTAGCAACAAGGGAGGCCAATAGCTTTACATCCCTTGTCAACCTCTATAAAGCTTTAGGTGGCGGATGGGTGATTGATGCGGACAACTTTAACTCTATGGTGAGCCAAGATGAACCATGTCAATCTTAAAAATTATTTGAAAAAACTCATTCCGGTTGAAATTGTCGACCTGATCGAAAAAAGCACACCAGAAGACCGCATCTTGATTTTCAATGCTTTAAGTGCAGATGTTGCCACACAAGTATTTGAATTCCTCTCTTTTCATTTGCAGCAAGAGTGTTTAGATGATCTGCCATCTGAGCGCGCTGCCAAGCTACTAAATGCCCTCTC
>DAORNI010000003.1:0-1418 GCA_035440845.1 Parachlamydiaceae bacterium | reverse complement strand
GCACAGCTTTTTTGGAAGAACTCCCGCGCGATACACTAAAAGAATTTTTAAAGTTGCTCTCTAATGAAGAGCGATCCATCACATTAAAGCTTTTAGGATTTCCAGAATATAGTGTAGGACGCTTAATGACAACCGACTACATCGCCATCAAAGATGACTGGAGCGTTTCAGAAGTCTTAAATTATGTAAGGAAATATGGTCATTACAGCGAGACCATTGAAGTGGTCTATATCATCAATAATCAGGGAGTCCTTTTAGACGATATTGACTTAAGGACATTTTTATTTGCGCCCCCAAAAGAAAAAGTTTCTACTTTAAATGACCATAAATTTATTGCTTTAAATGCCTATGAAGACCAGGAAGCTGCCATCCCCCTTTTCCAAAAATATGGAAGGAGTGCACTCCCCGTGATTAATAACCAGGGTATTCTTCTTGGAATTGTCACGGCAGATGACGTTTTGAACCTGATCCGCGAAGAAGATACAGAAGACATGCAAAAATTGGCGGGTTTGGAAGCTCTTGACATGCCTTACATGCAAACACCTTTTTTAGAACTGATGCAAAAGCGAGGCGTTTGGCTGATTGTTTTATTTTTTGGTGAAATGCTGACAACCACTGCCATGTCTTATTATCAAAACGAGATTGCAAAAGCCCTTGTTTTGACCCTCTTTTTGCCCCTTATTATTTCAAGCGGAGGAAATTCTGGCTCTCAAGCCTCTACTTTGATTATCAGAGCTCTTGCTTTAAAAGAAATTTCTATTAGAGATTGGTGGAGAGTGATGCGCCGGGAAATCTTCTCCGGGCTCTTTTTGGGCGCTATTTTAGGGATAATCGGCTTTTTTCGGATTATCTTATGGTCGCATTTTACAGATATTTATGGCCCATTTCCAGGGCTTGTTGCCTTTTCTGTTGGATTGTCACTTATTGGTGTTGTGTTGTGGGGAACGTTGGCAGGATCGATGCTGCCTCTGCTTTTGAGCTTTTTAAAGATCGATCCCGCCACATCCTCTGCGCCTTTTGTTGCAACGCTTGTGGATGTGACTGGTGTGATCATCTACTTTTCGATTGCCTATCTCGTTTTGCAAGGCACTCTACTTTGAGGTGCCATTAGCTGGAGCTGTTTGTGCGGGTACTGTCTGTACAGGCGCTTTTTGCTGGCTACCAGATGCTGGCTGTGTGTAGTAGTAATTTACAGGTTGCTGAGGCTGAATAACTTCTGTTGTTGTTGGCGTATAATAAGGAATGCTTTCTACACCACCGTCCCAGTAATAAGCCCCACCATAGCCATATCCTCCATAGCCGCCATTCCAATTCCCATCATGATGATGATGATGGCCGTGATAGCCTCCATGGTGTCCGCCGTGGTGGTGTCCGCCGTGGTGATGCCCACCGTGATGACCTCCATGGTGCCCGCCGTG
>DAORNI010000002.1:74940-77605 GCA_035440845.1 Parachlamydiaceae bacterium | reverse complement strand
TCTACGATGAGTTTTCTGCCTTTGCAATAGAACTGGAAAATAAAGTTTACACTCCTATCAGAAATCACCGTGGAGATACCTGCATTTTAGCTGATGCACAAAATGATGCCGTCTCCACCTACCGCTATGATGCTTTTGGTACATTTGCTCATACCGGATCTATAAAATCTCCATGGCTACTTTCCGGACAGCGCTACGACGAAACCACAAAGCTCTACCACTTCCAAAACCGCGACTATGACCCCTTCACTGGCAGATGGCTAACTACAGACCCCCTCGGCTTTGCCGATGGCCCAAACCTTTACGCCTACGTCCACAACAACCCTCTCATCTACGTAGATCCGTACGGATTGTCTGAAAAATCTCTTTATGAATCCACTAAAGAAAGAATAGCAGATGTTTGGCATAGCCCAAGATTTCAAGGCGCGTGTCAAATGTTTACCGGATCTGCTGAAATGGGTGCAGGAGCCACTATAGCCTATGGGACTGCCGGATGGGCAGCGCCTGTCGGTTTTTCTGCTATTGCGCATGGGGCCGATCATTTTTCAACAGGCTTAAGATCTTTTATCACAGGCAGACATCAGGAAACAGCCACTTCACAAGCATTGCAAAAAATAGGATTGTCTCAAAGCACAGCAAATCTTATAGACAATACACTAGGCATGATAGCTACAATGGGAGGTGCTGCTGCTACACAAACTTTTCAAAAAACTGCTATTCAAAATTATAAATTACCTCCTACTATTAAAAATGAAGTATTACGTGATTTTGGGTATAGCTCTACACAAGGTGCTTTGTTAAAACAGCATTTAAAATATTTAGAAGAATATGGAAAAGTAAGTGTCAAATTACTTAAAAATGGAAGATATAGATATTATGGTAACTGCAGGGCTGCTAGAGTTCTTGGAGAGATGAAAGGAATGCGCTATGTACATGAATTTAATCCATTAACAGGAAAATCAAGGGGATGGATGGAAACTTTAGATCATAACGATATTATTAGACAAGTACGACCACAAATTAATAATCAGCCGAAAGTACACTATATGTTTGATAAACAAAATAAATTATTAGAACATTGGTAAAAAATGAAATTAACTTTATCTGAAGTAAAACAGAAATATTTAGACCTCATTGCCGATAAGATTAGTCGTGAAGAAGTTAGCAATTGGGCTTTCTTACTTATGCAGCAAAATGATTTAAATAATCTAACTTATGTCCCTTCAGAATCTAAAGATAAAATTTTATCTGCATTAATATTTTTATGTAAAACAGATGTTCAAGAAAGACCTGGAAAGTATTTTTTTTACAAAGAAGATATTCAAGATGAATTTAAAGAATTATTTGAATATAAATGAAAAAAATTAATTGATATCCTTAAACAAGAATTTCCAGATTTTATTTCTTATTGGGAGTCTTATATTGATGAGTGGGGATTAGATTTAGGTATTAGCAATGAAACTCTAGATCATTTTAAAAATATTAGACAAGTCCGATCACAAGTTAATAATAAATCTAAATAACATTATATGTTTAATGAATCAGGTGAATATATAAAAAAGTGGTAAAATGGAAGTAACATTACACGATATTAAACAAATTTATATAGATCTTATAAATGATAAAATGAGCCGTGAAGATGCAAGCAATTGGGCTTTTTTAATGATGCACCAAGAAGATTCTGGAAATTTAAGTTATAGTCCATTGGAGTATAAAGATAGAATATGGCTTATAATAAAATTTTTAGCTAAGTTTGATCTACAAGTTGAACCTGGAGAGTATTTATACGGAAAAGAGGATCTTCAAGAAATATTTAAAATTTTAAATTAATGCATCCAAAAAAGAATAGCAGATGTTTGGCATAGCTCAAGATTTTAAGGCGCTTGCCAAATATTTACTGGTATAGCTTCACGGTGCCTATCATTTTTCAACAGGCTTAAGATCTTTTATCACAGGCAGACATCAGGAAACAGCCACTTCACAAGCATTGCAAAAAATAGGATTATCTCAAAATTTTTTTGACACATATAATAATTTAGAAAAAATTTAGAGAACCTAACAGGCATTTCTCCAGGAAAGGAACTGCATGCCCATCATGTTTTTTCACAAAGATATAGAGAGACTTTTAAGGTATTAATATTGATGATCCAAAGTATTTAACGTGGTGGGAAGCTAAATCTCATTTAAAAGCTTCTAAACAATATAATGAAAAGTGGAGGCAGAGTATTGAAAATTTAGATCTTTCTAAAGAAAACTTTTTGCAATTCGGAAAAGAATTAATGTCTGATTATGGAATAAATACTCACTATTAGGAAATAACATGGAATCATTTTTTTTTGAATTTAGTAGCAAATATGTTTCATCTACTTTTATGGCATGTTATGATGATAAAATTAATGAATTGAATTTAATCAAAGGTGATTATATAGATGTAAATTTTCCTATTATTTTTAAACACGAAGAAGGAAAGAAATTGACAGACATTCTAGATACTGGATACGTTGGTTTATTTTTAATTTCTGATAAACTTAAAGTTTTTTTAGAAAAAAATCAGCTAACAGGCTGGAAAACTTTTCCTATTAAAATTTATGACAAAAAAAAAATCGAAATATCAGGCTATCACGGTTTTTCTATAATTGGTCGTTGTAAATCAATTTATTATAAA
>DAORNI010000002.1:69091-74851 GCA_035440845.1 Parachlamydiaceae bacterium | reverse complement strand
GATTTTTTTTGTTTAGAAAATAAACCGCAAATTTTTATTAATAAAAAAACAGCAGATCTGTTAAAAAAAGAAAAAATAACTAATTTGATTTGTAAAGATTTGCTTGAATATGAAATTAGGTCTTCTTTAATAAAGGAAGAAAATCTTATTTAAATATAATGTAAGAATCTATCCCACTATTCTACTTTTAATCTTTTTTTTTCTTCGTCTATCTAAGATTGAATTCAAAAACAAATAAAAATTTTAATAACCAGAATAGTAGGATAGTTTCATGAGCAGAATTAAAATCTAAAAAAACTCCTTATAGTTTAAAAAAGAAGGAAAAGTAATTAATAAAAAACCTGTTCATAAACGGTTTAGTCCTGATATAAATGCAGGAGGAGATCGTACAGTTTTTAGAAGAAACCCATTTACAGGAAAAGTCACTCACTATGAAACTTACAGACCGCAAACAAATTCTAGAAATCCCAATCCATGGGAAAGTATCAAACGATATGATGGTCCAGGAAGTGATAAACATTGGAATAAAGTTTTAGAAAAAGATATTTTTTGTCCTCTTTAGTAAAAGAAGAAAATCTTATTTAAACAACTATGAGACTGTTAACAAATTAAGTTTCTCAATTTAATTTATTAAAGTCTCATATGAAGTGCCTCTGCGTATGTTAAAAAGTAAAATTATACATCGCAAACGAATTTGTTAACATTGTCATATGTTTTAAGCTATTCTTCCAACGAGGGGACGTCTGTTGCTATTTTTTGGGAAGGGCCAGAAAAATAGTAGGCGGAAAACTGCAGATTGGCAGTCCCGATTATGTACTCCTTGCTGTCAATCACAACAACGACCTGATAAGGGTAGTCTCCATAGCGCTGCTGGACAAAGTCTTGCAAGGACGGGGTAATATGGGGGGTTTTAAAAATGATAAAAGCCTCTTTTTGAGGGGCAATGGATGGAAGCGCAATTTTTTCGCTGGTATAGGCGTTTTTATTGTTCATCCCTGAAAAACGGACAAAAAAATAGCCTTTTTCATTATATTTTGTGCCCGTATTTTTGATTTTTGCTGAAATGATAAGAGGGCTTCCAGGAGAGATGGCTTCTAAATTGCCTTGAGAGAGCTTAGAGGGCAAAAGCTCTATTTGCGCTTCTAATTTAGCAGAACCCCCATTTTTAGCTTCAAGGAGATTTAAGCAAATCAAGAAAAAGAATAAAGAAAATAATGTCTTCTTCATATTAACCAAAAATTGCGTGAAGGATGTAATAGGCTAAAATGGTGATCAAAGCCCCAATTGGAATGGTAACAATCCAGGAGATGGCAATGTCTCTTGTTGTCCTTAAATCAAGAGCCTCAATACCTCTTGCTAGACCAACGCCCACAACTGCCCCAACTAGTGTGTGAGTCGTAGAAATAGGAAGGCCAAGCCTGGAGGCCAAAACAACAGTGGTGGCAGCTCCAAATTCTGCTGCAAACCCCCTTGTGGGGGTGAGCTCTGTAATTTTTTTACCGATCGTTTCAATGACTCTCCAGCCCCAGGTGGCAAGACCGGCCACCACTCCAAACCCGCCAAGGGCCAGTTGCCAAACAGGGATGGAAGAGGCTTGTTGGATGATTCCAGTTTGTAAAACATTAATGGCAGCAGAAAGGGGGCCAATTGCGTTGGCCACATCATTTGCGCCATGGGCAAATGCCATGCAGCATGCCGTAATGATTTGAAGACGTCCAAATATTTTTTCAACAATGGCATATTCTGTGTGAGTAAGTTCGATATCTTCTGTCTGTTTATAAGAAGAGGCTAAATGCTCAATTTCATCATTTAATAAAGAAAGCTGATATTTATGTGAACCCTTGCTCGAATTTTGAGCGGCCATCAGCTGTTTTTTTGCCTTTTCAAGCGCTAAAATGACTTCTGGATTATAAGAGTTGCTTTTTTCTTTAGAGGTTTCTGGCACTTCAATGCGGCGCACCCACAAATAGCTAAAAAATGAGGAGAGGAGCGCAATGGCAAAGCAGATCAGAGCTGTTTCTACAAAAGAGAAAGAGACATCGACATTTTCAAGGCCATGAAACATCACAAGTGTCGTTAAAATCACCATAAAAATAAAAACTAAAAAAGGGGTGATTTTTTTAGCATTTTGAACTGGTTCTGAAGTGTAAAAAATTTTTCCGCGTAAAGTACTAAAAATAAAATAGGCAATAATTCCTCCTAAGATGGGAGAAAAAATCCAGCTGCCAAAAATAAAGCTAATATTATCCCAATAAATAGCATCCATTCCTCCAATTGCAGCGCCAAAGCCAATAATTCCTCCTACAATAGAGTGTGTTGTAGAGACTGGCCAGCCAAAGTAAGAGGCCGTTTGCAGCCAAATACCGGTTCCAAGCAGCGCAGCTAGCATTCCATAGACTAAAATCAAAGGCTTTTCAGCAAAAAAGGAGGAGTCTATAAGACCGTTTTGGATCGTGTCTGATACGTGGGATCCAAAAAATAAAGCGCCCATGAACTCAAAAACGGCTGCTAAAAGCACTGCTTGTTTTAAAGTCAAAGCTCCAGAGCCAACAGATGTCCCCATGGCATTTGCCACATCGTTTGCACCAATATTCCAGGCTGTATAAAAGCCTGCTGCCAAAACTAAAAGGAGAAGAATAGTCTCAACTGGCATAATGTTCCTATTTTAATTCCAGTAAAAGTCGTACGCGATTGGCAAGCTTTTCAGAGAAGTTTGCCAAAGAACCGACAGCCTCAAAAATCTTTTGCCATAAATGGAAAGAGGAATAAGACATTTCATCTTCTGCTCCAAAAACGGCTTTTAAGAGTTTCTGCTGGATTAAATCAGCTTCATGCTCTTTGAAGGCGACCTCGTCTGCCATTGCACGCACTTTTTGCGCTTCCTGTCCCCCAAAAGAGCTTTCTAAAAGCTCATGCATCTCGTTGATAATGAGTTTTGCATGGTCAAATGTTTCGATATTCTTATCTAAAAATTCATGGAAGATCTCTTTAAAAGAGGGAAGCATTTCGATCTGCTTCAATGTCGTTAAAATAGCTGCATCTTCTGCGCGGTCTGCAATTTTATCTTGCAGGCTTAAAATTTCAAGGAGTGTCCCTCGGTCAATGGGCAGAAAAAGGCTTTTTGGCAAGTGATTGCGGATATCATTTTTTGTAAGGTCTGCCTCATTCTCTAATTCCGATATTTTGTCGCTGATTTTTTTGACAGTTTCATAATCTTTTTTCTCTAGCGCTTCAAAGAGGGAAAAAAGCTGATGGACGCATTTGCTCACTAAATTCATATGTGATTGAAGTGGGGCAAAAGGAGATCTGCCAAATAAATTTAAGATGGTAGACAACATACTTGATATCCTTGCATTTCTTTCAGCATACACAACATCTATTATTAGTTCAATTGACATGATTTGCTCTTTTGCATACGATGATTTTTTCTCAAGGGAATCCATGGATTTGAACGAGCCTGTCTTAAAAGTGAACAAGCTGTCAGCTGGCGTGCACATTGAAAAAAACGCTTACTTTGCTGTGCAGGACTTGTCTTTTGATCTTTTTAAGGGAAAGACACTTGCATTAGTCGGAGAATCCGGCTGCGGTAAAACATTTGCAGCCCTCTCTATCATGCGGCTTTTATCTTCTCCTCCGGCATTTGCGCCATCTGGTGAAGTGATCTATAAAGGAGAAAACCTTTTGGTATTGCCAGAGAGTAAAATGCGTAGCTTAAGAGGCGGCAAGATTGCCATGATCTTTCAAAATCCCTCTTCCGCTTTAAACCCGGTATATAGAATTGGAGACCAACTGCTTGAAGCTGTTGCACTCCATCGAAACCTCTTTGGGAAGGAAGCTATGGACTGCGCCCTTCAAGCTTTAGACGATGTTCAAGTGCCAGATCCTCATTCAAGGTTTTTTGATTACCCGCACCAGCTGTCTGGGGGCATGAAGCAGCGCATCATGATTGCGATGGCCTTAATTGGAAGGCCAGATATTTTAATTGCGGACGAGCCGACAACCGCCCTTGATGTGACCATTCAGCAGCAAGTGCTTGGGTTGATCCGCAATCTCCAGGAAAAAAACAAAATGGCTGTTTTGTTGATCACCCACGATATGGGAGTTGTGGCAGAGATGGCTCATAATGTGGTTGTTATGTATGCCGCAATGGGGATTGAATCTGGGTCTGTTGCAGAAATTTTTGACCATATGGCACATCCGTATACGATCGGTCTTTTTAAATCGCGTCCCGATCAAAACAGCAAAAAAGGGGAGCTTGCAGCAATCAAAGGCTCTGTCCCTCCTATTACTAACTATCCAAAAGGATGTAGGTTTCATCCGCGCTGTCCTTTCGTGATGGAGCGCTGCAAATTAGGGGAGATCCCCGATTTTATCATAGGAGGAAATGAGAAGCACAAGGCAAAATGCCTTCTTTATGATGGAAAAAATAATGAGTGAAACATTATTGAAAATTAATGATTTACATGTCTATTTTCCCATTTATGCCGGTATTTTTCGGCATGTTGTTGCATCTGTCAAAGCAGTAAATGGTGTCAGTTTAGAAGTTGAAAAAGGCCAAGTGTTAGGTCTTGTTGGCGAGTCTGGTTCTGGAAAAAGCACCATTGGAAGGGCAGCTCTTGACCTTATCAAGCCAACATCTGGCTCTATCGAATTTTTAGGGAAAGATTTTAAAAATTTTGACAAACAGGATTGGAGCAGATTTAGGCAAGAGGTTCAAATTGTTTTCCAGGATCCTTTTTCATCTTTAAATCCAAGAAAAAGCATTGGAAGTGCCATTGGAGAGCCTCTTCTCTATCATGGGATTGCAAAAACAAAAGAAGAACAAAAATCCTTAGTTGCGCATATTTTAGAAAAAGTAGGGCTTTCACCAGATATGATGGACCGCTACCCGCACCAGTTTTCTGGAGGTCAGCAGCAGCGCATTTGTATTGGAAGAGCCATTGCTTTAAATCCCAAGCTGATCATTTGCGATGAAGTTGTTTCTGCCTTAGATGTTTCCATTCAGGCGCAAATATTGAACTTGCTTTATGAATTAAAAGAAAAACTTTCGCTCAGCTATCTTTTTATCTCCCATGATCTTTCCATTATCCGTCATTTGTCTGACCGCGTCGCTGTTTTATATCTTGGAAAAGTAATGGAAACAGCATCTGTAAAAGAATTATTTGAAAACCCAAAACATCCCTATACTCAAGCACTTTTATCAGCTGCTCCCAATGAAAATCCGCATGTAAAAAGAAAAAAAATTATTTTAAAAGGCCAGATTCCATCTCCTATCGATCCTCCTTCTGGCTGCCCTTTTCGTACAAGATGCCCTTATGCACAAGAAATTTGCAAACAACCCCCTCCTAAAAAAACAGTGAAAGATCCAGCCACCGGCCAAGAAGACCATCATTACTACTGTATTTTATAAAATACTTCTATTTACATTGAATTTTTTTTAAAATTAAAGTAAACTCTATTTTTAATAACTCATCTTACGCAAAAAGTGGTTCTATGGAAGCGAAGTGAACCTCGTCTTATAGAACAAAAGCGTTAGCGGTTTTGAGGAGTTCATAGCCAAAGCTACGGACGATGAAAGATCTGCTCTAGAAGATAGGGTGCAACGAGCTTACATATAGTCGTTTAAATTTAAATTTTTGCTTTTGACCTATGTCAAAGTCTTGGGGCTTGCGCTAGTCTTTCATATGGGTGAAAAATGAAAATGTAATTTTAAACGACTATAAATCAACTTTGTGTAAGGTGAGTTAATAATTAGAATCC
>DAORNI010000002.1:66964-69081 GCA_035440845.1 Parachlamydiaceae bacterium | reverse complement strand
TAAACCCAGCCATCTATTGACACTTCTACGTTTCAAAGAACGCGGCTTGCCTTTATTTGCACGCGTCTTTTAAACACCCCTTTTTGGGCGCTGTTTGTTATGTTGAAATTTATTTTATGCAAAGATCTGCATGCGACAGAATTTCAGGTGACAACTTTTATTGTGCTAGCTCCTTTGGTTTCTATTTTGTCAGTCTATTGGAGTTCTTCCATGAACAGACGGCGAGACAAACTCCTTTCAAATGTGATTTTGGCGAATGTCTTGAAGCATCTTCCCTTTTTTTTATTTCCTTTTGTACAAGATGTCTGGTTTTTTGTTTTTGCTGCTGCTTTTTTTATGCTGTTCCACCGCAGTTCAACGCCTGCCTGGATGGAAATTTTAAAGCTTAATTTGCCAAAGCATGCAAGAGAGCAGGTCTTTGCAAATGGCACTGCCATTGCCTTTTTGGGAGATGGCTTTTTCTGCTTTTTGCTAGGTTTTCTTCTAGATCATTATCAAGAGTCTTGGCGCCTGCTTTTTCCAATGACTGCCCTAATTTCTTCCCTTTCGCTCTACTTTCAAATACGCATTCCGATTTTGCCAAAAGAGGATGAAGAAGAATTAAAAGAGATTCCCTTTAAAGAGCACTTATTAGCACCTTGGAAAAATGCGTGGCAGATCTGCAAAGAGAGGCGCGATTTCACTCAGTTTCAAATTGGGTTTATGATTTTGGGCGGTGGCGGTTTGATGATTATGCAACCAGCTCTTCCCACTTTTTTTATGGAGACATTGAATCTCTCTTATATGGAGCTCTCCATTGTGCTTACCTTTTGTAAAGGCATAGGGTGCGCCTTGACTTCTTCGTTTTTTGCCAGATGGATCAACAAGGTAGATATTTATGTTTTTGGAAGCAGTGTGACGCTGATTGGCTTTTTATTTTGTTTTTTACTGATTGCTGCAAAGCTGCATCTGGTATGGCTCTATGCAGCATATGCCGTTTATGGGGCGATGCAAGCAGGAAGCGAACTTGGCTGGAATATGTCTGGCCCTATTTTTTCAAAAGAACAAGAGAGCAGCCTCTATACAAATTCGAATGTCTTGTTAGTTGGTCTAAGAGGTATTTTCTTCCCGGTGGTAGGAGGAGTGTTAGTCGTTGCCTTCAACCCTTCTTTGGTGATTTTTTTTGGAGGCATTCTTTGCCTCCTTGCTACTTTCAAACTGCAAGGAGACAAAAAACTGGCATTGGCACAAATCATCTAAACGATCTTAAAGATTGTAATAGCATTCGAGTTCGGCTACAATTTTGTTTGCTGTGCCTTGGCATTCATCAAAAGAAGAGCTAAAAAGCTGGATGTCGCTGTCCATTTCTGAAACGAAATGAGAAAGAATGGATTCTTTGCTAAGCTCTTCATTCAACTCTTTTTGAAAGGCGATGAGTTGCTTATAAAGGGCTGCTTGCATTTTTTTCTCATCGTTGTTTAAAGAGGGGGCAGTAAAGCCGGCTGTTTCTGAAAAATGCTGCAATAAAATGGCATTGGCATTTTTTCCTATTAAAGGACCCATACAACAAATAAAATCAGAGTCTTGATTGTCATCACTTGTTAAAGCATGAAGCGCTTTTTCTTGTTCATTTTTTAAAATAGAGAGTGCTGCCAAGTAGCGCACATTCTTGTCTTTTGAAAAAAGCCTTTCATCTCTCTCTTCTAAAAATGCTTCCTTCAATTTTTCAAAAGGGTTTGCAATAAACTGCTGCATGAGCATCTCTTGAGCCTCTGCAAAGTGGCTATAGCTAGAAGAACTAGCTTTTAAGCGATTAAAAAAAGGCTCTATTTTTATTTTGATCTTTTCTCCAAACATAATGGTGCAAAGTTTTTGATGCTTTTCTAAAAAAAGCTCTTTATTTTCTTCAAAAACTTGTCTTTTCAATTTTAAAATATCTTTTGCTTTTGCAATCAAGCAACCCTTTGGAAGAAGCTCTAAAGCTGTCTGATGTTTTAATTTAAAAAAAGTAAGAAAATCTTTTAAAAGTTCTGGCCTGGAAGGGCATAAAGGAATCATGCAGTCGGCAAGTGCCCAGCCTGTATGCTGCATAGGATGTGGAAAGCCCGTCTGTTTGGAGTTAGTTAAAATCTCAAAGC
>DAORNI010000002.1:63559-66933 GCA_035440845.1 Parachlamydiaceae bacterium | reverse complement strand
GCTTTTTAAAAAAGCCTCGTAACTTCTTTGAAATGTGCCTTTAAAGGTAAAAACTTCTCCAGGAAAGGATTTTACAATTTGACTTATTAGAATTTTTTTTAAATCTTCAGAGTGGAGAGATGCGATTATGGGCGATCGTCTCACTTCATCTCCCATAGGCGTAAAGCCTTCTGCTTTAAGCAGAGAAATAATTTTCATGCGAAAAGCATCTGCCTCTTCCTGCAAGACAGATTCATCTCCTTGAATAGAGGAGAGGGTAGTTTGGCTTATTTTATAAGTTTCTTTTGGATTTTGGCAGTAGATGAATTCAGCGGATGCTTCAAAGGGCAAATGAATCAGTTTTTTTTCTGCTTCTTGCTCCGCTGAAAAACCCCATTTTTTATACATGAATTGAGAGATGCGTTGATTGATCCGGCTTGTTTTTTTAAACCCGTCGAATTCGACGGGTTTAAAACTTGGGTTTACAGTTTCGTTATAGCGCAAAACCGCTTTAATAGAAGCATCGGCCAATGATTTTTCTGCAGAATTTCCTTTTTTTAATTTTTGAATGAATAGGAAATTTTTCTGGATAACTTCGATAGCTTCTTGGACATCGTTTGTTTTTTTTTGTTTTCTGTTCATGAAGCTTCTTACCAAATGAACAGTCTCTTCCAGCGGCGTTAATTTTTTTTTGACAAGGGCATCAGAGAAAAGCTCTAGCTTTTGGATTGCTAAAACAATATTTTTTGTGATGTCTTGTTTATTCATAATTTTCTGGAATTGGCTTTCCGCAAGCTGCTACTATTTTAAGTTTTGTGTTTTCATTGACACTAAAAGTATTAAGATGCTGATTGGCATTTTGAACCGAAATTAACTCTCCGCGGCGTAAATAGTCAAAGGCTTTTGATTCAAGAGGATGATTTTTTAATCCGGATTCTAAAATTTTCTTACCATCTGTCCCGCAAAGATAAAAGCGTTTTCTGCCTTGAATTTCAATAGGTGGAGAGATAATGCGGTAAAATTCGCCCTCTGGAAGTTTTGGCCAACCAGATTTTGGGTTTCTAAAAATGATATAGCTGAATTTTAAAGAGCTTAAGTTGATTTCTGCTGCGCGTTGGATCTCTTTAATGAGATAAGGCTTTTCAAAGGTTCTTTGTGCATAGCAGGGACTGTTTGGCGTTTTTAGAGCTGGGCATTCTCCTTTCCAAACACAAGGGGCTTGCACGGGTACTTGCTTTTTGACAAGCCTGTCTCTTAATTCTAATAAGCGTCTGTTGTCTTCTTGAAAAGAGCTCTCTATAATGGCTAAAAAGCCATCATCTGTCAACTTGTCAAGCAGCATCTCAATAAAAGCTTGCTGCTCTTCTGCCCACCCTTTTTTATTTGGGGGAAATAATTCATTCAGGCTATAGCCTAAAGTGATCAAGTCAAATTTTTTATCAATGGGAAGCGGTTTTTTTAAGCAGTCCCATTCTCTTGTCGTGAGAGGAAACCCAAATCTACCGCACACTTCTGCTGCCAAATGCAGCGCTTCTTTATTTTGATCAGTTGCAAAAACTTCTTCTGCACCATGCTTTAGGGCAGCTAACGCAAAAGCACCAGGGCCTGTGCAAATATCTAAAACGCGTTTTGGTACAAAGGGAAGCTCTCCTATTAAAGAAACGCCTTGCTGGTAGTGAAGTACAAATTGATAAAGGAAATAGGCGCCAAGGAGGTTTTTATCTTTAAAGTAATTGGCTCCAAGCTGCGTGGTGTCTTGCAATTTTTTGACTGCTTCCACAACAGAGCGAAATTCACGCGTCTGTAATTTATCAGAGGGTCCTCCCTCTTTTTGAAAGCGGCGCCAAATGCTGATTAAAAGCGGCATTAAAGTGTCTAGGTCTAAAGAGATGCGTTTTGATTTCATAGAGTTTATTCAAATATAAGTTTTTTATCTGTTTCTGTCATTTCGCGCCACTCACCGGGATTTAAAGGACCCAAGTGAAGACCGCCAATGCGGATTCTTGCCAGTTCTTTGACAGGAAGGTGCGCTGCTTCCAAAAGCATTCTCACTTCCCGTTTTTTACCCTCTGCGATCACAACTTTTAGAGTGCCTTTTCTTACCTTTTGGACACGAACTGGTTTTACAAACGTTCCTTCTACAAGCGTACCGCTTGAAATGGCCGTCAAATGATCGTGTGTGATCTCATTACCTGTTTTGACGAGGTACTCTTTTTGGATATTTTTTGATGGGTGGATGACGCTGTTTGCAAAATGTCCGTCGTTTGTGACAAGCAAAAGACCGGTCGTGTCTTTATCTAACCTGCCGACTGTAAAAAGCCTCTCTTTGACATCTTTGAATAAATCCAAAACAATTTTTGAATTTTTAGTGCGTAAATTTGTGCATAGATAGCCTTTTGGCTTATTTAATATATAATAAACTTTTGATTTTTCTTCAGATACGGCAATGCCATCCACTAAAATTTTATCTTTGTCGCTAACTAGAGTTTGGGGAAGCATTACGATCTGGCCATTGACTGTGACTTTTCCAGCAAAGATGAGCTCTTCTGCGTGGCGTCTTGAAGCCACTCCGGAAGCTGCAAGAAATTTGCTTAATCGTTTTTTTGTTTTTGGATTGTCCATAATTGTTTTTCTTTTGAGTTTTAAGATTTTTTATTATAAAGTAGTTCTATTAAAAGGGCAAGTTGGATTCTTATGAAAAAAGTAAAACTTATCATGATGCGGCATGGCGAATCAGAGTGGAACAAACTGAATCGTTTTACCGGCTGGGTGGATATCCCGCTTTCTAAACGGGGAGTTGAAGAAGCAATAGAGGGTGGCAAAAAGATCAAAGATTACCCAATTGATATTATCTTTACCAGTGAGCTTGTAAGAGCCGAGATGACTGCCTGTTTGGCAATGAACGAGCACTCTTCCAAAAAAGTGCCGCTTATCATGCACGAAGGAGGGGGCAAAATGGAAGAGTGGGCAAAAATTTATGCCAATGATCTAAAAGATCAGCTCATTCCAGTCATCCGCAATATGGCATTAAATGAGCGCATGTATGGGCAGTTGCAAGGCTTGAACAAAGCAGAAACGATCAAAAAGTTTGGTGAGGCTCAAGTTAAAATTTGGAGAAGAAGCTATAAAGTGGCTCCTCCAGGTGGTGAGAGCCTTGAAATGACGGCAAAAAGAGCCATTCCTTATTTTACCAACCACATTCTGCCTTTTTTGGAAGAGGGTAAAAATGTGTTCATTTCAGCCCATGGCAATTCTTTGCGCTCCATCATCATGTACTTAGACGCCCTTACGGAAGAAGAAGTGGTACACCTTGAACTTGTCACTGGAGAGCCGATCGTTTATGAATATGGTTTAGGGGAATTTGTTAAATTAAAATAATTCATGCCAACAAAAGA
>DAORNI010000002.1:59500-63511 GCA_035440845.1 Parachlamydiaceae bacterium | reverse complement strand
AAAGCCGTCTGACAAAGCAGTTGCCAAAATGCTTGCCTTTTTGACAGACCATTGGGGAGTGCCATCTGCCCCCCATAAAAAAGGCCAGGAGCTTTTTCCTGCAATGGAGGCGGCTTATAAGAAAATTTATACCCTTTTTGGAATGAAAGAGGAGCATCAATTTGTGTTTACATCCTCTGCAGAAGAGGCTATCAACCATGTTTTTGCATCAACCTACCACAGCGTCACAGATCCGACTGGAAAAAACCAGTACATTATCTCTGCAATAGAAGAAGCTGCTTCCTTGATGGCAGCGTCTCGGCTAGAAGCAATGGGATGTGTGATCAAAACAGTCAAGCCAAACAGTGTTGGAGAGGTTCAGATAGAGCAAATAGCAGATGCCATTACGCCAAGAACGGCGCTTGTCTCGCTTTCCTTTGCAAACGGACTTACAGGAGTAATTTTTCCTCTTCATGAAATTGCGGAGCTTTGTGCAAAAAGGGGCATTTTATTGCATGTGAACATGACGCATGCAATTGGCAAGGTTTTTTTTGACAGCGAAGAGATCCGGCCTGCTTTTATTACGTTCAATGGAGACCATTTGCACGCTCCAAAAGGCACTGGAGGTCTTTTTATTAAAGAGGGTGTAAAATGTGCTCCCTTTATTTTAGGGGGACAAGAACAAGCAGGACTTCGTGCCGGCAATTTGAGCGTGGCTTTATTAGCAGCTCTTGGAGAAGCTGCAGAAGAGACAAAAGATGCAGCTGACTTTATGTGCACAGAAATTGCGCGCTTAAGAAACAAGCTGGAAGATAAAATTGTCAAAGCTGTTCCAGATGCCACTGTTTTTTTTCAAAATGAGATGAGGCTGCCACACATTTCCCTTATTGGATTTCCTGGTATTTCAAATGAGCTGATGCTTTACCATTTAAATAAAAAAGGTGTTTTTGCCTCTATTGGAGGAGGCTCCTTTCAAAAAATAAATCTTCTTTTAGAAGCTTCTCTTATTGATAAAAAAAGAGCTCAAGAGGCTATTAATTTTACCCTGTCCCGTTATACGACAGAAGATGAGATTGAAAGAGCCGCTCACATCATTGCAGAGTGCGTGAGTGATTTGAAAAAACTTTCTTTGCATATGGACTAATATGGCTTTTTGGCAGCTGACAACTCCTTTTTTTTGGGCGCGCTATAGCAAAAAATTGCAGGCTAAAATCGAGCGGCCGCTTAGTATTGGCTTTTTTTCTCAAGAAGAGGCAGATGCAAGAGATTTGCGACTAAGTATTGGCAAAGAAGGAATTTTGGAAGAGGGCAATGCTGCAAAAATCTATTTCCTTGTCGATAAAGATGATGGCATTATTGTAGATGCAAAGTTTCAGACTTTTGGCCACTCTGCACTAGTTGGGGCTTTAGAGTCTATCTGCCAGCTTGTCGTTGGCAAAAATTATGACCAGGCAAGCAGAATGACATTAGAGCTTGTAGACTCCCATGTGCGGGATAAATCCAGCGTATCCGGATTTCCAAAAGAGGCTTATCCTTATATTGGCGTTGCCTTGGCAGCCGTTCAAAAAGCGTGTAAAGAGTGTTTGGATCTGCCTCTTTCTTTAAATTATGTGGCTCCTCCTGCTCCATTGGATATTGGAGAGGTAAGAGAGGGGGGATATCCTGGCTTTAAAGAGCTGACTCTTGATCAGCAAATGACACTGATTGAAGAAGTGCTAAATCAGGATGTGAGACCCTATATAGCTTTAGATGGGGGCGGTATTACGCTTCTTAATTTAGTGAATGGGCAAGAAGTGGTCATTTCTTATCAAGGCTCTTGCACCTCTTGTTACTCCTCTGTTGGCACCACACTCTCTTTTATCCAGCAGATTTTAAAAGCAAAAGTGCATCCAAGCCTTACTGTAACTCCAGAACTTGGTGAATTATTTAAAAAAATGTAATAAAACTATTTTTATTATTGTATTTAAAAAAGAAAAATATTAAAATTAAAACAATGTGATTGTTTTATCATAATATAAAGAAGGATTAAAATGACAATTGAGTTTTTTGTAAATTTATTTAAAGATATTGAGGCTGTTAGAACTGTAAAAATAGATAAAAATATGTCTCTAACAAATATGCAGAACGCTCGAATTGAGTCCATTGCATTGCGAATTTTTGGTTGTTTAACAATGCTATTTGGCACATATCGTTTAAATTCTACACTAAACAAACCGTCTAGCTTTTTTGATTTAGGGGTTTGTGTCGTTTCCTTAGTTGCAGGATATGATTTGGCTATTATGGGGAGTAATAGGGGAGATGCTATTGCTCGTTTAGATCTAAATGTAAAAAATGAGACTCTTTTCAATGCTTTAAATAAAGGAATATCTTTTTTTTATGAAGCTTTAAATTTACAAGATCCTGCTTACTTATATAAAGATACATTAGTTGCAAAACGGATAAATGAAGCATGGAACAAGAATAGATAATCATTTTCTTGAACAGGATTGAATATGAAATTTGAATTTTTTATAAGTTTAAAAAAAGATATTTGGTCTGCTGTAAATATAAAGATAAAAACTGATTTTGACAAACAACTGCAAAGAGAAAGAATTAAAACTATTATCCTTCGTATTTTTGGGTGTCTTTCAATGTTGATTGGCATCTACGGATCTGGTTTTACAATAAGCAAGACTCGTAAACCTTTTCATCTGATATCTGCTGCATTTGTTATCATTACGGGATTTGATTTTGCTATGATAGGTAAAAATCACGCAGATGCTCATTTTCGTAATGTTGCATTCCCTTATTTGTATAGAAATACATTAGTTGCGCATTCAATTCATAAAGTCTGGAATAATTTATGGAATAATTTATTGTAAAAAAGCAAAAGATCATTTAAGATCTGTCCCTTTTAAAGGAGATTCTTTTTATGATAAAAAAATTATTCTTTAGTTTAACCATTGGTCTTGCTGTGCATGCAGTAGCTTTTTCTGGTGAATGTGCAAAAGAAGAAGAAGCTATTGCCATGCCATCTTTTAAAGATCGTTTTCATTACGTGAAGCTTGGTGGCGCTTTTTTTGCAATGCCAGATGCTGCTTTTGGTCCAGCTGTTGCTTTAGGATGTCGTTTTGAAGAAAATCGGTACGCTCTAGATATTTCTGCCAATTATGCAGGAAAGGGAAACCAGTTTATGGTAACGCTTCCAAAAGCTTTATACCTTTGCTATTTAGACCATGAGGCGCCAAAAGGCTTTTATGTGGGCGCTGGTGCAAGCTTTGGCTGGATCAACCAGCGCGCACATAAGAAAAATTTTGCCGGTCTTTTAACAGAAATGTCTGCAGGGTATGACTTTAACCGTTTTGGGAAAGCCAAAATGTTTATAGAAGCCACGCTTTCACAGCCTTTTTTGCCAGTGACTGCAAAGCATAACCCTTCTTTTTCCCCAGTCTTTACCCTCATGTATGGCATCGGCTTTTAAAAGCTTTAATGGACAACATGGACAATTTAAAAAAGAGTAAATAATTATAGACTAATTAAGCTAAGAAAGCAAAAAACACAGTCCATGCAGCCTCTTTACTACCCGATTGGCAAAGTCTCTCTCTTTTCAGACACTAAAAAGGCATTTTCTTTTTCGATCAGCTCTTTACCTGCAAAGACGATCGTCTTTGCACTCTCATATTGCTTTTCAATATGCTTTTTGACTGCCTTGACAATGTCTTCTTTTGTTGCGGCAAGCACTTTGTTGCGAAATTTTTGCCGAAGCTCTTCTGTTTTGCCCTCAGCTAGCCAACAATAAGCTAAATAAGCGCGGCTTCCAGGAGAGACAGGAGCGTCCATCCCTTGGATCATCTCCAGTTTTGCCTCTTCTAAATCTTCCTCATCAAAATGACCTTCTATCATCATCTGGATAGCTTCTTTAAAAGCATCTAATGTGGCTGAAATATGGGGATCTCTGTAAGAATAAAAATAATAAGTGCCTCCCATCGCATTGCAAACAGCGCCACCACCATAGGCGCCTCCTTGCTCGCGAATTTTTTGATGCAAACAGAT
>DAORNI010000002.1:59222-59490 GCA_035440845.1 Parachlamydiaceae bacterium | reverse complement strand
GTCAAAAAGAAACGAAGAAACGCCTAAAATGGGAGCATCCTCATGGGCATAAGGCACCGTTTTAAAGACCTTTCCAATAAAGGCAATCGGAGAGGCGATCACTCTTGCCTGTGAGAAAAGAGAAGCTTTTAAATCCATGTTTTTCCATGGCACATAAGCTTTTGCTTTTAAATCCAAAAGGCCAAAGAAATGGTTGCTTTGAAGCTCACTAAAAGTCAACTTATCTGAAGAAATGACAAGTTCTGGCTTATTTAAAGAGAGCACTTTT
>DAORNI010000002.1:55522-59201 GCA_035440845.1 Parachlamydiaceae bacterium | reverse complement strand
AGCACTTTTTCTTGCATTTCCTGAAGTTTTTTTAAAAGAGGGTCAATTTTAGTGTCAATATTTAAAGCAATTTTTTGGATCTCTTCATAATATTTAATCCCATACCAATCATTGACAATAGCACCAGCGCTATTTAAGGCACTGGCAGACAAGTTGATGGCATATTTTAAAGCATTTTGGTTAAAAGAGCTCTGCAGGCTTATGTAATGCTTCAACACCACCTCTTTAATGCGCTTTTTGTCAGAAAAATCAGGGGAAGAGACCGTGTCTTTTATGATAGAAAAAAGATCTTTCGTATAGCGACGCAATGCTTTTCCATGGATATGGAAAGAAGGCTTGATGCAGTCGCTGTCTTCTGCTTGCGGATTGAGTGCAAGAGAGCTGAAAATACCACCAGTTCTTGCTTGGACATAGTCTAGGTTTTCTAAGTAATTGCGGTTTGCAGCACCTATTTGTGTGAGCAAAATGGTAAAAAGGCGTAAAATGGACAAATCTTTTTCTTCGATATAGGGCAGGTCAAAAATAAGGTCGGCGTACACAATTTCATTTGTGAAGCATTCGTGGTGGTAGACTTTAAGATTGTCAAATTTTTTTTCCGTCAAAGGAAATTGTCTTGTTTTTTTGTCCACATCTTCCAATGTGACTTTTGGCAATACGGAGAGATCTTCCTCATCCTGCTTTTTTTGAAAAAGGTTCAAGTCTTCTGCTTGCTTGATGATCTTTTTGGCATCATCGCTGCTAAATTTGGACTGGATTTTTTTAAGCGTTTCTAATTCTTCTGCAATCTCTTTTGCAGCAAGCTCTTTATCTGGCATCATGGTGATGCGTACAAAATGCGGGTTGTCTAAAAGATGCTTTTCGATAAGCCCTGCAAGATAATGGGGATCCCTTTTGATATGGTCTCTTAAAGTTTCAAAAAGGGCGTGGATTTTCATTCCATGCTTTGGATCTGCGCCATGTTGTTTGATCAATCCTGATCTGAAAAATAAGCTGAGTCCAAAAGGCGTATGATCCCCTGTGATTTCGCTGCGGTAAAATTCCAGGCGGTGCAACGCATTTTCAATGGTCTGTTCTGAGATGTCTTCTTTTACAATTTTTTGTAACGTATTAGAAATAATAAGCTCTAAAGCATCAGAGGAACCAGGATTACACCCTCTTAGTGTAATGATGAACGGCATCTCTGTGTAGTCTGTTTCAATAAAGCAGGAGGCTTGCTTGCAAAGCCCGGAATTCATGAGGGCTCTTTTAAGAGGAGAAGCATCTGTGTTCATTAAAATAATTTCGATGACGCTTAACGCCAATATCTCTTCTTGTTCTAAAATATTGCAGGTGAGCCAACCAAAAGAGACAAATGTTTTATCATTCAAATCTTCATCGCTTGAAATGGGGTAGTAAGCATCCAGCTGCTTTTTCTTTAAAAATCTTGGCTGCAGCTTCGGCTCTGGAAGCGGTGGAAGCTTTTCTACACCCTTTAAGGCGTGCTCTTCAATAAAATCAAGGTGGCCAGTCAGCTTTAAGTTGCCGTAAAAGAAAAAGAGGCATCTACTTGGATGGTAATATTTTTTATGGAAATCGACCAGTTCTTCGTGCGTTAAATCGGGGATAGATTTAGGATCGCCTCCTGAGTTATATCCATAGGTAATATCGGGGAAAAGCGCCAAATTCATGCTTTCATTGAGTCTTGCATCAGCAGAAGACAAAGAGCCTTTCATTTCGTTAAAGACAATCCCTTTATACTCAAGGTTTGTTTTTGGATCTAGGGGATTGGCAAATTCCAGACGGTGACCCTCTTGTAAAAAACTCAAGCGGTCTAGTTTTGGCTGGAAGACGGCATCTAAATAGACTTCTAGCAAATTATAAAAGTCGCGGCTATTTTGTGTGGCTGCCGGATAGCAAGTAAAATCAGCTCCTGTCAGCGCGTTCATGAATGTATTTAAGCTGCGCCGGTTCATGGCAAAAAAAGGATCTTTGATAGGGAATTTTTTAGATCCGCAAAGAACCGTATGCTCTAAAATATGAGCCACACCATTGGAACTATAAGGAAGTGTCTGAAAAGAGAGACAAAAAAGATTTTCAGTGTCCTCATTTGCAATGTGCATGATTTTAGCGCCAGTTGGCAAATGGGCAAGCTCAATTAGGGTACACTGCAGTTCTTTGATTTCATTGATGCGTGTTACTTCAAAGTTGCCATATTTTTGGCCAAGAGTTGTCAATTTCATTTTTTAATTTTCCATGAAGTAGTTTTACTTCGGAACAATACAGTAACAGCTTTAAATTCTCTAGAAAATTTTTATAGTTAAAAAAGAGATAAAGAATTAAAATTGTACCAGAAAGTGCTATTTTAACGATAAGATGAAACCAAAAACAGTAAAACGCATACAATTATTGCCCAATGTGATCACGGCATTTGGCCTCTCTTGTGGTCTTTTTGTCATTTTTAAAATGAACATGACGCCAATTGGCGGGGCAAATGTCCAAGTTCTTATAGAAATTGCGGCTCTTTTAATTTTAGCAGCCCTTGCAGATTTGTTAGATGGTGCCGTTGCAAGGGTGATGAAAGCAGAAAGCGAATTTGGCGGCTTTTTTGATTCTCTCTCTGACGCGATCACTTTTGGGGTGGCTCCTTCTGTGATTATTTTAAAAAGCTTTCCTGAAAATTCCTTTTTGCTAACCACAGCAGCTGTTGTTTATAGTGTCTGCGGGGTACTTCGCCTTGTCCGCTTCAGTGTCACAAACCAGCAGATTAAAGAAGATGAAGAGCTTCTGCTCGCAAATAAGAAAAACTTTACAGGATTGCCCATTCCGGCAGCAGCTGCAGCTGCAGTCTCTTGCAACCTCTTTTTAGTCTCCAATGAGTTTCAGCAATTTTTTTCCATTTCAGAAACAACCAGAAAATGGCTTTTATTTGGGCAGATGATCCTTCTTGGTTATTTCATGATTAGCAGGTGGAAATTTCCCAGCTTAAAAAGTTTGCACGTACGCGTTGCTTCTTTTCAAGTGGTTTTGGCAACGGCTGTTACTGCAGTCCTCATTTTTTACACAATCTTGCACCACTTTCCGGCCATCTTCTTTCTTATCCCCTGGAGCTATCTGGTCATCTCCTTTATCCTGTCGATCATTCGCCTCATTTCCGGCAAAAAATCTAAAACGTTGGAAGATTTTGAGCCAGAAGCAGATGATGAATTGGAAGAATAATTGAACTCGTTATTTTCATCAGTTTTTTAATCAAAGCTTCTCCTGAAGCTTTATTTTGTTTTCCCACATAAAATGCTAAAATTTGGCGCATAGCTGAGTGTATATTGGTAAAAAGTTGGTCAATATTACCATCATATTTTCGCCTTAAAACCGTGATCCCTCACCAAAAAATACACAGTAATTTAAATTTGACTTTTTATTTTTGAGTATTATGAATATGAAAAATAAAATTTAAATTACTGTGTATTTTAGAGAGGCAGCTTAAGAGAGAGAATCTAAAATATTAGAAAAGAATTATCTTAAAGGATCAGAGAGTAAGCTTAAGGCATTCATAAAATTATCAAATTTTTTCCCACTTTTGCAAAGGCATAAATTTTTCATGTTATTTCTCGGTGAGTGTTTTGCAAAAAGCGCTTAATTCTTTTCTTAAAATAAGAGAGCGCTGCGCAATCTCTTTTTGGGCTTGCTTATATTCTTGCCTTCC
>DAORNI010000002.1:49478-55306 GCA_035440845.1 Parachlamydiaceae bacterium | reverse complement strand
TAAAACATTTAAAGGCCTCGCTTCCTTTGTAAAAAACCGGTAGGCATCATAGTGAGAACAGCAAATATTTTGGCTCTCCACAAAAGCGGCCAAATCATTTTCTTTTAATCTTAAAGGATAGCCTTGATGTCTTAGATCATCAACAGATAGTTTGTAGACCATGGCCCACTCATGCAAGCCAAAACAGTTGAAGCGGGGAGGCTGTTTTAAAATATTTTCTGAAAGCTCATAGACAAAAGCAGCTGCCTTTAAAGTGCTTTTTTGAATGCGTTTTTGATCAAGTTCTAAGATATTTTGATCTGATTTAAACCAGGATGCAGCGAGCCAGGAATATTCTTGCAACGCAGTTGGTGTCATCAAAATTTTTTGACCAAGCGCTGGCACCCATTGCTTTAGCTTGGTTGGTGAAAAAGTATAGTAGGTAAATAAAAAATCGTGGACAGGATGTTTTATTTGAAACCCGCGTCTTTTTAAAAAAGAATCGGCAATAGGGCTTACTTGACTGTTCAAATTTTTTGCAAGGAAAGTCCAATCTTCAAGTTCTAATAGCATTTTTTATTGTCCATATAGTTCCATGCTGTCCATGCAAAATTATGAACACACTCTAAGAAGGATAAAAAATTTCATTTTAATTAGCTAATAAAATAACCAATTTATTGGTTGCTTACGTTTCTTGCTTTTACGTAAATTGATTTTTAAATTAGGATATTTTGCATGAGATCCATTAGCTTAATATTAAGAATAATTTTTGTTTTGAATGTGATGAACAGTCCCTTATATGGGATATTAGCCGGCGGCCGCCCTAATTCGATCTCTGGTGGTCACAATGCATTTGCCGGGGTCGTCAATCCTGCAAATGCGGTATGGATTGAAGACCGCTTTGATGTTGGAATGTTTTTAATACATCAAAAATCTTATTTGAAAAATCAGGACAACAACCCTTTTTTTCCTCCTGGAAAAATTAACCAAACTTATAAAGCCCATTTGCTGAAAACAGCGGATGCTGCCATCCATAAAAAAATGAAAGTGAAGGAATATGAGTGCTCGCTTAGTTTAGCCGCTTATACAACACCGGGAGTTGTTGAAGTGCGCACAAAAGAGCCTATTGCACTTGTTGGAACAACACCTATTGTTATTGAAAGTAAAACACAAGTTGTCTCTTCTGTTTTTTCATTAAAATTAAATGAAAAGCATTCTGTTGGTATTTCAGTAGACTATTTTTACTTGTCGCACCGCAGAAATGGTTTTCAAAGGGCGGACAATCCTTTAAGGTCTGTTTCTCCTGGATCTGTGACAAACAGGGGAACAGATCATTCAAGCGGGATGGGTTTTAGTTTAGGCTGGAGATGGAATATCAATAGGGCTTTAACTTTTGGCTTTGCCTTCATAAAAAAAAGTTATGTCGGCCAATTTAGAAAATACCGCGGCTATGAGCCGCGTCATGCCACAAACTTTATTCCAGAAACAGTAGGGGCTGGATTTACTTACCGCTTCACTAAAAAGATTGCAGGGCGCCTAGAAGTTTTATGGACGCATTTTGGAAATCTCCCAAATGCTAACAATACAATCTTGCCAAATGGCGAATTGAACAGGAATAAACGCGGTTCAAACAAGTCTCCAGGAGCTGGTCTTCAGGATGCGACCATCATCAACATGGGAATTGGAGGCAAAGTAAATTCCACGTTGGCAATTGGAGCCGGTTATTCCCATAGAGTCAAGCTGCCAAGAAAATCGCCCTATATTATCTCTCGCACTTATGTGCGCCAAACTATTTATGACCTTGCCACTTTAGGAGTCAATTTGAATTATAATCGGCACGATTTCTTTTTAACATTGACGCATGGTTTTAAAAACTGCCAATCAGGTTATATGCCAGAGCAGCTTGGCGGTGGAAAATTTAGCTCTAAAAGATCCTACAACGCCTTATCGTTTGCCTGGGGCTACCTTTATTGATCTTTGTTGGCACTTGTAATAGGGAATTCAAAAACCTTGTCATTTTGTTTAAATGAGACAAATAAAGTTTGCTCTTCTGTTTCTTTTGGTGGTGCAAATGGAATTGTCAGTTTGTAAGTAGATTCCGCCAATTTGATATGGCAAAGTAGCGGAATCTATTTAATTTCTTTGCCATCTGGTGCTATTTTAATAAGTGTACCATCATTTTTTTTGATAAAGCGGGAACCATCTGGCTTTATTTCAATAAAGATGCCATCTTCTGTTTGGATCACTTTTGTCCCATCCGTTTTAATTTCTACAGAAGCACCATCTCTTTTTTGAATCAGCTTAGAACCGTCTTTATTGATGCGGATAACGGTGCCATCTTCAGCGTCAATTTTTTTTGAGTTATTACTGCTCATCTGCACATCAGCTATTAAATTCAAAGAAAGAGCAGCCATTAAAATGCTCATCCATAAATATTTTTTTTGCATCTATTTCTCCTTTTTAACTTTTACAATCTTTATCAGCCGGAGGAATGCTTTGCTCAAAATGGAAGAAATTCTCCGGGTCATATTTTCGCTTCACGCACTTTAGTCTTTCCACGTTTTCACCAAAATAATCGGTCAGATAGTTTTTAAGGTTGGGGTCAGGGTTGCCAATGTAGTTGCCGACAGTAAAGGGAAGAAGCTTTTCCCTCAAGAGCGCAAGCTCTTCTTTTGCTTTTGACTCTTCCCCTTCTTTCAACCACTGAAGCGAATAGTTAATAAAAAATTTCGCATCGCGATAATAATAGGCTGTCTCTTTTGGCTTTACCTCTGCCATTTTTCCATTCATCGAAAAAAACAGGACATTTAAAAGAGGGAAAGAGGAATTGGTCAAAGCTTGATTTAAAATGTCGATCGCCTCTTTTGGTAATTTCTGCATGGCAAAAGCGCCGGTCGATTTATACTCTGGCTTATTGCTAACAAAAGTAGCTGTAGACTCTTCGATGAGTTCAATGGCTTTTTTCCAGTCCACTGCTTCTATCACAACAGCAGAGGGCTTTCCAAGGTTTAAAAAGGGTGCTAATTTTTCATGCGCTTCTTCTTGCCTTCCAAAATACATTCCAAGCACTTTGATTGGCTGCTTGTTCAAATCTAAAGAAGAAAAAGCTTTACCCCACAGGTCTAGATGAGAAAACCACTGTTTGTCCGGTTCTGCAAAAAAATCTTGCCAGGCGATTAAAACTTCTGCTTTATTTTGGTTAGAATCCCATCCAATATTAAACCAAGTGACATGGTCTGCTGGATATGTCTGGATCTGCATGGAAGTGATGATGCCAAAATTACCTCCACCGGCACCGCACAATGCCCAAAACAGATCTTGATGCTCATTATCTTTTGTTGCCCGTATAATTTTTCCATTGGCGTCTACTACTTCTGCTGAAATTAAAGTGTCGCAAGCAAGACCTACACGTCTTAAAAAAGGCCCCATACCACCACTTGCAATAAGGCCAGAGAGTCCCACATCAGAACAAGTTCCTCCCGCATGTGTCAGCCCTCTTTTAAATAAAAAGCTGTAAAGCTCTAAATTAGTGAGTCCGGGTTCTATAGTTGCAATATGTGTTTTTGGATCTACTTTTACATCTTTCATCTCACTGACATCAATAACAAGAGCGTCTTGCCCGGTAGAATAGCTCTCATGGTTATGGCCGCCGCTTCTTATTCTGACGGACAAATTATGACATTTTGCAAAAAGAACCGCATTTTGCACATCTTTTGCTGTTCTTGCATAGATAATGGAATGAGGAAATTTATTTTTAGACGTATTGTAATTAGAAACAAGCCTGGCGGTAGTATATTTTGGATCTTCTCTTGTGACCATACGGCCGGAAAGATCAGGACAGCTTGTATTTTTTTTTACCCGCATGTAATGATCTAAGCCCCATATTGCCACTAAAAGAGTTATAACAAAAATAAGAGAACGCATCATGAAAAACTCCTAAAGTCTTGAAAATTTCTTTTATACACAATCTCTTATTAAACTTTAAAAAAATATTGTTTCAAAAAAAATGACAAATCAATAGAGTGTAAAATAAAAAAAGAAAAAATATGGCAAGTTCCTCTAACTTTTACTGCATTCCTTCTTCTGATTACCCTAACACACCTACTTTAGACAAATTAAAACATGTTGAAATAAATGATTCCGTAAGTGACAAGGGCTCTTATACATGTAAAGTAAAATTAGTGGATCCAACAATTCATACAGCAGATTGTATAATAAACAAATACTCGCTCCTTATATTATTAAAAGGATTAGATCCAGAAAAATTAATCAACAATAGTTTATGTGACACTCACAAATACAGCAATTTACCAGTAGATAAAAAAGTGACAGATATCATGATTCGGGATCTGATTTATAAATCTAATAATGTTAAAGATGAATCCCCTACAGCAAGCAATTCTTGATGGTGATATTGAAGGAGTCTTAAGTTTGAGGGACTCCAAATGGCAGCATCAAAAAGATCTGCATGGATTTACACCGGTAGAACTTGCAAGGCTGCTTGGGAAAAGAGAAATAGAAAAGCTCCTTGTTCTAAAAAAACCGCTCACCATTAAAACCATTTTAAAAGGGGAGACTGCTCCCAAATTAATAGGCATAAAAGAGTTTGAAGAGCAGTTTCTTGTCACTTACCGCCCCTTTTTAACTTTTGATTCCTATGAGGCTTTAAAAGAGGCCGTTGCCTATTGTCCTCTTTCTTTTCGCTATCAGTGGATTTTTGGCAAAAGAGATGATTGGGAAGCTTATTACCAAGAGCTCATGCTGCATGGCTTTTTAGAAAAAAGCCTTGTCAAGTGGATCAGTGAAGAGATGGGTTATGGGCTTTTTGCTGAATGCAATCTGGACAAAGGCGCCTTTATTGGGGAATATACAGGGCTTTTTCAACCGATTATAGAACCAAATGCTTACTGCTTTGAATACCCGCACCGTCTATTTTCAAAGCGCCGTTTCATGATAGACGCTGAAAAAAACGGTAATCTGGTGCGCTTTATCAACCACAGCGAAAACCCCAATCTTGAGCCTCTTTGGCTCTATGACAGAGGCATTTTGCACCTGATCTTGATAGCTAGGTACCCTATCCTAAAAGGAGAGGAGTTCTTTTTTGATTATGGGGTTGATTATTGGCAATTTCGCACCCAAAAACCGATTAAAAATGTTTAAGTGGTTAAGTCTTTTATATTTAATTCTTTTTTTATTTCCTCTGCATGCAAAAGAAGAGGAAGAAACAAAAAATAAACCGCCAGAAATAGGCAATTTTGCCCTTCCAACTTCACAGCAGCCAGCTGCCCTTTTTGGCTTTGGGGGCAATATCATCGATGAGGGAGAAATTCAGGTTAACCTGTTTGCCGATCCATTTATAGCCTCAAAACGTTTTTCCATGGATGTTATCCCAGGCATTTTGTATGGCATTACAGATGATTTTTCTCTTTATCTAAATTTTCCTTATGCTTCAAAATTTAAAGATCAAACGGGCAGGTCATGCGGCATTGAAGACCTCTATTTGCAATTTGAATATGCATTTTACAGTAAAACTACTAAAAGATTTGCAGATCAGGCAACAATTGTTGCCAATATGACATTTCCAACCGGTTCTATCAGAAAAAACCCTCCAACCGGATTTGGCTCTCCTGCATTTTTTTTGGGAGCTACTTATTATCATACAACTGTAGAATGGATTTTTTTTACAGGACAAGGCACTCTACTCACATCGTCTGTTAATAAAACAAAAACAGGAGAAATTTTCTACTCTCAATATGGGATTGGAAAAAATTTAAAAAGCCCAAAAGGCTGGATCTATGCAGCCCTTTTTGAATTAGACGGACAATATGCAAACAAAAATAAAATCTTTG
>DAORNI010000002.1:35664-49440 GCA_035440845.1 Parachlamydiaceae bacterium | reverse complement strand
ACGGCTCTTTATTTAACGCCTTCTCTTTGGGTTTCATCCAAAGAAATGCTCGCACAACTTGGGATTAGTTTTCCACTTTTTCAACACTGGTTTGGCAATCAAAAGAAATTTGACTTTGCCTTAAACTTTAATTTTTCCTGGTCTTTTTACAAAGAGAAGGAAGGAAAGAGAAGATAAAAGGATCAAGGAAATGGCGTAAGACATTGAGGAGACAACTGGAAATAGCATTAATAGCGACCCTGCAATAGATGCCATTCCAAATTCCAAAGCGCCAAAAGCAGCAGATGCCGTTCCTGCCATTGAAGAAAAAGGCTCAAGCGCTAAAGAAACAGTAGCACCGACTAAAAACATCGCTCCTGTACACGCAATGGCCATGGGGAGTAAAAAACCTGTCAAGCTTAAGTGCACGCAATCCCAGCAAAACATTAAAGTTCCCCCAAAAAAAATCAGAGAAATACCGGATAAAATCGTTTTTCGCACACCAAATTTTTCTGTGATCTTGCCTCCTAAAAAGCCTCCCAAAGAAATCACGCTGCCAAAGACTGCAAAATAATAGCCAAATTGATGCTCCGGAATACCGTGTAGTTCAATGATCATAAAAGGGGAAATGGAAAAAAAGCAGAAAAAGACAGATTCAGCAAGACCGCCTATCAAACCATATATTAAAAATTGCCGGTTTGAAAAAATGGTTATATAGCGCTTCAAAAGGCCAGCATCAAGCTTTATGCGATCCTCTTCTTTCAAAGTTTCTTGTATATAAAATTTGACCATAAAAAGTGCGGAAAGACCAATGAAACTTAAAAAAATAAAAATCGATTGCCACCCAAAATAGTAGCTCAAATAGCCCCCAATAATAGGTGCAAAAGTGGGAGAGATGCCAATGGCGCCATTTAAAAAGCTGTAAATTTTTGCGTTCTCATCTCCCGCATATAAGTCGCGGACAAGTGCAAATGCAGTCACCAGCATGCCACAAGCCCCACATGCAGAAATCAACCTTCCCATAAGAAGAAGCGAAAAAATGGAACTGGAAAAAGCGCAAAGCAAAGAGCCTGCCATAAAAAAGAAAGAGGAGGCATAAAAGACTTTTTTTCTTCCCAACTGGTCAGAAAGTGGACCGATCAAAAGCTGACCCACTCCCGTTGCCAATAAAAATAAGCTTAGCGTGAGCTGGATCAAACCAGGAGAGACATTAAAAATCTCGCTCATTCTTGGAACAATGGGGATATAGATGTCCAAGCCAAAGGCAAAGCTAAAGACAAATGGGGTTAAAATAAGGACAAGCTGCTTAGTATTATAGTGTTTCATAAAATCTATTGTACCTAATGATTCAGTTGATTTCAATTATTCAAAAAATTTATACAATAGATAAAGAGGTCTTTATGAATTTTCTCTTCAAAATATTGATAGTTAATATTTTAATAATTATTCCCCGCTTGTCGTCGATGGAGTTTCCCTACCACCCAAATGAAGAGGTTAAGCTCATTTCCGGAATTCAAATTGGAGTACGACCAACCACTTCCAGCAGTCAAGAAGCGAAGAAATTTTTTAATCAAGGACTCAACCTGATCTATGCCTTTAACCATGATGAGGCTTACTGGTCTTTTCAAAAAGCAGCAGCTTTAGACCCTGATTATGCCATGGCTTATTGGGGAATGGCACTGGCACTAGGGTCAAATATCAACATGGACATAACCAAAAAAAGCGAAAAAATTGCCTATCAGCATACCCAAAAGGCATTAGAGCTTTCTCAAAATATAACAGAAAGTGAAAAAGATTATATCAAAGCTTTGAGCAGCCGCTATACAGATGCTGAAAACCCTGATCATAGACTGTTTAATCTCAATTACCGCGATGCGATGAAAAAACTTTTGGAAAAATATCCAGATGATCCGGATGCAGCCGTCCTTTACGCAGAAAGCGCCATGGATGTAATGCCCTGGAAACTATGGACACCAGAGGGTGATCCAAACGAGGGCACTTTGGACATCGTAGACGTTTTAGAAAATGTCTTAAAAAGAAACCCCCACCACTTAGGAGCCAACCACTACTACATCCACGCCATTGAGGCATCCAAGCATCCAGAATATGCCTTGATGAGTGCAGAGCGCCTTAAAAAAATAGCCCCCTTTCTTGGGCATATCATGCATATGCCAAGCCACATCTACATTTTAGTTGGCAATTACCATGAGGCGTCTTTAGCAAATCAGGCAGCCATCGCTGCTGATTTGAGCTACATCAAATATTATGGGCTAGACGGCATCTATCCCCTCCATTACTTAAGCCATAACTATTTCTTTTTAGTGCGCGCACTCAGTATGGAAGGAAAATATAGGAGCGCCTTAAAAACAGCTCAAGAACTAGAAGACTTTTATGCACCCCATTTTAAATCAATGCCAGAGCTTGAATACTATCTTTTTGCTAAATTGTCAGTGCTCTTGCGCTTCCATAAATGGAAAGAGATTTTAGAGCTGCCAAAACCAGCTGCTGGTACTTCTGTAACAGAAGCACTTTGGCATTTTGCAAGAGGGATGGCATTTGCCGGGCTCTTTGACAAGCAAAATGCTTTAAAAGAACAAAGTAATTTTTTTGACATTCAATCTCAAGTGTCCAAAGATACAGTCTTTGGATTCAATCCTGTTAAATCCATTTTTGATATTGCCAACCTCTTGTTAAAAGCAAAAATTACAAAACTTGATTCCAACTTTAAAGAAGAGATCACCTTTTTGGAAGAAGCGATCAAAATTCAAGACGGCCTTAACTATAATGAGCCACCTGATTGGTACTTTTCTGTCAGGGAAAATCTAGGCGGCGCTTTTTTACAAAATGACCAACCAAAAGAAGCAGAAGCTATTTTTAGAAAAGACTTGAATCATCACCCAAGAAATGGAAGATCACTTTTTGGGCTACTTTTAAGCCTTAAAAAACAAAAACGGGAAGCAGACAGCTACTTTGTAGAAAAAGAGTTTGAGGAAGCTTGGAAATATAGCGATGAGCCGCTTGATGTGTCAGAGCTTTAAATGAATTGCTAGCTCCAGTGTCTTCTTAATGCTCTGTATAGGAGATTTTGTTTCGATGCGTAAGGTGAGTTTTTAAGATAAAAGTTGGCAGAGCTGGAATGTGTTGCCGTCTGTATCTTTAAAAGTTTGCATTTTTACATGGACTGAAACTTCTAAAATATCTCCTACAAGAGTCACATTTTTCTTTAAAAAATCGGTCCTTGCCTCTTCAATATTTTGTACGCTAATTGTGACAACAGCATTAGCGCTAATCCCTAAGAATGGCGCAGAAAAATTGATAGTCACTAATCAGAGAGGGGAGTCTTCGACTATCTTTAAGACTAAGTATATAATTTTTAAGATGTTGATTAAAATATTCTTCAGAAAATGGATAATAGCGACGATTTATTTGAGATCCCTCTGCGTATGTTAAAAAGTAAAATTATCCTTGAAATTAAATGATGTAAAAAATTAATTATATATTTAAACATCTGACGAAGGAGATTTACATTATGTCTATAGTAAAAGTCATTGAAGTTATCAGCGAAGGCGCTTCTTTGGAAGCTGCTATCAAATCAGGTGTTGAAGAAGCTGCTAAAACAGTTGATGAGATCAAACAGATCAACGTCTGCCATATTGAAGGCATTGTCGAGAAAAACAAAATCAAGAAATACCGCATCAACGCTAAAATCAGTTTCCTTGTAAAGCGCTAAAAAAGCTTTTTGTGGATATTATGGACGATGGACAACATGGACTTTTGCAATCTCAACAAACTCAAAAACTATCTCACTTAGTGGTAAAAAAATAACGAACGTTTTTAAAGACAGTTTTTAAGAATCTGGCAGGAAGCCGCCAGCTTGCATCCTCCAAAGCTCTGCGTAGTAGCCATCTTCTTCTAAAAGGTCTTCATGCGAGCCCTCTTCTATGATTTTTCCATCCTGGAACACTAAAATGCGATCCATTCCAGAAAGAGTTGAGAGCCTATGCGCCACTACAAGCGCTGTTCTTCCTTGCATTAGGCCTGTTAATGATTCCTGAATGTATTTTTCTGTGACAGAATCAAGAGCGGACGTTGCCTCGTCCAAAATAAGGATTGGGGCATTTTTTAAAATAGCCCTTGCAATGGCTATCCGCTGTCTTTGACCACCAGATAGCTTTGCACCGCGCTCTCCGACTACCGTATCGTACCCTTTTTCAAGTCGTAAAATAAATTCGTGGCAATGCGCTTTTTTAGAAGCTTCATAAACTTCTTCGTCTGTAGCGCTTGGCAAACCATAGCGCAAATTCTCCATCACAGTACGGTGGAAAAGGGAGGGGTCTTGAGGAATGAGTGCAATTTGACGCCTTAGGGACTTTTGGGTTACTTTTGAAATGTCTTGACCGTCAATTAAAATTTTTCCCTGCTCCAAATCATAATGGCGCAAGATCAAATTAACAAATGTGGTCTTTCCAGAGCCTGAAAAGCCAACAAGGCCTACTTTTTCTCCAGCCTGAATGACAACTGTATGACCGTCAAAAATTTTAGTCTTCTTGTTATAGCGAAAAGAGACATGGTCAAAAATAATCTCTCCATGCGTTAATGCAAGAGGAACTGCATTTGTTGCATCCACAATATCATGCTTGTCTTGCAAGATTGTCAAAGCTTGGCGGCAAACCCCGATTTCTTTAAAAAGCTTTGGAAATTCAAGGCCTGCAATCCATACCATCATGGTGATATTCCACGTGATATTGAAAATAAACACTACTTCCCCGGTCGTGATGATCTCTTGCTGCCAGGCATAGAGCATGAACCAGGTGATCGCAACTCCTGGACCCAAAAAACTGGCAATCCCTAAAGCCAATTTCATTTTTTCGATATAAAAAAGAGTTTTTTCTTGCTTTACAATTTCTTTATTTTGAAGGGACAAAAGATGGCGGTATTCTAAACCTTGTCTTCCAAATAGTCTAAAAGTAACATGGTTTGTAAAACTGTCCACAATAGATCCTGAAAGACGGCTTTTAGCTTCTGCATGGATGTTGGCATAGTCGCTGCACCCGTTTGAAAAATAGAGGCAGATGGAAAGATGAGCCAATACCCAGACAAACAAAATAAGGGCAAAAAAAGGCTGTATCAACAAGAATGAAAAAAACGCAATCAAAACAGCTAACAAAACAGGAAAGAAAAGTCCAGAGAGCAACTGAAAGACATTTGTAATGCCTTTTACCATATCGGAGATCTTGTTGGCCAAAGCGCCCGCCAAATTGTCATTAAAATAGCGGTAAGAATGATGCTGCACATAATCAAACATCGACATGCGCACATCCGCTTCCATTTTAGGAATGGCTTTTGCCATTAAGATGCCGCTCATGCGGAAAGAAAATTCAAGGCCGATCCAAAGAATGACCCACATCCAAAGCGTTGGCGTCAAAACCTGCCACATCATGGATCTGTCTGCTGGCATATTGGTGATGGCATCTATCACGCGCATGAAGATGTAGGGCCAAAGTGTATGGTCTAGCGACCAACCAAAGCAAAAAAGCTGGATGAGAGCGAATAAAAGCCACTGCTTTTTAATAAAGTGCCATAAAAAGGCCCATAGCGTCGTTGGCAATTTATTCACTCTTTAACCTATGCTTTTTTCCTTCTATCTAAAAAAATGTCCAAGCAGCGAAAGCCCAAATGCTGCAAAGACTGGGCGCTTAATGGGGCGCACTTCATACAAGCGGTAGATAATATTTAAAATGCTAAGGACAATCAGCCCTGGACACAAAATATGCAACACAGGTGATAGCATATTTGCAATTCCGGTGAAACCTAAATTTGCAATTGCAGCTGAAATGCCAAGCGTGATCAAAAGAGGAATCAAATCCCCTTTCTTGCTTTTCATCAAATCATTTTTAATATAATCGGCGCAGATCGAAGTCAGCGGAATCGCTGTTGTCAAACATGCCATCGCAACGGCGATGCAAGAGAAAATAGCACCAGTTGGCCCTAACAAGTGAAGTGAAATTTCTGAGAGTCTTGACTCTGGCGCGTGACCTGCTGTTAAGAAAGGCGTATAGTAAGACGCTACAAAAGTAAGCCCGATAAACATCATCGATAAAAGGCTGGCTGCTAAAATAGATGCTTTTAGCATCTTTTTGAACATGCTGCGTCTTTGCTGTACAGGATTTAAGCTCTCGCTCTCATTTTCCTCTCTAAAATGAGAGAGGACAAGCGGGGCAAATATGAAAGAAGCGATCAGATCAAGCGTGTTATAGCCCACATTCAAACCTTCTTTAAAAGCATTTTCATGACTGATTGCCACAGTGAACGCTTCTGGTGGGTTCATAAGACCCAAAATTAAGATAAAACCTAAAGCAACAATTAAAACAGGCGTCAATACAAGACCCAATAAATCGATCATGCGCTGCTTTTTAATCGTAAATGCCAAAACGCCAAGGCAGGCTAAAATGCTAAATGTCAAGAGAGTGACATCTTCTGGCATATAAGGCTTTAGCGTTGCATAAGAGAGGGTGATAAGACGTGGAATCGAGCCGATAGGTCCTAAAATTGCCTGAATAATAAAAATTAAAATAACGCTTGGAACTTTTCCAAGGCGTCCAAAAAAAGAGCGATAATCGCCATCAAAAAGCATCATCGAAAGAAGACCAAGAAGGGGAAGGCTAACACCTGTAATTAAAAGACCAAGCATAGCAAATAAATTTTTATCTCCCATGTTGCCGCCTAAAATTAAAGGCCAGATTAAGTCTCCTGCTCCAAAGAACATGGAAAAGAGAGCAAAGCCTGCAGCAATAATACTCAAATTATTTTTAATCATGTTTATAAAACCTCATTTTTGTATCAATCCAACCATATTAACATAAGTTCCCTTAGTTGAACAAGATAAAAAATAGAAGAAAATTTTGAATTAATAAGGTTAAATTTTTTTTTATGATAATTTCAAGAGTTTTTCTAGAGTTAAAGCAATATTTAACTCTTTTTTAAAAATTTGATAAACTTTTGCTGATTTTTCTTTATTTTGAATTTTATTTTTGACGGCTCTTATCAATAAATTTTTTGGAGTATGCTCCATGTCAATAAACTCCAATATCTGCACTAAGTAGCCCTCTATTTCTAAAATTTGAGCTCTGGCTGCATCTGTTGCCAATGCGGCAAATCTCTCTTTTAAGATGCCATGCTTTAAAAGAGGCATTAAAGCCTCATTTTGAATTTGTGAAAAAAGTTCATGCTGGCAGCAAGGAACAGACAAGATCACATCTGCTTGCCAAGAAACGGCTTTGGCAAGGGCGGCATCTGTTGCCGTGTCGCAGGCGTGGAGCGACACCACCATGTTTACATTTTTTTTAGTCTCATAATGAGCGATATCGCCAACTAAAAATGAGAGTCCCTCAAATTTTAACTGCCGCGCTAATTTTTCGCAAAAATCGACCACATCTTTTTTTAAATCAAGACCGATGATAGAAACATCATAACCTTTTAAAACATGAAGATAATAATAAAGGGCAAAAGTAAGATAAGCCTTTCCACATCCAAAATCGACGATATGCAACTTTTTATTTTTTTTAAGAAAGGGCAAAACATCTGCAACCATCTCCAAAAAACGGTTGAGCTGGCGGTACTTGTCGCTTTTTTTTGCAATTAAAGAACCCTCTTTTGAAACAAGGCCAAGGGCTTCTAAAAAAGAGCCAGCTTTTACTTCGTCCAAGAGATAGTTTTTCTTGCGGTTGTGCAAAAGGGAAAGATTTTCTTTTAAGCGACTTTTCTTTAAATAGGATCTTTTGCCTTTTTTATTTGCAAGGACTTGAAATTCAATATTTTTTAAAGAAATGAGGGACTGCTTGAACTCTGATAAAAAACGGCTAAAAATAAGCTCTTGAATCTCTTTTTCATCATAATTCTTATGAAATACTTGAGCGCCTCTATATTCTGTCACTTGATAATGAATCTGGTTTTTGATCAAAAGAGGGCGAATTTCTATTTTAAAGCCTTTTTCCTTGTTCAAAGGAGTGCTAAAAACAGCTCGTACAAATTCGCCTTTTTGGATGGCATTCAAGATAAGCGCTTCTTCTTCCATAATATGTCCGTTTTGGCGCTTATCTTATCAAAAATGCGTACAAATTAGCAAATGACTCTTCTGTCTTTGATCGCTTTTTTGTGCGTCCTTCCAAGATAGACTGCCACAATGAACCAGACCAAAAGAAGAGGAAAGCCAATTGCGCCACTTAACATCAGGTAGTGGCTTTTGCCAGCTACTTCTCCAAAAATCTTTTGGAAGGGACTAAGCAGCATATTGAAAATAGATCCTGTCTCTTTTGAAGCCCTTGAGCCAAAAGTTTCGATCCAGGCTTGCGCTTTAAAGCGCACATCGGGAGTTGTTGGGATGTAAAGCTGTTTTAAAGCAGGGCCGTTCAAAGCGTAATTGATCGCTTTTGAGCCCACCATCAAAGTGAAAAGGAAGGTGAGACTCTCAATAGTTAAAAAACTAAAAAGGGCAATACCCACAATCACTGGCATTGCAGCCAAAGCTGTGCCTACTCCTAAAAATCTTGTTACATTACTGATACCAAGGAGCAAGCAAAGAAGAGAAACAACATTAACGCTAGAGCCATAGACGCTCAAATAGTGGCTTAAAGCCGTTCCTGAATATTGGTCGCTTGCTGCCAATTTAAAGTTAAAGTCAAAAATTGTCACAATGATCTCATAGATGAAGTTGGCGGCAAAAATACCGATCAAGTATTTATGGCTAAGAAGCAGCTTCAACCCTTCTAAAAAGCCAGGCTCTTGCTTGCTCTCTTCTTCCTCTTCATTTTTGCCATGAAAAGCTTGGAGCAGTTCATCTGGAGTTTTGCGCAAAAAGTAGCGCACAAGAGGGATGATAAGAAGCGTTAAAAACCCTAAAGTGATCATGGACACTGTGTCTGTTGTGAGCTGCAAACGATGAGGAAGACCGCCAATGCTGTAGGGAAGGAAAATGCCTCCAAGCTGGCCGATTGCGACAACTAAAGGAAAGCCCCTTTTTGCATGATCTGCTTTTGTCGTGTCTGTTGCAAACGCCCAAAAAAGCGCGACTACCAGTGAGCCAAAGCTTTCTACAAAGACATACCAGATATATCCTAAAATTCTAGTCCCCCAAAAAGCAAAAGAAGTCCTTGCTGCTATATCTTCTGGAGAAGCTTGTGCAATTGTCATGACAACGCCAAAAACAATAATCGAAATTCCATAAAAGGCCGGTAAAATAACAAGCATTCTTTCACGGGAATTTTTTTCTAAAAGCTTGGTGTAAAACATCACCAAAGGCAAAAGAGCCAGCACGGAGACTGTTTTTGCATAAGGCAGATGAAGCTTGTCCACTAGTCTAATAAAAATGGCGTCTTTTAAAGGGCGAAGCGTCCAGTAAACCCCGATGATCACCGCAAAAATCAAACCCATCCGCAAGAATTTTTTAAACTCTTCCCGTCCAAAATCACCGAAATTAAATCGGCAGATCCATTGAAAAAATGATAAGACTCTTTCTTGAATTCCCATTTATCCCTCTTTAAAAAAATGAATATCTATTTTGCAATCTACATCAAATATTTATTTTATACAAATCCTGTTGTTTAAAAAATTTTGAAGCTTTAATATTTTTGCATGAATAGAAACAATTTGCTTTGGTTTTTACCTATACTTCTCATGGTGCTGATCGCGCCTTTTACACCTTGGCTAGATCTGGAAATTACAAAACAGTTCTACCATCCGGAAAATCCGGCCTTTGAACGTTTTAGCACAGGGGCTTTTTTTGACTTTCTCTTCAATTATGGGATCATGCCAGGCTGGATTGCTTTTATAGCGAGCACGCTTTTTTTTCTTCTCTCTTATATTTCAAAAAAATTTGAAAATTTTCGCTCCCCCTGTTTGATTTTAATTTTGACCCTGATTGTAGGTGCCGGTTTTTTAACTCATTTTGTCTTAAAAGACCATTGGGGGCGTCCAAGACCAAAACAGACCATTGAGTTTGGGGGCACGCAAGAATTTCACCCTTTTTACTCTCCTAATTTTTTTAACGATAAAGAGCCCGCTAAATCTTTTCCTTGCGGCCATTGCAGCATGGGCTTCTATTTCTTTGCCCTTGCAGTCATCGGCATGCGTCTTAAAAAGAAATGGATGATCAATCTTGGATTTAGTTTAGCTTTTTTTTTAGGGATACTGCTTGGAGTTGTAAGGATCATGCAAGGGGGTCACTATTTTTCAGATGTGCTCTTTTCATGCCTCTTGATGTGGCTGACAGCTCTTAGTATGGACTATCTTGTTTATCAGTCTTCTCTAAAATCTTGACATTTGAAAGTCTTTGAAATAGATTAAAATTTCAAAAATTTTAATAGAAAAACAGTTATGGATCCAGCTACAGTCTCTTCTTCAAAATATATCGAGCAGATGACACAAAAACAAATCAAGAAAGTAGAAAAGCGGATGCGGCCAGGGAGTTTGTCTGCTGCCGGCTTTCTTACAAATGAACAATCGCTGGTAAATCTCATTAGTCAAGATATTGTGATAAGTTAATTGATGAATTGAGATTATAAATTAACACAATTCGAAATAGCCCAGAAATGATTCGAATTTCTACATTTCCTAATTATTATTACGAAGCTTCTAACACACTAAAACATTTAGTTTATTATCACGAAAACTCTCTTGAAAACCAGTCTTCTCAAGAATTCCAAAAGATTTTTGGATATACGAGACAAAATACAGCAGCAGCTTCATAAATATATGAACATACTGCAAAAATTAAAAACAAGGCACGTAGGTCAACGACTAGAATATCCTGATGATTTATTGGCTAAAAGAGACAAAAATGATCGTTTAAAACATACCGAAATTAATAACCTAGGTTTTGGGTTTCTCTCCTCGAACTTCAGGTTTTTTTCTCGCGATTTTTGCACTTTTTTCTCAAGAAGGGTGAAAACCTGGCTTTAGAAAAAAATTGCAAAACTCACCCTTGAAAAACTTCCTGAATTTTTTGTCCTGAATCAAGATAAATTAATCCGCACAGCAATTTAATAAATGTTGTTTTTCCGATCCTGTTATTTCCGGATAAACCAATAATTTCACCTCGATAAAACGAAAAATTAAGCCCATGAAAAATGGACAAATTTCCAAATTTTTTGGAGGCATCTATTATTTTAATTCTTTCCATTGTTTTCCAATAAATTTACTTCAAAATAGGCACAAATATACTCGGAAAACCATTCTTTTTTGCTTGAAGCGTAAGGAATATTAGAAATCATAAAACTAAATCTCTCTTTAAAGGACAAAAATTCATATTTTCCAAATAATATTTTGGGGAATCGCATGTAAATTCGGCTTTTTTGATCATTTCCCATTGTCTTGGCAAGGAAAATCTATTTCCTGATAACCCAAAAGGTCCCGGCTTTGAAAATGAACTAGGGAAAGCTTCGATCGCAAATGCTAAATATGCTCTGAATTCTGACATTGAATAAAGCTTATCTTCTTCGGAAAAATCATTAAATATCTCCTCCGGAATAGATATGACCCTATTGATAAGGTAGAAATTATTAGAGTTGAAAATTTTTAATAAAGAAGAGTTTGAGTAATGGGCTCTTTTGCATGACTGTAAAGCAATATAGGGGTCATTTTTTATAAATTTGAGCCCCGGAAACTTGAGTTGATTGAATTTCACTGTTTGATGAAATCCATATTTCACCTTTACCCGATTCAACTGTTATTACTCCTGTAACGTTAGTTCCGCTACGTAAATCAATCACTTGAGTGCCGGTATAGCCACTAACTTCTCGGACAGTTAAGGAATCTACAGAACACATTCTTAAAACAATTTTTTGTGAAGCAACAGACAGTTCTTGTTGAAATTTAGTATTGTTAGCATTCAAAGAACCATTTATGATTGTTGTATCGGCGATTACACAATTATTGAGATCCGCTTGACCATTGACTTGAAGGCTGTTAACCAACGATTCATCAGCTTTTAAATTTCCATTAACTTGCACAAGACCTAAAACTTTAGTTTCTTCAAGTACAACAGAGCCATTTCCTTGAATAGAATTTACTATTTCCTTTCCATATTTTTGATAACCGGAATTAGAATTATTCATGTTTTCTGCTCCACATATATTAAATGACATTGAAATAGCTGATAGCAGCACTAAAAAAACCGTTTTTTTCATATTCATCTCCTTAACAATTGTTTAAATACTTTTTTGGCAAATAATTTTTTACTTGGATGGTGATAGGTGCTCCATCCGGGACCGGGATTTGATTCCAAACAAAAATAAGTTTTTCCAAATTTCATCAAATCCACACCTACAAATTTATTTTTCTCTATTTGAGCAATTGACTTGCAAAAAACTTTTATCAAATAGGGCAATTGAATTTTCGTGTATTTTACAGAGCCTTTAGAAGCATATCGATAGTCAATGCAATCTTTTGTTTCTACTTGAAGAGGCCATACAATGTCTCCACAAACATGTGCTCTAATATCAGTACCATCAATTTTTTCTTGAAAAAATGTTGGCAGATTATCCAGATTCCATGTCGAATAAATTTCTTCAGAAACAACCTTAGAGCACATATTTGAACAGGATTTTACAACCAAGGATTTCTTAAATTTACTGTGTAATAAGTCGTAACTCCCTTTAATAAAAAAGGAACGTGGATATTTTACTTTTTCTTTAGCTGCTAAACTAGATATTTTTACGGACGTAATTCCTTGGTACGCTTTAGAAAAATTTTGATAATGATCGCGTCGTTGCCCAAGTAAATTACCGTTCCAAATATCTAATATTTCAAAAAAAGCACAATGTTTTTGATAGTAAAAATGGGTTGTAGAGACTTCCGGATGGCGATGATATATAGAAATAGGAACTATAACCTTATCAACCATGTGAATTTTTAAAACATTGTCTAAAAATGAAAAATCTCAAAATATTCCTATTTGAGCCGGGAACTATTGGTCGAGAATCTTTTGGAATAAAAGAGCTTTTAGCCATGCTTTTTTAAAATGCAAAAACATTTTCGCAAGATTCTTGCATTAAAATTGATTCCAGATCGGCTAGGAAACCAATATCGGTTCCACCATCCATAGATCCCTCTTTTCCATCTGAGCCGTCTTTTTTACCATCACTAGAATATCTCATTTCATTTTCTTTTTTGGATTTAAAATCCGAAATTCTATGAAATACTTGATTTTATATCAAACATTTTTTTGTTTTTAAGTATATCAAATAAAATCAAAATACTTGTTGATCTTGTAAAATAAGATTTTCCGGAATGATTCAAAAAATCTTCTCGTTTTTAATCAATATCGGCGATCCATGTGCCATCTTGGTATAGATGTCCACTCATATGTTAGGTAAAATTAGAAGAACATCTGCATTGACTTTTGAAAAGTCAAACAAATGCCTGATTTTAGGATCGCAGACAATTCGGGCAGATTTGTTTCTTTTGTTAATTCCTAATCTACTTTCAAGTTTTTTTAAACGTTTTTGAATAAGCGGCTTCATGGTTCTCATTTCTTTAAATTGGATAGCTTTTTTCAATTTCGTGAAGCTCTAAGGCTTTAATGTGGATATCAATTATCCGTGTGATGGATTCTCCTTCAAGTGGAGAAATCTGACCCAGTCCTACATCTGTATTTTTTAGATAATACGAATAATAGCATTCAAGAAGAAATCAGGATAACAAATTAAAAAAATACCTGTTCGGGAAGGTAGCTATCGAACCACTTCTTTGAATCCGGCGTTTGCACTTATCCTGCAGAAAAATAATAAGTTAGAAAATGAA
>DAORNI010000002.1:35254-35602 GCA_035440845.1 Parachlamydiaceae bacterium | reverse complement strand
GGACGGTTTCAGAACTTTTTTCGAGTTCGATTGGAGTTCGATCGATCATAATCTTCTGGCTTTAGCATGACATCAAAGTTTTTACTCAGATTCATGAAGATCGCAGGCTCGCCCTACTCAATTAATGCAAATAGTTTCCGCAATAGAATGGATTTCACTCTTATTTTTTTCAAAATTTTCCGAAGAACAAGAAAATGAAATTGTATAACCAATTATAGAATTCGAAAATAGTCCAAATCTTACTTTACTGAATAAATAGGTCGTAACTTTTTCAGTCTTACCAGAAGGTAAATAAACATCAAATATAATCTCTTTGACTGGCAATTTCCCAGTCAGTAGATCTTTTTC
>DAORNI010000002.1:19732-35217 GCA_035440845.1 Parachlamydiaceae bacterium | reverse complement strand
CAGCACTAGTTTTCCAATTTGGTGTTGCATAAGGTAGTAGTTTTTCTTCAAAAGGTTGCAAAGATGCATAAAAAAAATCTACTCCTTCAGCATCTACATATCTGTTTGAACCATAAATTGTGATATCATTGTGCCAATTGTTCAAATAAAAATATCCGACATCACTGCTCCAAAGCCCAAAATAACTGAACCTTACCTGCCATGAGAAACCCGTCATTTTAGGAAATATAACATTTCCTATTTCAATGTTAGCGGATAAAGAAGATCCTAATAACATTATCCCTAAAAACATTGAAATTACTTTTTTTATAATGCGTCCTTTTAACCCGACTTTTAAATTTTTAGAAGTAAATAAAATCTAACCTTTTCACTCATTCTTAGCCTAAAACCCAACCTTCGGGTAGAATGCCACTAGCAGTATCCACAATAAAGTCGCCACAGTAAATATTGAACTCACGAGCTTTCAAAGTGCCCATGTTTACAAATCCAGGGACATTGACATGAGGTAATGTGTAGAAGCCGTCGGCATCACGTTTTAAAACAACTTTGGCTTCGGATTTTTCGCAAAGATAAATAGCTAAATTTCCAGCAAATGGACATGTCGCAACTATTCCTCTGATTAAGTTGTCCACTCCATGATCAATTTCTTTAACATTTGTTTTAATATCGTTCATCCAAGTATTTTTACTAATTAGCCATCCAAAAGCCGCGGAAACAATAGCAAGTGCAGTTCCAGCTACAATTTGAACAACAGCAGCCAATATGCGAGCTGGTCCCGAATAAATTGTTGAAACGACTGGATACACGTCCCAGCTATTAAGGGTCTTGACATGATTTTCGATTGATATTGAGAGCATGATAACACATTCCGTATAAGATATTTTATTTATTAGGAGCCATTATTGCATAAAATAAGAGAAAATTTCCATAAAAACCGTGACTATCCCCCTCCTCTGTTTGTTGCGTAAATGAAGTGGGGTAATCAACAATTTTTTATTCACTTAAAGGAGCTCTAACGACTTCCAAACTTCTTCGCTACGCATAAGAGATCCAGTAAAATTTTAGTAAGAAAGTCGAGCAAGAGACATTTTTGAGAGTTCTGAAGTTGATGAAAAACGGCAACTCTTGAATTTCGTATTTTAGAACTTGGAGTTAAAAGATAAAAAGTTCTCCGTAACACTACGAGAACCCTTTAAAATGATAAAGGACGCTTCCTTTTCGGGAAAGCGTCCTGAGATGTGCCGATGACCGGACTCGAACCAGCACTTAGTTGCCTAAAGTAGATTTTGAGTCTACCGCGTCTACCATTCCGCCACATCGGCATAGATGTGAAGCGAAATTATAAGCAAAGCGGAGTTTTTCGCCAAGCTTTATTTGCGTAAAAAATTTTGGTGGGCTTCTTTCCAGGAATAAGTCACGCGCTCGTTCTTTTCTTTATCATAGCGTACCTGAATGCTAATGTAGGGGTAAGGGTGGCGGTTGTCAAAGTTGCGACCTTCTGTTTTTTTAAATAACTTTATAAAAATTTCTTTGTTGTAGATGGGAGGAGTAGAAACATTAGTGTCGTTTTTTTCATAAGTTTTAAATTCTATAAAGTCAGGGTTTTTTGCATATTCTTTTTTTAAATTGTAATACTCTTGAAGAAGTTCAAGGACAGCTTCTGGGTCTTCTTCCATTCCCTGAATATAAAATGAGACTTCTGCGCCCAACATATGTTTTGAGTACTGGTTTTCTTTGGCAGGGTCAGAGTAGTTATTGTGGTCTGGGCAGCGATGGCCGCAGGTGATGACGACGCGCTTTTCTGTTTTCAGCTGGAGGTAATTGAGCAAATCCATTAAAATGGGATAAACAAATTCTTTCCCATCCTTTAAAGGTAAAGAATGTCTTTCAGAGCCGCCGCAATCATAAAATTGTGTGCTTTTGTCCAATTCATTTTGGGAGGGACTTCTTGGTGGATTCAAACTGCTGCCTTTGCAGCGGAAATACTCTTTTGTAATAGGAGGGTATTTGCCATTCATCCCAATTTCCCAAGGGTAGGGTTTTGGTTTTTGTTTTTTTAAGGGGCTTTTAGTAAAATAGCGCTCTTGATGTGTGCGGTAGATGAACTCAGCTTTTTGCGTAATCTGGCTGCTGTTTTCATCACTGTCTTTAGAAGAACAGGCTGCAAAAAAAAGAAGTATAAGTAAAATGGCTCTTTTCATGATGCAAGTTTTATAAAAAAAAGATTAAAAAGCAATGAATGATATGCACTGGATCCATCAATTTAAACTTTTCCTATTTGATTTTGATGGCCTTTTGGTCAATACGGAAGAGCTCCATTTTTTAGCCTATAAGATAATGTGTGAGAATCGGGGCTTTCATCTTGATTGGAGCTTTGAGAGGTATTGTCAGTCAGCCCATTACAGTGCAGATATTTTGGGCAAAGAGCTTTATGAAAAATTTCCGCTCCTTTATAAAATGGAGTCTTCCTGGGACGTGCTCTATCAGGAAAAAAAAGAGATCATCGTCAATCTATTGAAGATGGGACAAGCAAAATTAATGCCAGGGGTCAAAGAGTTATTGGAGGCATTGGAAAAAGCAGATATCAATCGCGTTGTAGTCACGCATTCACCGCTTGAACTAGTAGAGGCTGCAAGGCAGCATAACCCTGTTTTGCATACCATTCCCCACTGGATCACAAGACATGACTACACCCAGCCAAAACCAAATTCAGAATGTTATTTAAAAGCTATCTCTCTTTTTGGGCAAGAGGGGGAGGCAATCATTGGCTTTGAAGACACGCCGCGCGGCATGAGGGCTCTTCTTGGTACAAGGGCTAACCCTGTGCTAGTCTGTACAGCCGATTATCCGGAAATTCCGGAATTTATCAAAAAAGGCGTTAAGCATTTTACTTCTTTTAAAGAGATAAACGACGACGACTTTTAGTTTTTTGATCTTGATTTGTCAGTTTTAAAAAGAAGTCAGAGCGAAGACCGTTTGCTGCTAATCTTGCACCTATTGCAATAGGGAATATTTTAGTGACAGCAGGATATATAAAATATCCTATTGCAGTGGCGATAATTATTGGTTGGATTTTATAAAAAATAGCTGCAATCATGTAAATAATTTTGGTTTCGGTTTCTTTTAAATCATTTATATTTTCTGGTGGTTTTATTTCTTTGCAAAAAATATCCTTCCAGAATTTTGTTGTGGCATTTAATGCTAAATCAGGAAAGAGAGAGCCTAAAGCGCAGCCAAGCGCTAATTTATTTGGACAGCGTTTTAAAGAAAAAGCAACCTGCTTCTTTTGCACATCTATTGATTCTTTTAAAAATATAGCTTTGAGTTTCTTCTTTTAATTGAAAGTACTCAAAAATGGGTTTTACACATTTATTTTTTATAAAAGTTTCAGGATCCGGGATACTGAGTAAAGCATAAATAGCAATACCCCTAATTTTTTCTTGTAGTGTACATATTTTGGGATATAGATAGTTGCAGGCTGTTTTTATTGTTTCTCTTGAAGATTCGATTATGAATTTATTCTCTTAATTCGTTAATAGTGTACAGAGACTAAAAAGAGCCCCTCTGGCGGGGCTGCAGGGCCTGCTTTTTTTCTGTCTTTTGCAGCTAAAATGATGGGGATTTCAGCGGCTTTTCTTTTCCCTCTTGCCACTTCAATTAAAAAGCCTGTCAAGTTGCGCACCATTTTATATAAAAATCCATCTCCCTCAAACTCTAGCCGAAAGCCGCCCTCTTCCTCTATAAGATCAAGACGCATCAGTGTGCGGGTTGCATCATGTGCAGCACTACCACTATCTGCCTCGTTTGCAAAAGAAGTAAAGTCATGGGTGCCCAAAAAGAGTTTAGCAGCTTGGGCTAGCGCGTTTAAATCGAGCTTTTGACGCATATGCCAGGAGTAGCGCCACTTAAAAGGGTTTTTAAAAGGATCTGTCTGGATGTGGTAGTGGTAAATTTTTTTAACGGCGCTATACTGGGCATGAAAATTTTCGTCTGCTTCCTCGATCGATTTGACTTGAATATCTGCTGGTAACAGCGCATTTAAAGAATGTATAACTTTTTTTAAGTCAATTTTGGAAGAAAAATGAAAATGGGCGACCTGATTTTTGGCGTGCACTTTGGCATCCGTTCTTCCAGAACCTCTAATTTTTACCTTTTCTTTTAAAATGAGTTGAAGCTTTGTTTCTATGACTTCCTGGATGGATAAACCATTTGGTTGCACTTGCCAGCCAGCGTAATTGGTGCCCTCATAGGCAATTGTCATTTTATAGCACTGATTCATACATATTTTCTAAGAGAACTTTTGCAAAAGCCAAATCTTCTTTTGTTGTGATTTTAATGTTCTGATAAGAGCCCATGACAAGTTTGGCAGGCTTATTCAAAAGCTCTATCAAAGAGAGGTCGTCAGTCACTTCCAGCCCATGTTGTTGTGCAAATTGGAAGCCTTCCCATAAAAGTTTTTGTTCTATGATTTGTGGGGTTTGGACTTCAAAAAGAGAGGCTCTGTCTACAGTTTTTAAGACGGTGCCATTCTCATCTTTTTCTTTTACTGTAAATTTAAGGGGGACAGCTAAAGCTGCAGCCCCATGCAAAGCGGCTTCATCAATTGCTTTTAAAAGATTTGCTTCATTTAAAAAGGGTCTTGCTCCATCGTGGATCAAGATAAGATCACTAAGAGGATCGACTTCTTTTAAGCCATTAAAAACAGAGTCTTGTCTTCTATTTCCAGGTGCTGCAAATTTGATTCCAATGCCATTTGTTTCGTGAAAAAGCGTTTGGTACTCCTTTTCACAAACGATGATCATTTCGTGTGTGTAAGAAAAATTTTGAAAAAATTCGAGGCTATGAAAAAGAAGAGGCTTGTTGCCAAGCTGTAAAAATTGTTTGGGTGTTGCAGTTTCCATTCTGCTGCCTTTTCCCCCAGCTAATAAAATCACGCTAACTCGTTTCATTTTCTTCGCCTTTAAAAGTGAGGGATAAAATTTCTGGCATGGAGAACCAGCGGAATTTCATGACGCTTCCAACCCCTTTATTGATATAAATTTTTTTATTATCTACTGCTTTAAGGCCTCTTATAAGGCCTTGATTTTCAGATAAAGTAAATTTTTTTCTTAAGAATGGAAGGTTGATCTGCCCTCCATGCGTATGTCCGCATAAAATGAGATCTCCCGGATAATTTTTTAAAAGGGAGATGCTGTCTGGGTTATGGGCTAAAACAAGGGTAGGGCAGTTAGCATTTAAATTTTGAAAAGCTTTTTCAGGCTCGCATTTTCCAAGGCAGTATTCGCCAAGTCCTACAATATTTAAGAAGGTATCTTCGATTTTTACAGTCGCTTGACTGTTATGCAAAAGCTGAAAAGGCGTTTCTTTTAAAAGATTGTCAAGTTCTTGATGGCAACTGACTTTTTTTGCTTTTTCTGTTGTCGTATGCTTTAGCTTGATGTTGGAAAAAAGGCGCTTAAAGCCTTTAAGGAGTGCAGGAGACACTTTTTCTATCACGTCATATTCGCCCTTTTCATTAATGGAGACAAAGCGCTCATAATCGTGGTTGCCAAGGACTGCAAAAGAGCCAAGAGGCGCTTTTAATGAATTTAAAAATTCTTTTAATATTTCCTTGTTAGGCAATTGCGAAAAGCAGAGGAAATCGCCTGTAAAAACAATGAGATCTGCTTTTTCTTTTAAAATTTTAGAAGATAATCTTTTTAGGAAGTTGCAGCTTGTATTTTTGCCAAAATGAAGATCGCTGAACTGGATAATTTTTAGCGTTTCAAAGCCTTTTGGAAGCGTTTTTAAGGTGATTTTAAGTTTCTTTTTGTGGAACAGGTTAGGCTCGATAAAACGCGGCCAAATTCCAACAAGGGAGATGGTACACCAAAGATCAAAAAGGAGTTTGCTGATTGAAAATGCCATGCCATTTAGCATAGCTTATCAGCAGAGTTTAAATAAAGCAGCATCTTCTGAAATGCTGCTTTATTCATTAATGATTAACGAGTTGCAAGTTCCGGGTCTTTTAAGTGTTTAGAGATTTTGCTTGTCATTTTAAACATGTCGATAGACTCAGTAGAGCCTAAAACTTTAGATAATTTTTGGTCTGGGTTAATATTGCGCTTGTTTTTTGTATCTTGAAGCTTATGCTTTTTGATGTAGTCCCATAATTTTTTTGTTACTTCTGTGCGTGGCATAGGACCTTTTCCTACAACTTCAGCTAGTGTGTCGCTTACATTTACAGGCTTCATGAAAGCTGATTTTTTTTTCTCTTTTTCTTTCGTTGCCATAATTGACTCCTTATCTTAATTTAAGATGTTATTTTTTGTTTTGAGTACCTTAAATGATATCCTTTTATCGCTGTTCGTATTTATAGTCAAATTAAGAATGAAAAATTCTGTCAAATGTGCTATTTTTAACGACAAAACGAAATTTTTAGAAGAGATGACCATGCAAATAAAACTTCAAGCTCAAGTAGCTTTTTTAGAAGGGCTTGTAAAAAAGCTTGAATCTGCAACAAACTGGCCGGAAAAAATAGCTGTTTTAAACGAGCTTGATGAAGTAAAAAAAATAGAAGAGGCTCATCTCAGCTCTTTTTTTGAAAAGCTCTCTGATGAGGCTCATTTTTGCCTAAAATCTTTGGCAGCCATTGGAAAAAAGCACACTTTTTTAGCTTTGATTCAGGAAAAAAATCAAATTTCTAAAAAAATTTTATCTTCTTTAGAAGATATCAACCGCTTTTATGGAAACGGTGATGGAATTGTCAGATACCAAATCAATATTTTAAAATTAATTTTGGAGAGAAATCTAGAGGCAAAACAGGAGGCAAGATCTTTTTTAAACTTTTTAAAGCCCTTTGGAATAGATCTTTCATCAGACTTACAAGAAGTTAAAAAAATGGTGCGTTCCGGGATAGAAAATTTAGAAAATTTGGCCGAAATTTACCCTGTAGGGGGAGCTGGAGAGAGGTTGAATCTTTCTCGCAACAACGGTCAAGAGCCTCTGCCAGTCGCCCTTTTGCCTTTTCTTGGAACTTCGCTTTTAGAGGGGTTAATAAGGGATCTGCAAGCGCGAGAATTTATTTATTATAAGCTAAAAGGCGAGCAGCTCATCACTCCTATTGTACTGATGGCATCTGATGAAAAAGACAATTTAAGTCATATTATGAAGCTCTTAGAAGATAACAACTGGTTTTTACGGGGAAAGGCAAATTTTTTTATTTTTTCTCAACCCATGGTGCCAGTTGTCACTAAAGAGGGAGACTGGGTCTTGTCTTCTTTTGAAGAATTTATGTTAAGGCCAAGCGGTCATGGTGTGATCTGGAAGCTTGCTAAAGAAAAAGGAGCTTTTCTTTTCCTTAAAAACTTAAAAAAAGAGAAGCTTTTGGTGCGCCAGATTAATAACCCCATTGCCGGCACAGATGATGGACTTTTGGGCTTTACAGGAATTGGTTTTGAAGGAGGGTATCTTTTTGGATTTTCTTCTTGCGAGCGCTATTTGCATGCATCAGAAGGAATGGATGTGCTAGTGGAAGAAAAAAGCAACAAGGGCTATCAATACAAGATCACGAATGTGGAATATACAGAGTTTGTAAAAAATGGCATTGCGGATCATCCAGAGCACCCGGGCAGCCATTTCTCAAAATTTCCGGCCAACACCAATATTTTATTTGCCGATATTGCAGCCATAGAAAAAGCAGTAGAGCGCTGTCCGATTCCTGGGATGCTCATTAACATGAAGAGTAAAATTCCTCATGTTGACAGCCAAGGAGTTCTTGCAAGCATTGAAGTTGGCAGGTTGGAATCTACCATGCAAAATATTGCAGACCAGATTTATGATACATTTGCAGATAAAATAAACGATAAAACCAAATTAAGCACTTATTTGACTTATAATAAGAGAAATAAAACAATTTCTGTAACAAAGAAGAGTTATGTCAAGCATCACTCTTTTTTAGAGACTCCGGAAAGCTGTTTTTATGACATGTGCAAAAACTATCACGAATTGCTTGCTGATTTTTGTAAAATGCAGCTGCCCAAATTGGAATCTGTAGAAAATTATTTAGAAAAAGGCCCATCTCTCATGATGCTGCATCATCCGGCTTTGGGATCTCTTTATTCTGTCATAGGGCAAAAAATCCGCGGTGGCAAAATTTTTGAAAATGCGGAACTCCAATTGGAAATTGCCGAACTTGACATGGAAAATTTGGAGCTTGATGGCAGCTTGATCATAGAGGCAGATGCGGTGGCTGGATCTTTGGATGAAAAAGGGATTTTCCAATATGGCAAAAAGGTTGGTAAATCTATTTTGAAAAATATAAAGGTCAATAATTTAGGAATCGACCGCTCTTTTGAAAATTGCTACTGGAAAAATGAGATAAGCAGAAAAGAATGTTTAAAAATCATTTTACATGGAAATGCAGAATTCATTGCAGAAGACGTCACCTTTAATGGAAATTTATTTTTTGAAGTGCAAGATGGGGAGCGTTTGATTGTTTTACCAGATGGCTCTGGATTTACCCTAAAAAAAGAAATAATAAAAGAAGAGAAAGCTTTATGGTCTTATGCGTTTGATGCAAAAGACAATATTGTATTAAGGCGTGTCGTCAATTAGCCCGAAGAGCTAATGTATCACAGCCCAAGGCGCTTGCCCAAGGCACTTGCCCTGGGCTGTTGCACTTCAAGCCCTTGGGCTTCTAATAATTAAATTTAAAATACTATATTTGTTACCAGTTGCGGTAGGTAATGTAGAGCGCAGAAAGAGCAAGAGTTGCTGGTTTTAAAGCTTTTGTCAATTGTTTTTTTGCTAAATCGTCTACTAATTCAGATACCTTGCGAAAGATAGTTTTATTTGGTTGTTTTACTTCCTCAGCCGATACCTTAGGCAAATCTTTATCCAAGTCTTTAACCAATTCCTCAGCTGATTCATTTTTAGGCTCTTTATTTTTAGTCGATGTAATATTAGGATAAACAGCGTTAAAAGTATTGCGAATTTGATAAAGAGCGATCACGCCAAATGTGTACTTGTTGTATTCGCTGATTTTGGCAATGAAATCTTTGAGTTGAGAGGGCACATTTTTTTCGTAGATGTTCAGAAGGGGAGCTCCATAAGCTAGCACTTTGTCTACTTGAGCATTAAGATTTGTGAGAAGGCTCATTATTAATCTCCTATAAAGATTGTTAAATTTTTTTTAAACCAATTTATTAAAAGATTCTAGTTTGAAACTTTTTTTTTTGCAACTTGTATTTTGCTTTTGACTTTAAGATGCCTTAAGAATATAATAAGGGTTAAATTTTTGCATAAATTAAATAAATGGGGCTAGTACGAAAAATGAACAACGAATTAGAAAACCGCATAAAGTTGAACGAAGAAAGAATCGCTTTAATCCCGAGGTTTCTTTGACTTAACCGAAAAAGAAAAGCGCGTCAAAGAGCTTGAGACCTTGATGGAAGGGTCAAGTTTTTGGGACGACAGTCAAAAAGCAGCTTCCGTAATTGCTGAGTGCAATGTATTGCGCAGTTTTGTCCTTCCCTATCAAGACTTAAAAAAACGGTTTGAAGATTTAAAAAGCCTTTTGCCAGAAGCTTCCAAAGAGGGAAATGAGCTTTTTTTAGAAGATTTGATGCAAGAGCTGGATTTGATAGAAAAAGGCATCACCGAGCTTGAAGTGCGAAAAATGCTCTCTGGTGAGCTTGATAATAAAAATTGCTATTTGAGCATCAATGCCGGTGCTGGAGGGACAGAGTCTTGCGACTGGGCAAGCATGCTCTCTCGCATGTATCAGAGGTGGGCAAGTAAAAAGGGCTGGAAAGTTGAAGTTTTAGATTTTGTTGAAGGCGATGTGGCGGGAATAAAAAGCATTGCGTTAAAGTTTGAGGGCGCTTTTGCCTATGGATATGCAAAGGCGGAAAAAGGCGTCCACCGCCTGGTACGCATTTCTCCTTTTGACAGCAACGCCAAAAGGCATACAAGTTTTGCCTCTGTTGATGTCTCCCCAGAAATTACAGATGAGATCGTAGTAGAAATCAAGCCAGAAGAGATGCGGATTGACACCTACCGCGCATCTGGCGCTGGCGGACAGCATGTCAACAAGACAGATTCTGCCGTCAGGGTGACCCATTTGCCAACTGGCATTGTGGTCTCTTGTCAAAATGAGAGAAGCCAGCTGCAAAACAAAGAAACTTGCTTTAAAATGCTGCGCTCAAAGCTTTATGAGCAGGCAGTACAAGACAGAATGCGGCTTGTTAGCAATTTGAGCCCCGAAAAAAAAGAGATTGCGTGGGGAAGTCAGGTAAGGAATTATGTTTTTCAGCCCTATACGCTTGTCAAAGATACACGCACTAAATATGAGACTGGAAATGTAGCTGCCGTGATGGATGGGGAGTTGGATGGGTTTATTAACGCTTTCTTAAAGGAATTTGGATAATAAGATGGAAAAAGATGCAAACAATATTCCTGGATTTGATATTCGCTATACTGAGCTCTCAGACGGAAAGCATTTAAGGGAGTGGCTTTTAGACCGCACTGTGGGTAGATGGTTTCCTATGGCAGATGAGCTTGAAGTGGACGATGCCGCAGGAAGGTGGATAGGATTTTGCCGCTATAAATGCAGTCTGACAGCCACAATTGATGATGTCCCAGTTGGTCTTGCAACGCTTTATCTGCAGCCGTACAAAAAAATTGCCCATCAATGCGAATTTGGGATCATTGTAGATGGTAAGCATCGCGGAAGAGGAATTGGCAGCTCTTTGATCAGAAATCTCATTCATTTGGCAAAAACACAGTTTAAAATTGAACTTTTACATCTTCAGGTTTATGAAGGAAATCCCGCTACTCGTCTTTACGAGAGGTTTGGGTTTAAGACATTTGGCATTCAAACCCACTGGATCCAAGAAAAAGATGAAGAGGGCAACCCTTTTTATGTAGGGCGCGTCTTTATGGAAAAATTTTTATAAGAAGAATTAAGATGAGCAGCCTTATACTCTTTCAAGAAGAGCTTGAAAGCAATTTAGGAAAAAAATTGCAGCTTAAAATCAATGACAACCGCTCCACTATTGTAAGCGTGAAGTGGGAGCGCCACTGCACAAAAGTGTCGCTTCATCGCATGTTTTTAAAAGCGCCGCAAAATATTATGGACAAGCTTGCCTGCTACATCAAGCGGGAAGATAAAAGCATGGATCCTAAAGTAAAGTCTTTTATTGAAATGGGTCTTCAAAAACTGAATTATTTTTCCATCCTTGATCCAAAAAAACTTTATCAGATTGGGAATGTTTATAATTTAAAGCAGATTTATGATGATTTGAACCGTGAGTATTTCAATCAGAAATTAGATCTTGGCATTACCTGGTTTGGTAACGGAAGTCAAAAAAATCGCACACGCGTGACATTTGGGCTCTACCACGATACGTTGAAGTTGATCAAGATCAATCGTTTGTTAGACAGCCCTAATTTCCCCGACTATTTTGTGGCTTATGTGATCTATCATGAAATGGCGCACCATGTGTGCCCAGCTTACGTAGATGAAAAAGGGATCAACCGGGTGCATAGCAAAGAATTCAAGCAAGTGGAAGCAAAGTTTAAATATTTTGATCTAGCTGAAAAATGGCTTCAAGAAAATAAAAACAATTTTTTTTGAAAAGGGTGAAAAAGGGTCTATATGGCAGGGCATAGCAAGTGGGCAAACATCAAGCATCGAAAAGGCAAAGCAGATGCAAAAAAAGGCAAAATTTTTTCGCGCATTGCAAAAGAGATCATTAGTGCAATCAAATTAGGTGGAGCTGATTTGAAAGCAAACCCGCGCCTTAAGCTCGCCCTTCAAAAAGCAAAAGATGCAAACGTTCCAAATGAAATTATAGAGCGTAACATTAAAAAAGCCTCAAATGCAGATCAGGCGGATTATTTGGAGATGACCTATGAGCTTTACGGCCATGGAGGGGTAGGGCTTCTTGTAGAGATCATGACAGATAACAAAAACAGGATCTCTTCTGATATGCGTATTGCAACAAACAAGCGCGGGGGCACAATAGCTGCTCCTGGTTCTGTTGCTTTTAATTTTGATCAGAAAGGAGTGATTGAGCTTCTAAAAGGGGATCATTCAGAAGATGAGCTTTTTTTAGTGGCAACAGAAGCTGGCGCTGAAGATTTTGATACTCTGGAAGATGTGTACGTTGTCATCACAGATCCCTTAAATCTTTATACGGTAAGAGAAAAAATTGTCAAGCTTGGGTTTGAATGCAAAAGCGCCTCTTTAGATATGATTCCAAAGTCTTATGTGGAGTGCAGCAAAGAAGCAGCAGATGCCAACCTTGCCCTCATTGACTGGTTAGAGCAGCTAGATGATGTGGATACTGTCTACCATAACATGAAAGATGATAGCGATTGATTACTCTTCTTTGTTATTTTGCAAAGAAACGCTTTTAAAGCTCAGTTATTTTTTTTCTGAAGAAGAGGGCACTTGTCTGCTCTATTCTGGAGGGGATTTTGACTCTGCATCAGAATCTTTTCTTTTCTTGTTTCCTTTTGAAAAAATTGAAATTAAAGAAAATTCAGATAATAAAGATTGGGATGAGAAAAAACGATGGAAATTTCTACAATCGAATTTGTCTTTTGCCCCTGATGCTCTTTCTATTCCTCTTTGGATCGGTTTTTTAAGTTATGAGATGGCAGGAGGAGCATCTGCTTTGCAAGAGATCCCTTATGTCTATTTTCAGCGCTCAGCTGTTACTTTTGCTTTAAATCATCAAACAAACATATTGACTGTCTATTTTGTTAAAGAAGCTAAAAATAGCCTCTCTCTTGAACATCAACACTGGTTTGATTGTTTTTCTTCTTTAAGTTCACTCTCTTGCTTTTTAGCAAATTTAAAAGAAATGGAATGCAAAAAAAATTATGCACTCTCTTTTTCTAAACAGGTGGAGCCTTTTGAGTCTTATGAAAAAAAAATCATTGAAATTCAAGAAATGATCTTGAATGGAGATGTATATCAAGTGAATTTATCACATGAGATTGAGCTTGAGGGTGAGCAGGATCCCTTTTTATTTTTTTATTCTTTAACAAAAAGAAATCCGGCTCCTTTTTCGGCTTATTTTAAACATAAAGACTTTGTCATTGCCTCTTCATCTCCTGAGCGTTTTTTGAAAAAGAAAAATGGTTTTTTAGAGACAAGACCCATTAAAGGCACAATCTCTAGAGGGTTGACAGAAGAGGAAGATATAAAAAACAGGCAAACTCTTTTAAATTCAGAAAAAGATCTAGCAGAACTTTTAATGATTACAGATCTAATGCGCAATGACCTTGGAAAAATAAGTATGGCTGGCAGTGTGAAGGCAAAAAAAATCGTTCATTTGGAAGCTTATGAAAACGTCTTTCATCTGCTCTCTATTATTGAGTCAATCCCTTGTCCTTCTTTTCATCCAGTAGAGCTTGTTCAAGCTTGTTTTCCTGGTGGATCCGTTACAGGATGTCCTAAATTATCTGCCATGCATGCTATTCAAAAATTAGAAAAAAGGAGAAGGGGCATTTATACAGGCTCTCTGGGCTATTTTGCTGCAAATGGAGATTTTGATTTTAACATTGCCATTAGGACGATTCTTTTTCTGAAAGATAAAGCCCATATTTCGCTTGGAGGTGCTATTACCATTGATTCTCAAAGTAAAGAAGAATACCAGGAAACCCTGCAAAAAGGCTTTTCTATTTTAAAAGCTTTGACATTAATATAAATTTTATTTAGTTATATAATAAATTTTATAGGAGTGTTAAATGGCAGATCCAATTTCTGGAAATTCATCAGTTTCAAATCAACCCATTATCCCATGGTCTTACAACATTTTAGCTAGTGCTTCACTTATTTCTGCCATTTCGGCAGTTGCTTCTTACATATTTAAAAACCAGAATTTAGCTCTTGTCTCTGCCGGTTCTTCTTTGTTCTCTTTTTTGGGCGCCTATGAAATCAAGCGTTTAGCCCTTACTAAAAAGGAAGCAGAGCAAGTAGGTGATTATAAAAAAATAACCGATGGATTGAATGGTAAAATAAAAGAGCTTGAGGGTGAAAAAAAGCAATTAAATAGTACAATTCAAGATTTCCAAACAAAAATTAATTCTTTAAATGAACAAACAGACAAAATTGAAAAATTGACAGAACAACTGAATTTATTTAAAACAAGTTCAAAGGAGCTTACAAAGAATTTAAACCAGCAGCAAGAAGAAAGTAAAAAACTTGGTACAGAGATTGGAAATCATCTTCAGACAATAGAAAAGCAGAAAGATACTCTCAAAAATTTAACAACGACAAATCAAGATGTTGTTGCAAAGATAGAAGAAGAAAATAACTCTCTTAAAGAGTCCTTGCAAAAAGTCCAACAGGAAGTTACAGAGGCTAAAAATTTAGTTGCTAATTTTCAACAAAACAATAAAAGCTTAGCTGAAGAGATAGAGCAAAAGGATAAGTTTGTAAAAGACCAGGCAACTAATTTAGAGCAAATAAAAACAAAGACAAAGAATTTGCAAAGTACTATAGAGACATTAAAGCAGACTAACCAGAAATTGGAAGCTAATTTAGCAGCTAAAGAGAATATGGAAAAAACGCTGAAAAACACAACGCAAAATCTAGAGCAGAAGATTACCCAGTTAGAAGACCTTGTCAAAGCCAAAGAAAAAATAGAAAAAGATCTGAATAACGCAAAAACAGAGCTAGAGAAAGAAAAAGATAAGCTTAAGGAAAAGGTAGAAGACAAAAAAGAGCTTTTAAAACTAAATATAGCAGCATTAGAAACGCAAAAGCTTCAACTTGAAAAAACAAAAGCCAAAAAAAACGAACATAAAACGGTTGTGGAGAGATTGCGAGGATTGCTTGCAAACAATGGAATTACTGAGGATGAAAAAAGAAGTTCCTGACTAGTATTACGGAACTAGATGTAGTTTAAAACGAGGTGATTTATGGAAGCCCCTGTTGCTGCTGGATCTAGCAGTTCATCTTGGAGAGATAGCTCTTGTGTGAATACAGCTGAAAAAGTATGTATATGGCTTCCTATTCCATGTCTTGGATTAACCGCTCTTGGCGGCATTGGATTTGGTTTTTCAGCTCTTTTTGCGACCTCTTCTTCTACTTCTGTAGTGGCGGCTACTGTAACTACTCAAGGGTCTGCTTTAGCGTCTGCTGCTTTTGATTTTAGTGTAACACTTGTTTCCTTATTCTCTTGCGGCTGTTATTACAAGAACATGTCGCAAAAATCATTTGAAGAAAATGTGAAAAGACAAGGCGTTGAAAATGCAAAGCTTAGTGATCTTGAAAAAGAGATCGACAAAAGCGTGGATGCATTGACTTTAAAAAATAAAGAGTTGACAGAAAGCTTAAGGCAGGCAGAAGAAAAAGCAAAGCTTTTAATTGGAGAGCTTGATCAAAAGGCTACAGAGCTGTTAAAATCGAACGATGCTCTAAAGCAGACAGCAAATCAGCTCGATGTCATACAAAAAGAGTTTATAACAGCAAAAAAAAGTTTAGAAGA
>DAORNI010000002.1:7814-19710 GCA_035440845.1 Parachlamydiaceae bacterium | reverse complement strand
ATCGTGCTGATGAAGCTCTCTTCTTCCATGAAAGAAGACGTTAAAGCATCAAAAGCTGCGGCTGCAGTGTTAAAAGAAAGAAATCATGATTTTAAAGAAATATCAAATGATTTTGACACAAAAAATGCAAGCCTTTCAACTCTTTTACAAAAATATGGCAATTTGATAGAGCAGGAGCACGCAGGCTTTATTTTTCTGGCAGACTCTTATGCAAAACTGGATCTAGTTTATACCGGATTAAAAAGCCAAGTGGAAGAACTTTCCAGGCATAGTCAGGAAATTTCTGCTGATGTTTTGGAAGATGCGCAAAATATTGACAAACTGCAAGGTCTTGCAAATAGACTTGCTAAATTAACAGATCAGATTCATTCTTGAACCGCTTTTTATTTTGCAACGGAAAATTTATAGAAGAAGGCTCACCCTGTTTGCCAGCTGATGACCGCGGATTTTTATTTGGCGATGGGGTTTTTACGACCCTTAAAGTAGAAAATGGCATCCCGGAGCTTTTTGATCTGCATCAACTAAGATTGCAAGAGCAGTGCAAAGCGCTTCAAATCATCCCTCCTAAAATTTTGTTGACAGATGTTCAGATGCTTATTTCAAAAAATAAAGCGACAACTGGTATTTGGCGTTTAAAAATCATCATCACAGGCGGAAGATTGCCTCTATTAAATTTGCAACCGCGAGAATATGGTAGCTTTTTGATGCTTTTGTCGCCCATTACAGAGCCAGTTATTCAAGAAGTGCGATTAACTTGTTTTCCTATGCCAATCGTTAAACCAACTGGCCGGTTAAAAACTTTATCTTATCTTGACCGATTATGGATTTCAGAGTATGCTGCTCATCAAGGTTTTGATGATGCGCTGCTTTCATCTTTAGATGGTCATGTCACTGAAAGTTCGTTTTCTAATATTTTTTGGTATACAGATGGGGCATTTTTTGTACCTGACCCTTCTTTAGAATTATTAATGGGAATTACTCTTTCCCATTTAATCACTGTTTTAAAGAGATTAGGCTATAAAATCCATTTTGTGAAAGAAAAACTTAAAAATATCTCTTCGCACTCAAAGCTCTTTATTTGTAACGCAATCAAAGGAGTGGTTCCTGTTGTGGAAATTGACGGCAAGCTTTTTGATCGCGATCCTGAAATAGAAAAGGTACTTAAACAATGTCAAACGCTCAAAATAAAAACATTCAAAATAAATTGATACAAGAAAAGACTGCGATTACTCCTACTCGCCAAGACGATTATCCAGAATGGTTTCAGCAGGTGATCAAAGCAGCCGATATGGCGGAAAACTCGCCAGTCAGGGGTTGCATGGTCATTAAGCCTTGGGGTTATGGTATTTGGGAAAATATCCAAAAAGAGCTGGACAGGCGCATCAAAGAACTCGGGCATGAAAATGCCTACTTTCCACTGTTTATTCCTTTGAGTTATTTAGAAAAAGAAGCAAAACATGTGGAAGGCTTTGCAAAAGAGTGCGCTGTGATCACGCATCACAGGCTAGAGGAAAAAAATGGCAAATTAGTGCCAACTGGCGAGCTGGAAGAGCCTTTGATCGTACGCCCAACATCAGAGACCATCATTGGAGAATCTTTTTCTAGATGGGTGGAGTCTTACCGCGATTTGCCTCTTTTGATCAACCAGTGGGCAAACGTTGTCCGTTGGGAAATGCGTCCGCGCATTTTTTTGAGAACAACAGAGTTTTTGTGGCAAGAAGGACATACTGTCCATGCAACAGAAAAAGAAGCGGTCGATGAAACACTCACAATCCTTGAAATGTACCGCGATTTTGTGGAAAACGTTTTGGCCATTCCTTTAATTATCGGAGAGAAATCGCCAGGAGAGCGTTTTCCTGGTGCTGTAAACACCTATTGCATGGAAGCGATGATGCAAGATGGAAAAGCTTTACAAGCTGGTACATCTCATTATCTTGGGCAGAATTTTTCAAAAGCTTCCAATATCCGTTTTACTGCAGAAGATGGCTCTTTAGAATATGGCTTTACAACGTCTTGGGGGACAACGACCAGGCTAATTGGCGGTCTCATCATGTGTCATGGCGATGATGATGGCTTAAGATTGCCCCCAAGAGTGGCCACCAAGCAAGTGGTGATCATCCCTGTTGTGCCAAAAGAAGAGCTTGAAGCTGAAATTTTTGTCTATGCCGATGAAATTGCAACCCTATTAAAAAAAGAGCTTTTTTATGGGACTCCTATTTCTGTTGTTGTGGACAAGCGCGACAAAAGAGGGGGAGAGAAAAACTGGGAATGGATTAAAAAGGGAGTGCCAGTCCGCATAGAAGTAGGCCCTCGCGACAAAGAAGCTGATTCCATGATGCTTGCAAGACGCGATAAGCCGCATAAGGATAAAATTAAAGTGGCAAAAGAAGAGATTGCTCGTCAAATGCCTGTTATTTTAGAAGAGATCCAGCAAAACTATTTTGCAGAAAGCAAAAAATTTATGGACTCCCATATTAAAGAGCTCTCTTCATTTGAAGAGATGAAACAGTTTTTTAATTCAGGCGAGAAAGGCTTTGTCCTTGGCAAATGGTGCGGTGAGACAGCAACAGAAAGCCTTTTGGATGAGTTGAAAGTAACCATCCGCTGCATCCCCTTAAAGCAAAGCGGTACAAAAGGTGTTTGCGTCATTACGGGTAAAGAAGCCACGCTAGATGCTATTTTCGCAAGATCCTATTAACCTGAATCTTTTAGAAAATTTAGGTCATTAGACATAAAATACAAAATATACTTTAAGGCGGTTAACGAACAGGTATCCAATGCTGGCAAAGATAGAGATCAGAGCGCTTTTTCTTGGTTTTTTCGATATCTACGGATTGGCTCTTTAATATTTCCAATCGTTCTTCCAATACTTTTTGATGGCTCTGCAAATTGTCCCATTCTTGTGATGTGAAATTGGCACGGTTTTGGATATAGCCTTCAAATTCCTGCTCTGTAATGCCAATCTGGTTGAAAATATTTGCAGTTTCCTGATTCAAATGCTCTATTTCTTGCATCAATTTTTCTAAGATAAGTTGGTTATTTTCTGTATTATTAAAAAATGGCATATAAAAACCCATTAAATTTGTTTTAATTAAATGATAACTATTTGTACCATAATTACTGAATTATTGTAAATAAATTTATTTAAATTAGTTTTATATGATTTCGACTGAATCGCCGGGGATGTAGCCAATAATTCCCTCTTCAGTTTCCACTTTAATCCATCTGCCTGCATGGATCACTTTTAAGACCGTGATTTTTGTTCCGGGGGGCAGCGGATCATTTTGCACCTTGGCGTATTGAAATCCTGCGTCCATGTAAAGAAAGCTGCTTTTTAAGGCGATGGTATAGGAGGGTAGAATGAATTGCGCATAAAAGAGATTTGCCAGCGTAAAAGCAATGACAATTACAAAGGCTGCAATAAAGGGCTTCAATAGCGGTGCTTTGATCCAAATAAAAAGAGAGCCTAAAAGAAAGGTGATGATGGTTGAAGCAAAAAGGATTTCTAATTGTTCCGGGATGGAAAAACGGTTTTGAAAAAAGAAGAGCTTGTTCAAGAGAAAATCTTTTTCTTTATTTTTGGGGAGGCCAAGCTTCTCTTTTGTGATATTTAAATTTACTTCTACTTTATTATCTCTTGGCATCAGGGTTTTAGCACGACTGTAGTATAAAAGAGCAAGCGGGTAATGCTGCAGTTGAAAATAGCTGTTTGCCATATTATAATAGAGCTTCCCATTTCCGGATGTCGGTGCATATTCCGTATTTAAATTCTGGTAGATGGCAAGAGAGGCGTTAAAAGCATCCTGTCTTGCAGCTATTGTACTGGCTTCTTCGCCTTTTAAATAGTACCTACTCGCATTTTCCAGTTTTTCTGCTGCTGTATTAAACTGGGCGACGGTGAGGTAAGAAATAAAGATAAAAAATATCCCGATGAAAAACCAAAAAAGAGGGTGAGAAGCATATTTTGAGATCAACTTTTTAACTTCCTATAATTTTTTGATAAAGTTCTTTTGCTGAAGCGATCACTGCTTGGCTAAACTGCCTTTTCCCGGAAAATTTAAGTTCGTCCAGTTTTGCAATAAAAAGGCGCACCTCTTCTGAAAGGCCTGTTTTTGGTAGCTCTTGCGGCTCAATATCAGCAGAAGGAATTTCTCCTTTTTCTTCCAAAGCTGCAAGAAGTGCGTTTTGCAAGCTTTTATAAAAAGCTAAAGAGCCGGGATCTTCTTTTAGCGCCGCTTTAAAAAGATCGATGCTGGGTGTTTTTTTGACTATTGCCTTTTTTTGGCTCCATTCTTTGTGGAGGTTATATTGCAAAACAAGAAGCAGGGCAAAAGCTGGCAGCCATAAAAGATTCCACCAGGAGCCTGCTATTTTATTTTGCAGATCCGATTTGGACAGGGAGTAATTGCCAGAAATTTCGATGGGCTGCACTTGATTAGCCGAGTCTGGAGTTAAAATTTCTTGGGGCTTCTCTTTTGTTTCTGCTGTTTTTAAAATCACTGTGATGGGAATAGGCGCTGACTTTAGAGTGATATATTTGTTTTGAGAAAGATCAAAAGAAGAAAATTCAATCGCTGGAATTTCTGTGATATTTGCAGACAGAGGGGTCAAATCGACCAAAAAACTTTTAGTTCCATTGGAGATGCGGCTTATCGGAGGCAGATCAGAGGGCTTAAAATTTCCGGGAAATCCGGGCTGGCAGCAAAGGTCTGGTGCTTTTACAGTTGAGAGCGACTCTGGAGTGCCAGATATTTCAAGGAGCAGCGTCAGCTTTTCTCCAGAATTTAAAGTAGGTGCGCTGTTCAAAGAGGCTTTGAACGTAAATTGACCAACTGCCCCATTAAAAGATGCGGGCTTCCCAGCTGCTGGAAAAGGCATCACTTCAATAAGAACTGGTGGGGTTTCAGAGCGAAGCTGCTCTTTTGTGTATTTTTTTGTTCCATTTGGCAAAACTTCATAGGCCATTCCTTCTACAATAGAGGGGCCAAACTGGTAAATACCGGGGCTTTTTGCCTCAAATATTTGAGAGGACTCAAAAACAGATAGCTGATTTTCTTCATAATCGCGCACCTGCTTGTCGCCTACTTTTGTAAGGCCTGCCCCTTCTAAAAGAGGAAGCTCTTCTTTTGCAAGGTCGATATGCCCCTTGTACAAGAATTTATAAGTGAACTTGATCTGCTGCCCTGGATAAATTTGAGTGGAACCATCTATTTTAGTTTCAAGGCGAAGTTCTGGCTTGTCGCCAATTAGGGGAGCAGAAGAGACATCAGGTACGGTAGAGGTAGCTGCTTTTTTTTCTGGAACGGTCTGGACATTGGCAGGAGGAGAGCTGTTTGAAAAAGAATCTCCCAATACTTCAAAAGAGCGGGAATAGGATTTATAAGTTTTTCCTCCTATTTTAACAGAAACTTCCGGCAGTACATGAAGACCTTTTGACTTTGGCGGCAATTCAAAAGAGTAGATCGAGATAATGAGCGGAGACTGCTCTGAAATGACCACATTGTTTAAAAAACTTGCCTTCAATGGCTCATTTCCGAGCTTAAAGGAGTCTGCATCTATTTGCTTTTCCTTATCATGAGTGATTGTAATGGTTCCAGAAAGGGGTTTTCCAGCAACTGCTTCTGTGTAGTTCACTTCGGAAGTAACGACAATATTTTGAGAAAACAATGAAAAGGAGACTAATTGGAAAGAAATTAAAATAAAAAAAAGTGCAGCTTTTACCATGGCCTTTCTATTTCCTGTTTAAATGGTTGCTGATAAGCTTTTTGCTTTTTATCATGTGTGTGCATTTCTTGTAAAAGCTGTAATGCTTTTTCACTTTTATCACTTGTTTTTTCCGGCTGGTTTTCTGAGCTTTCCTCTAATTGCTTTTCTTGTTTTTTATCTTCTGACTTCTTTATAGCCTCTCTCCAATATTTCATGGCCTCTTCTTGGCTTAAAATGCTAGCTTCCTTATCAGTTGGCATTAAAGATAAGGCTTTTAAAGCAGCATCATACCCTTTATGGTAAAAGGGTAGTATTTTGTTCCACGGTTTTTTTTGGCATCCTGTTTTTTCATATTCTCTTTCTTGTATGGCCAAGCTGTTTTTTAAATAGAGGTCTGCTACTTGAAGCGTCTTATTTTGAGCCATTTTCAGTATGTCAAGCGATTGTTCATTTTCTTCTTCCATCTGATTTACGGCTCTTGTTTTAAGAAGCACTTCATGTTCCATTTCAATAGCCAACTTTAAAAGGTTTTGCAGCTCCTTTATGTCTTTTGGCTTTTTTTTAAGAGTTTTTTGCTCTAGCTCTTCTATCCTTTTTAAAAAGAGATCTGATGAATTTGGATCTTGAATGGGCTTTCCAAGAGTTTTAGAGGTTTTTTTTAACCAAAAGACAACGGCGTTTTCAAGCCTGATCAGATCAGGCTTATCCTGGCACTCGCTATAGCCTTGCATTTTTTGGTAGTTACAGGAGGCTTTTTTGGCCTTAAAAAGATCTTTTTGGGCAAGCTCTAAAAGATAGATGGCTTTTTCTAAAGAAGCTTCATCTTTTTCTTTTAAAGCTTCTAAAGCCTTTCGATATTTTGCGATGCTTAAATTTTTAAAGGTGCGGTAAGTTAAAAATGGGGGTGCTTTTTCATTTAAGGCAATAGAACCTAAAAGTTCTATTGCCTCGTTTAACTGGTTATTTTGCAAAAAAAGAGTCCCCAGGTCATAAGAGGCAACAGCTTTTTCAAAAGGGGTCAATTGTTGGTTTAAAAGCTCTTGATAAGCAGAAATAGCGGCCTTTTCATCACCTGCTTCAAAAAGGTTTTGTGCTTTTTTAAGCGCGTCTTCTAATAATGCTGCCTGTACCGGCAAGAAAGCGGGCAAGAAAAAAAGGAGGATCATGAAGGAAGATTTTTTAACAAAGGACAGAGTGTCTGGAAAAAAGAGATAAAAACTTAAAAAAAGAAGCGAGATAAAAAGCGGGATCTGAAAAAAGAGCTGGTAAACAATTAATTCTTTTGGATCGCTCTTCTCATTTTCTTCGCTGTATGGGTTTTTAGGAGTTATTTCTTTTAGCAAAGCTTTTGCAATTTCACCAGAAGTCAATAAATTGGAATTATAGTATTTGCCCCTTCCTTTTTCACTTAAAAGCTTTAAAAGGTCTTCTTCCAGACCAGAATAAACAGGCTTTCCTTGATAGAGTATGTCTTGGACAATCTCTTTTTCTGATGAGCCAATGCCAATTGTAAAGGTGCGCAAATTAAAGGCTTCTGGATTTGGAATTTTCTCTGCAATGCTGTTTAGGACTTTTGCTTTCTCATTTCCAAAAAGCCCTTCTAAAGAGGTGTCACCCCCATCTGATAAAATGATGAGGGTTTTTAATTTGTCAGGATTTTGAAATTCCTTTTTAGAAATTTCTTCCAATGCTTTAGAAAAGTCTGTTCCCGGAACCCCTCCTTCATTGATGGCAATTTCCCTTAGCATCATGCGCACAAAAAAATGGTCTAAAGTAGAGGGCGATAATTTGGCAGCAGTGGATGTAAAGACATAAAGGGCGGCAGATTCTCCGCTAAGCGCACTTAAAATCTCATCCGCAATTTCTTTTGCTGCATCAAGGCGTGTTTTTTTATTGAGGGGAGATTGAATAGACATTGAATCTGAAGCATCGATTAAAAAATAGAGGTCGTGTGCTTTCCTTTTTAATGCAAAAGGTTCTCTATTTTCACCGACATAGCTCCCATTGCCCTCTGGTTGCATCAGGGCAATGATCAAGAAGAACCAACAGAGTAAAAAAAGAGCCGTTTTTAACCAATAGATAAAAGGAGAGCGCAAAATAGCAATTTTAGAAAAATTAATTTTTGAGGCAAATGCGTGAAGCTTATTTTTTCGGTATAAAAAAAGAAGAAAGAAGAGAATAAAAAAAAGAGGAAGAAAAAAAATCAGGTAAAAGGCTTCTGGTAAATGAAAAAAGAGATCTTGCGGGATCATAGAATTTTCCTTAAAAAAATTGTTTTAAGAAAAATGGAGAGCATTAAACAAACCATTGCAGCAGCTATAAAGAAGGGATATAAAGAGAGACGTTTATAATTTTTTGGACGTTCATTTTTTGGAATTTCTTTGATTGCCGATTTTTGCAACGCATCGATAGTTAAAAAGATATCGCTTAAAGAGTAGTTGTTATCTGCCACATAAAATTCTCCTCCAGTCTCTTTTGTGACCTGTTGCATCAATTTGCGCTCTGGTGCAAACTTACTTGTCAAGATAGATGGGTCTACATTAATGATGTAGAGGCGTACATCATTTTCTTTTGCGTACTTGGCAGCCTCAGAGATATCCATCGAGCGAAAAACATCTCCTGAATCTTCAGGGTTTACATTTTGGACGCCATCTGTGATCAAAATAATAATGGCATTTTTAATTTCGTAGGCCGGCTTTCCTGTTTTAATCAAATCGTTTGCAAAATGCTTTGTTGCTAAAATCAAATTGACCGTTTTATAAACAGCATAGCCAATTGCAGTGCCTGCATCACTTTGCAATATAGAGGGATTTAAAAGGTTGATCTCATCGATCACGCTTTTGTGGTCTAAAGTGAGGGGAGCTTTGATATCTGCTGACCTTGCAAATGAGAGAAGACCGATCAGATCATTTTTTCTTGCGTCTATAAAAGGGACTGTCACCTGCTTTAAAAAATTGATCTTCGAAATTTTTTCGTAGCGGCCATTTGGCATTTTTGCGCTGATCTCCTCTAGCATAGAACCAGACTCATCCGTCAAGATATAGATGGCAATTCCTTCTTTTGGCGCTTCTTGAAAAGATGTCTTTTTTAAAAAAAAGCCATGCGGATCTATAAATGCAATTAAAAGTAAAAAAAATGCTAATTTTAATAAATAATCTGGTAAATAAGCTATTTTCGTTTTGAAATTAGGGAGAGAAGGAATTAGATCAAGGTCTGGAAAAAGAAGAGCTGGTTTTTTAAACTGCTCACTCCATTTAAAGAAGACCCAAAGTAAAAAAAGAACGGGGATAAGCAATAAAAAGGCTTTTTCATCAAATGTGACCGTGAAGCCATTATTCATTTTGAAGAGGCTTTATCAATTGCCTTAAAAATAGTTTCTGAATTGGAAGCATCTATCCTTACGCCATTGATAAAAAGGGCTGGGAGCGATTTATTATTGGACATCGTGCGGAGCGCTTCTGCCGTGTTTTGCTTGATTTTTGTAAAATAAACATGTCTTTCGATGCATTTTTTGATTTTGTCGAGGTTGAAAGCTGGATCTTCTTTTTTTGCTATTTCTAAAATCTGATCGACTGTTTTTTTCTCACCTTGCACACCATACATGATATGAAGAAGCTTAAAGAACAGCTCGCTGCTTGGTTTTTGCTCATCTTGATAATAGACGCAAAGAAGCGCCTCTACCTCATCCATTGAGTTTTCCATTAACGAGACAGGGATATTTACATATTTGATTTTGTTGGTATCGATATATTCTTTTTTAATAGCTGGAAAAATATCGCTGTTATAGAGCTTGCAGCTTGCGCATTTGGGATCTTCAAAAACAACTAGTTCTACACTTGCTTTTGTATTTCCAAGAGTGGGCTGGTTGAATGTATTGAGAGAGTATTCAGATGTGGGTTTTATATGAGTAAAAAAGAAATTGCCAAGCACAAAAAGAATCATTAAAAGGACTGTTGCGATCAGGATCAGCCTTTGTGTAGAAGCGCTCATAAAACTCCTCGTCTAATATCTATCCTTATAGGTTTAAAGTTCAAATAATCGCAAGAAGTTAAATAATAATTGATACCATTTTTTTTTCCAAAAATAGGGGTGTCCTGTTTGACGTTGTGCAGATGCCCAAAAACTGCCGCATCGATCCCATATTTTTCTAAAATAAGGGAGGCTCTGGAATCTTTTAGATCAGCACTAATTGGTGGGTAGTGCGTCATGGCAATCCTTGCATCCGCATTTTTTGATAAAGACTTGAGGCTAAGCTCTAAGCGTTCCAGTTCACGTTTGAAAATGCGTTCATTTTCTTTACTGTCTGGATCAACTGAAATCAGTTTTTTAGCGCGCGGATTCTCTTGGTATTCGATATAGGCGCCAAATTGGTATTCAGAGGTGTCCCAAAGTCTGGCTCCGCCAATGGCAATGTTATTCCAAAGGAAACTGTTGTTTTGGATTAAGTGAAGAGAGGGAGGCAAGATTTTTTCTACTTTGCTAAGCGAGTTCCACCAAAAATCGTGGTTTCCTTTTAAGAGGACTTTAGTTCCTGGTAGTGCGTGGATAAATTCAAGGTCGGCTTTTGCCTCCTCTGGATGAAGAGCCCAGGAAATATCCCCTGCAATTAAAACAAGGTCTTCATTTTTAATGAGATCGCACCAGTTTTCTTTTAATCTGGCTGTCCAGTTCTTCCACTGCTCCCCAAAAAAATCCATTTCTTTATTAGAGACGCCAAAAGAGAGGTGAAGATCTGCTAGTGCAAAAATAGAAGCCATTTAAAGAATAAATCCATTTGGAATAGAAGCGCCGCGCGTCACGATGATGATGCCATCTCGGATGTAAATGTCGTCGCTATTGTAGGTGGTCAGGTTATTTTTATTGATCAACTGCACATCATCCCCAATATGGACATGTTTGTCAACAAGCGCTTTTTTTAAAATGGAGCGTTTTCCAATTTCAAAGGGTTTGTTTCCTGTTTTAGAGGCAACAGGAGAACTATAATAATCATTTCCAATGATATAAGAATTTTTAATAATAGACCCTTCTTTAATGACGCTCCTAGTGCCTAAAATAGAGCCATAAATTTCGCTTGCTTCCACAACTGAGCCTTCTGAGATGATAGACTCTGTTATTTTAGTGCCAAAGATTTTTGGAGGACTCAAGTTTTGATGGGTTGTAAAAATGGGATGATTTTCATCATAGAGGTTGAATTTTGGATTCTGTTTAGTAAGTGCCATATTGGCATGGTAGTAAGAGGAGACTGTTCCAATATCTTCCCAGTACCCTTCATGGATATAGGCAAATGTTTTGCCGTTTTTGATCTCGGTTGGAATCAGATGTTTGCCAAAATCTTCTCTTGGATCTTTCTCTAAAAGTTTGAGCAGTACTTCTCTTTTAAATAAGTAAATGCCCATTGAGGCAAGATAGGTTTTATGGCCTTTTATCCTAAAAGACTCTAAAGTCTCCTCGTCTTGCGGCTTTTCGAAAAAATCTACAATTAAAGAGTTTTTGTCTGTTTTTAAAAGCCCCATGCGCCTGGCCTCTTCTTTTTCTTTGATGGGCAGGGCGGCAACTGTTAAATGCGCATTTGTCGTTTTTGCAAAGGAGACTATCTTTTGAAAATCCATGTGGTAGAGCTGATCTCCAGAAAGAATCAAAAAATAATCGACAGGGATGTCCAAGAAGTATTCGATATTTTGCCGGACAGCATCTGCAGTGCCGGAAAACCAGTTTTTATTTTCAGGCTTCTGCTCTGCTGATAAAAGCTCGATAAAGCCCGTGCTGTAACTACCTGGATGATACGTTTTATTCACATGGCTGTGGAGTGATGCTGAAAGGAATTGTGTGATGATGAAAATTTTTAAACATTTGGAATTAATAGAGTTAGAAATAGGAATATCAATCAAGCGGTATTTGCCGCCAAAAGAGATGGCTGGCTTACACCTACTTGTCGTCAATGGAAAAAGCCGTTTTCCTTCTCCTCCGCATAAAATGATTGCCAAAACACGGTTCATGTCAACAGGAGAGGATTCTTTTTCCTGCTTGGATTTTAATTTGAGATGCTGCTTTTTTAGTTTCAATAAAATAGACATTGAACTCATCTTTAAAAAGATTTATTGACTTTGTGCAAAGTTGATTTATGTAAGCTCGTTATACCCTATCTTCTAGAGCAGATCTTTCGTCATCCATAGCTTTGGCTATAAACTCT
>DAORNI010000002.1:5254-7774 GCA_035440845.1 Parachlamydiaceae bacterium | reverse complement strand
ACAGAATTCACTTTGTTTCTATAGAACTACTTTTTGCGTAAGATGAGTTAGTTAAATGATCATATTTTAAGAAAAATGTGCGTGATAATAGGTCTATATAGCCATTGTATATATAATTAATTTTTAAATGTCAATAAGTTGAGTTTTACTCGTCCCATAAAAACAGGGTTGCCTAACTTTTTTTTAAAAAGAATAATTTTTAAGGTAGTTTTTAACAGCTTGTGCTAATGATTGCTATATTCCTGACTCTTTTATCTTGGTTTTTTTCTAAAAATAGAGGAGTAAGATAAGGTCGTGTGTTAAATGTGCTTAAATGATTTGAAGTGATTTTTTCATCTTTGGATTTTAAGAATAGGGACAGAGGTAAAAAATTGTCAATAGGCTCCATAAGCCTCTTTATTGGCTTGAAATTTTTTGAAATTCCAGTTCTATGATATATAATTTTTTGATAAATAGTGTAAAAGAAGGAAATTTAAAAATTTTATGGACGAACAACAAAAACGGTTAGCAGAAGAGCTGCTTTTTTCGGGCAGAAAAAGCGACAGCTTTGCAAAAGCATTCTATTTTGGAATTTTTGATTCTTCAAAAGTTTTTCCTTTTCCAAAGCCACCCTCTGAAGAAAAAGTGCAAGTGGAAGAGCTCCTTAAAAATTTAAAACACTTTATCAATGAAAAAATTGATCCGGTTGCCATTGATAAAAATGCATGCATTCCAAATGAGGTGTTAAAAGGGCTTGGGAAACTTGGCATTTTAGGCATGACCATTCCTAAAGAATATGGAGGACTTGGACTTTCGCAATATGCGTATTGCAAGGCAGAAGAATTACTGGCTTCTCATTGCGCGTCCACTGCTTTGTTTGTAAATGCCCATCAAAGTGTTGGTCTTAAGGCTATTTTATTATTTGGTACAGAAGAGCAAAAGAAAAAGTGGCTTCTCCCTTTAGCTAAAGGCGAGATGTATGCAGCTTTTTCTTTAACAGAGCCAAATGCAGGCTCAGATGCTGCCGGCATTGAGACGCGTGCTGTTTTTGATCCTGAAAAAAACGTGTACCGCATTACTGGAAAAAAGCAGTGGACAACAAACGGAAGTATTGCAGGTGTTTTAACAGTTATGGCTAAAACAAAAGTACAAGATCAGGATAAAATTACAGCCTTTTTAGTCACGCCCGATATGCCAGGGTTTAAAGTGTTAGATTCGTCATTAGAAAAAGTGGGCATGAGAGGGACGTGGACAAGCAATTTAGAATTCCAAGACATGGAAGTGCCAGTGTCTCATATTTTGGGTCCTTTTGGTGGTGGATTAAAAGTGTGTCTTACCGTTTTAGATTACGGCAGGACAACATTTGGAGCCACTTGTACGGGATCTGCCGCCTTTGCATTGGAAAAAGCGATCTACCATGCCAAGACTAGATACCAGTTTAAAAGACCTCTTGCATCTTTTGCTCTTGTTAAAAAGAAAATTGCCATGATGGCAGCTTTAAAATATGCAATGGAGGCAACCACTTATTTGACAGCTTCTTTCGTGGATAGAAAAGCAGAAGATTTTATGCTGGAATCTGCCATTTTAAAGGTATTTGCAAGCGATTCTCTTTGGAAAATTTTGTATGAGACCATGCAAATTTATGGAGGGCGCTCTTTTTTTAAAACAGCTCCTTTTGAGCGTATGATGCGAGATGCAAGGCTTAACATGATTGGAGAGGGTGCAAATGAGGTGATGCGCGTCTTTATTGGACTAGTTGGTATAAGAGATGTGGGCATGCATTTAAAAGAGGTTTTAGAGGCGTTTAAAAATCCTTTTTTAAAACCAAAAGTACTTGGGCGCTTTATTTTGGCAATGATCAAACGATTAAAAGCACCCTTGATTGCCCCGGTATCCCCTCATTTAAAAAAGGAAGCTTTAAATCTTGGGAGCGCCATGCGCCGTTTTGGTTTTTCTGTCATTAAAGTTTTGGGCAATTATGGGGAAGGGATTTTTGAAAAGCAGCTGGAATTAAATCGCATAGCAGAAGGAGCGATTGCGATTTATACCGCTTCTGCCGTCCTTTCAAAGCTATCTGCTGATCTGAAAGAAGTCAATGAAAATACTCTTCTTTTAAAAAACGATGTCAATACAGGGAAATTTTATATCTCTTACGCTCTTGACCAATTAAACCACCATCTAGATTCTTTGTTGGATCCTCGCGATGAAAAAATAGAGGCTTTATCAGATGAGATCTGCGGCCTATGAAAGATAAAAAATCTTTAAAGGAGTTGACAGAAGAACTTTTAAAAGAAGAGGCTATTTTAAAGCAAGGCGGGGGCAAATCTGGACAAGAGAGACAAAAGGCGCTTGGCCGCTTAACAGTAAGGGAGCGGTTGAACCTCCTTTTTGATAAGCCGGAAAGTTTTTTTGAGATAGGCATTTTTGAGGCTTTTGAGATGTATCAAGAGTGGGGCGGTCTTCCAGCTGCTGGTGTTGTAGTAGGGATTGGACCAGTCTCTCACAAGATGTGCATGGTGATTGCCAATGATGCCACAGTAA
>DAORNI010000002.1:2202-5244 GCA_035440845.1 Parachlamydiaceae bacterium | reverse complement strand
GAGCTATGTTTCCACAATCTGTCAAAAAAGTCTTGCGCGCCCAAACAATTGCTTATGAATGCCAGCTTCCTATTATCTATCTTGTAGATTCGTCCGGTGTTTTTTTACCTCTTCAAGATGAGATTTTTCCAAGTGAGAATGATTTTGGAAGGATCTTTCGCAACAACTCTATTTTGTCTGCTTCTCGTATCCCGCAGTATGCAGCTATTATGGGAAGTTGCATTGCAGGAGGCGGTTATTTGCCAGTACTTTGTGACAAGCTTTTAATGACAGAAGGCAGCGGCCTTTATTTGGCAGGCCCCTCTCTTGTCAAAGCAGCCATTGGCCAAGTGGTGGATCCAGAAGTGCTTGGGGGCGTTAAAATGCATGCAGAGATCAGCGGGACAGTCGATTTTCATGAAAAAGACGATGCTGCATGCCTTGAAAAAATGAGGCAGCTTGTCTCTTTGCTGCAAGAACCAGAAAACAAGATCGATTTTTCAAAAAAACCGCAAAGCGATCCGGAAAAGCTTTTAGAGTTTGATGGGAACAAGCCTTATGAGATGCGGGACTTGATTAACTGTTTGATTGATGAGGACTCTTTTTTAGAGTATAAGACAGAATATGGAAAAGCTCTAGTCACAGCTTATGCTAAGATAGGAGGCGCTCCAGTTGGCATTGTGGCCAATCAGCGAAAGCAGACAGTGACAGGGAATGGAGAAATTGAAATTGGGGGCGTGATCTATGCAGATAGCGCAGATAAAGCGGCGCGTTTTGTGATGGATTGCAACCAGACAAAAATTCCCCTCATCTTCATTCAGGACGTGATGGGATTCATGGTGGGAAAAGAGGCGGAAGAGTCTGGCATTATTAGAAGCGGCGCTAAACTTGTCAATGCTGTCAGCAACTCGATTGTTCCAAAAATTACTGTGATTGTAGGCAATTCTTTTGGAGCTGGCCATTATGCCTTATGTGGAAGGGCATATGATCCTAATTTTATTGTTGCCTGGCCCAATGCCAAATATGCTGTGATGGGAGCATCTCAAGCAGCAGACACTTTATTTACTCTTGAAGAGAGGCGCGCTAAAAAAAGTGACGAGGGTTTGAATAAAGAAAAAGCAGAGACTATGCGTCGGCAAATTATTGAAAATTATGAACATCAAATGAATATCTGTTATGGAGCAGCAAGGGGCTGGGTGGATGCGATCATTCCGCCTAATAAAACACGGGAAGTGCTTCAATTTTTACTTATGCAGGCTTTAAGAAATCCTGATCTGAAAAAAAGTTTCCATACAGGAGTTTTGCAAACTTAATGAAAAAAGCAGTTAAAATAGGCAATTCTCAAGGCTTTTGGGGTGACGGCCAAGATGCTTCTTTTGAGCTTTTAAATGAGCAGAAGGATTTGGATTATTTGACGCTCGATTATTTGGCAGAAGTCTCTTTATCGATCATGGCTATTCAAAAAGAAAAAGATTTAAAACTTGGCTATGCAAAAGACTTTTTAGATACAGTAAAGAGCTTGATCCCTCTTTGGAAAGAGGGAAGCAGATGCAAAGTCATTACCAATGCCGGCGGATTGAATCCCTTGGAGTGTGCAAAAGAGTGCACCAAAATATTAAAAGAGGCAGGGTTGCCCTTGAGCGTTGCTGCCGTTTTTGGCGATGATGTGCTACCGCTTATTTTAAAAGATGTTAAAAATAGTCAGTTTAATAACTTAGACAGTGGCAAACCAATTGAAAAAGTGACTTCTTCATTGGTTTCTGCAAATGCTTATCTTGGGGCAAAATCTATTGTGGAAGCACTTTCAAAAGGGGCAGATATTGTAGTGACTGGTCGTGTTGCAGATCCTTCCTTGACAGTTGCAGCAGCAGCTTTTTATTGGAACTGGAAATTTGATCAGTATGACTTATTGGCAGGTGCCACTGTTGCTGGTCATTTGATTGAATGTGGCAGGCAAGTAACTGGCGGTATTTTGACAGACTGGCTTAAATTAAAAGATCCTTTTAATATCGGCTTTCCTATTGCAGAAATATTTGAGGATGGAAGTTTTGTCATTACAAAGCCAAAAAATACGGGAGGGGCTGTTACAGAGCAGTCTGTAAAGGAGCAGCTTCTTTATGAGATTGGAGACCCGGCCAATTATTTAAGCCCTGATGTGACGGTTTCTTTTTTAAACCTAAAAGTTAAAGATGAGGGGCAAGACAGAGTGCATGTAGAGGGTGCAAAAGGAAGCTTGCCACCAAAAACTTTAAAGGTGAGCACTTGCTACCGCGATGGCTTTAAAGCAGAGGGTATGCTCACTATTTTTGGAGAAGAAGCTGTCAAAAAGGCAAAACTTTGCGGACAGATCATTTTAGACCGTGTAAAAAGATCAGGCTTTCATCTGGAAAAAACAAATATAGAGGCGCTTGGTAGTTTAGAAGTAGTTCCTGAGATATTTAAGCAAGATCTTTCATTAAAAGAATGTGTTTTAAGGGTCGCTGTAAAAAGTCCTGATTTTAAGGCAGTTTCCTGCTTTGCAAAAGAGATTGCTCCTTTAGTGACAAGTGGTCCCCAAGGAGTTGTGGGCTATACCTCTGGAAGACCCTCTATTCGTGAAGTCTTTGGATTTTGGCCCTGTTTGATAGACGCTTTGCAAGTTCACCCCCACGTGGAGCTGATCAAATGAGGCAATTAAAAGAGATCGCTTATGCAAGAAGCGGTGATAAAGGGACGTCTGCCAATATTGGAGTGATTGCAAAAAAATCGGAAGATTATCCATTTTTAAAAAAATATCTAACAAAAGAGAGGGTCAAGCAGTTTTTTTTACCTCTTGGCGTTAAAAAAGTAGTGCGGTATGAGCTTGATAATTTGGAAGCTTTGAACTTTGTTTTATATGAAACTTTAGATGGGGGTGGAAGCCAATCTTTGCGCATTGATTCTCAAGGAAAAGCGCTTGGTGTTGCCCTTTTAGAGATGGAATTGGAGGATATCTCATGATTGAAATAGAAAAACTAAGCGAGAGCATAGCTCTTGTCACCTTGTGTAGAAAAGAGAAACTGAATGCCTTGAATATTTTTTTGT
>DAORNI010000002.1:0-2192 GCA_035440845.1 Parachlamydiaceae bacterium | reverse complement strand
GCAAGATCTGACGGGCGCTTTAGAAGCTCTTCAAAATGACCATTTTTTGCGCGTTATTATCATTAAAGGGGACGGATCTTGTTTTTGCTCTGGCCTTGATTTGAAGGAAGCTGCAGACCTTGCTACTTCTAAAAATTCCATTGAGGCTTTAGAAAAAGCACTCAAGACGCTTCATAAAAGCCCTTTTATCACCATTGCAGCAGTCCACGGACAAGCTTTTGGCGGAGGTGCTGGTCTTGTCTCTGCTTGTGATTTTGCCATTGCTGAAGAGGGCGCTTTAATTGGCTATCCGGAAGTTAAAAGAGGATTGATACCAGCGCAAGTGATGGTTTTCTTAAAAAGGAAAGTAAAAGAGCGCGACATGAAAGAACTTCTTCTTTTAGGAGAGCCTGTAAAAGCTGAAAAAGCTTTTTCAATGGGATTGATCAATAAAGTGGTGAGCGAAAAAAATCTGATGCCAGAGACTATAAAATTAGCTGAGCAGATATTTAGAACAGCTCCAAAAGCTGTTATCAAAACAAAAGAGCTTTTAGATACATTGACCGGTAATTTCGACCAGGATTTATCAAATATGCGGCAAGAGGCAGAAAAATGGCGCTCCACAGATGAGGCTAAAGAAGGTTTTAAAGCCTTCATCGAAAAGCGCTCTCCTATCTTCTGACTCTACGTTTTTTAAGAACGCCAGGTTAGGAATTTGCGGTGCTTTGCAAAGACACTGTAAGAGATTTTTAAGAAAGGCCTTAAAAAAGAGATATTTAACAGTGTAGAAAGCAATAGTTTGCCGCTTCTTGCATAAGCTTTTGCAAAAGCATCAATCCCTGTTAAAACATTTCCTTTATCATCGATTGCATGCATTTTACTCATGGCTGTCTCATAACTGATGCCCTCATTTTCCTTTAGAAAATCAGAAGAGGCAATGTCAATAAAGCGCATGCTGTTTTTTTGGTCATCTTTTTGTAAAATATAAGCTTCTTTGCTGCAAATAGGGCAGCTGCCATCATAAAAAAGCTTTAAAGGTTTTTTAGATTCTTTCTCTTCAAATGTTTTGTCCGCTGCAATTTGGATTTGCTTGGCTACTTTTTTTAGGAAACAAAGAAAATAACCCCAGCATGTGCCAAGGACGATCCATGTAAAGAAAAGAGATCTTGGAAAAGCAATTCCGTTGATAATATTTCCTGCAATATAGCTTAAAGGCACTCCTAAAAATCCTAAGATAAAAGTAGTTGCCATATCGCCAGAGACTTGCAAAAGGGAATGGTTGATCAGCTGTGAAAAAAGAGGATATAAGATAAGCATCCAGAGAGGTGGAAAAATAGAGTGATCTCCCGCATAATCAAGAGCACCTGTTTTAATAAAGATCATTTCTAGAAAAAGACCAAAAAAAGAGGGAATAGGTAGTAAAATAAGATCTTGAATAAAAAGTTTTTCAGATTCTTTTCTGGTAAAGGTAAGTTGTAATGAAATTAAAAAAGAGACGCCTATTAAAGAAATAATAGGCAGTCCGCGAAGTCCAAAAAAGACAGACCAGAGGCAGCCAAAAAAATAGCATGCCAAATTAAAAATTGCCATTTTCATAATTTTTTTACATCACAGGAATTAAATATTTATGAAGCAGATTTTTAAGATGTTCCGGAATCGGGATTTTCTGTCGTGTTTTTTTGTTAATCGTTACATGTGTGATTTTTGCTTGTCCCACATGAGAATTGTCTTCTTCTTTATAAATGTTATAAAGCATCGTAAAAGAGCTTGTCCCAATTTTTTCTACTTCGACATGAATCATAAGCTGATCACCAATATTTAAAGGCGCATAATAGTCGGCTTCTGCATGGACAATAACAAATAAAAAATTTTCTTTATACAAGACCTGATGAAAACTTATATTTTCTTTTTCAACAAGGTCTTCCCATGCATCGTGTACAAAGCGGAACTGATTGGCAAAATAGAGGATGCCTGCCATATCGGTGTCGTTCATTCTTACTTTATTGTGTGTAATAAACATGAGAAATGCCTGGTTATTTTTTTTTCTTATATAAGAATAACTGTCCACTTTTTTGCCATCTCGTCAGGAAGCAAAAAAGAGTAGTATTCTTTAGCAGTTTCGGCAGAAACACTTTGTCTGTATAAAGCGAAAGCTAAACAATTAACTTCTGTAAATAAAAGTGGGTAAATGTCTCTTTTTACAGAAATTTGTT
>DAORNI010000001.1:110646-112146 GCA_035440845.1 Parachlamydiaceae bacterium | reverse complement strand
AACCCACAACCTCCTGATTACAAGTCAGGCGCACTACCAGTTGTGCTATGTCAGCATTTGTAAGGCACGTTTATAGCAAATTGCTTTTTTTTAGCGCAACTCTTTTTTCTTTTTTTTTATTTTGCTTGCGGAGGCTTGTCGCCTATTTTCTCAATCACTTGCCCAAAAGTCCTCTCAATTAAGTTTGGAGCCTCTTTTTGAGGAGCATTGATCCACTTGGCAGTCAATTTCTTTTTAGTACCAGCGCCACCTTTTGTCAAAAAACAGCAATGCTTGAATTTTTTCCCTGAACCGCAAGGGCACGGATCGTTACGGCCAACTTTTGCTTGCATCATTTACCTCTTTCATTAAATAAATAATTACTTTATCATGGACGATACCCTAATTGGCTATTTTATGGAAATAGAGAATAAAACAAATAAAACAGGTGTCGAAAAGAAATTAGAAAGCTGCATCCGCAAGGCGCTTTTTGATTTTGAAATGGTAAAGGAAGCACCTAAAATTGCAGTGGCTTTAAGCGGTGGAAAAGACAGTTTGAGCTTGCTTTACATGCTAAAGGCTATTTCCGGAAGAGGATTTCCCGCATTTCAAATTGTAGCTATTCATGTGAATGGAGAATTTTCTTGCGGAGCTGGCGTCAATACCAACTATTTACAAGCTATTTGTGATCAGTTAGAAATTCCCCTCCACATTTTAGAATCGACTCAAAAGTTAGAGACGCTGGAGTGCTACAGCTGCTCAAGAGAGAGAAGAAGTCTGCTTTTTAATGCCGCAAAAGCAGTAGGAGCGCATCATATTGCTTTTGGACATCATCGCGACGATCATGCCCAGACTGTTTTAATGAATCTTTTACATAAGGCAGAATTTTCTGGCAACTTGCCAAAGCTCCATATGGCAAATTATGGTGTTACCATCATCCGTCCACTTATTTATGCAAAAGAGAGCGATATCCGCACCTTTGCTCTGCAAAAAGGCTTTATGCGCCTGATGTGCAGATGTCCTGTGGGGCAAAACTCGATGAGAAAGCAAACAGAAGAGCTTTTAAAATCGATCGAGGCCATTTATCCAAATGCGCGGGAAAATATTGCACAAGCTGGCCTTGTTTACGGCTCTAAAAAAGCCGAGAATCCTTAATAAAGTTATTTTAAGAGCTAGAATTTTTAAATTTGGAGAAGGTTTTTTTAAGAAGCTTTCTTAAAGCTTGCAGCCGAACAATCATTTCTTGAGGCATCCTGATGTCATGGTATAGATTATCGATCTCATCTTGCAACGATAAGAGCTGATGAAAAATCAACTCCGTTTCAAATAGCCCTTCGGACATATTTTCCAATTTTTCAATTAAAAGAGGAATCTCCATTTCAAGGTAAGAGATTTGCTCTAAATGATCCATATAAACATCTAGTTCTTCCATTTTTGATTTTGCGGGGTTTAATTTAGAGATTTTATCATCGATAGCTTGCAAAACAGCATTGAAATAGCGGTCGCGCCTTTTATCGGAAT
>DAORNI010000001.1:104425-110603 GCA_035440845.1 Parachlamydiaceae bacterium | reverse complement strand
AGAGTCAAATTTTCCGGATATTTTCTTAACTCGTTTAAGCTTTTTAAATAAGGGATCAAGCTTTTTTCAATCTCTTTTTGAAGCTTCCTCTTCTCGTCCAAGCCTAAATCTGCTCCTTCCAAAATATGCTGCTGATAATCTTCTATTAACTGTAAATCTCTCTCAATTGCGTGGATAAAATCTGTAAAGGTATGCTTAATAATGGCCTCACTGATCGCATCTTTATTTTTTGAGACAGAGCAGACCTCTACCCAAAGCCTTGCTCTATCAATCCATTGGTTATATTGGTTAAAAGCAGAATCCTTATGCTGACTAGAGACTTGCATGGCACCTTCTTTTTTCACAATTTTTTGGATGCGAGAGATGTCGCGGATCATAGGGTTCATCACAAGTTTTACAAACTCGTAAAGGTCTTCATCTACTTCATTTTTTAAATCGTCACGGACAATATTTAAAACTTTTAAAACATCGGCTGCGTTTTTGTTTAGTTCATGGATGCGCCCAAGCAGTTTTTTTTGCTCTTTTTCTTTCTCTTTTTGAACGTCTGAAAAATTAAAGATTTTTTTAATATTGGAGATGAATTGATTGATCAAAGAAGCTTCTTTTTGCTTTCTCTCTAAATGATAGAGCTCTGCTGTAAACTTCCCAATAAAGTTATGGATAGCCTTGAAAAAATCATTTTGTAATCTGTCATATGAACTTTTTTCGCACTTTTCACTCTTTTTGAAATGATTTTGGCCTGATTTTGACATTAAATTAACCTGAATTATAGGCTATCTATGATATATAATTTTAAACTATTGAACACTAATATTTAAACTAAAATAATCAATTAATTAATAAATAATTATTTATATTGATATATTGACTTTCAAAGCATTTTGACTTACTATGGGACAAGCAGCTAAACCGAGGAGCTTACACGATGAAAAAACGTCCTAAAATCTTGATCACCAATGATGATGGCATCCACGCTCCGGGTATTCGGCATCTTTGGAATGCTTTAAAAGATGCGGCAGATTTAGTTGTTTGCGCCCCTTCTACTGAACAATCAGCCGTTGCCTTATCCATTAGCATTAGAAAACCCCTCCAGATTCAAAAAATTGATTGGCATGCGCCAATTGCCCACCACCACGACAAAGAAGAGCATATCAACGCAGCCACTTGGGCTATTAGTGGAACGCCCGCTGACTGCATCAAACTGGGATTGAATGTCATTTTTGAAAATGAGACACCCGATTTGATCGTCTCTGGTATTAACCGCGGAACAAATGCAGGAAGAAACGTCCTTTATAGCGGCACAGTGGCTGGCGCTATTGAAAGCGTTATGCATGACATCCCAGCAATTGCTTTTTCAGCATGTGATTTCACAAATCCTAATTATGGAGATTTTGAGCAGTATGTGCCACAAATTGTGGAGCATGTGCTTAAAAATCCTCTCCCTAAAGGAACACTTCTCAATGTCAATTTCCCCGGGAAAGAGCACAGTGTCATCAATGGCTTTCGTTTGACAAGACAAGGCAAGCAGTTTTGGGTAGAAAGCCTTGATAAAAGGACACATCCAGCAGAAGGAAGCGACTATTATTGGCTTGGCGCTAAAATTGCGGAGTTTGATGAACATCACGAAAGCGATATTTACTGGCTGGAAAAAGGCTATATTACAGCTGTCCCCGTCCATGTCAGTGAACTAACAGACCATCATTATTTAAGCACACATAAAGAGAGCTTTGAACAGTTGAATTTAGAGGCGGATGCCAAGCGTTTAAACGAGCTGAAAAATGGATTAAAAATAAAATTATAAGAAAATCCTTTGGAGATTTTCTTATATAACTCAAGTTATACCAATTATCAAAAATAACGTTGTCAAGTCGCTGAATGAAAAAACAAAAAAGCCTCTTCTTGAGAAGAGGCTTTTTATCTAACGCGGGAGACGGGGCTCGAACCCGCAACTTCTGCCGTGACAGGGCAGCGATCTAACCAATTGAGCTACTCCCGCATATGGAGTTTTGCTGCTTAAAGCATTGGGCGCAACAGGACTCGAACCTATGACCACCTGTGTGTAAGACAGGCGCTCTACCAACTGAGCTATACGCCCTAAAAAAACGCGGGAGACGGGGCTCGAACCCGCAACTTCTGCCGTGACAGGGCAGCGATCTAACCAATTGAGCTACTCCCGCATATGGAGTTTTGCTGCTTAAAGCATTGGGCGCAACAGGACTCGAACCTATGACCACCTGTGTGTAAGACAGGCGCTCTACCAACTGAGCTATACGCCCTTGACGCAGCAAATCAATTAAATAAGCACTGACTATAACTATTTTGCAAATTTCTCACAAGCTTTTTGACTTAAAAAAAGTTTTCTGTTATCTTTTGAAAGTGATATTCAACGAGTTAGTGATCATATGTATGCCTCATCCACCAATACCAAATCTTTTGGAAGCCGTTTATTTTTATACTTTTGCCTAACGCTTGGCGCCATGTTGTCTGCCTTTGCACTCCAGGTCTTTTTTGTTCCAAACAAACTGATTGACGGCGGCATTACGGGCATCGCCATGATTTTTGCAAACGTGTTTGGCCTTAAATTACTGCCTCTATTCCTGCTGCTTTTCAATCTTCCCTTTTTGTATTTGGCCTATCGCTCGATTGGAAAAACATTTTTAATACATATGATTTATGCTGTACTTGTCCTGGTTGCCTCCATTGGATTTATTGAGCATTTTACTTCTTTGGAATTTAAAGGAGAAAGCTTGGAATTTGTTGTCATTGGCGGGGCTCTTTTAGGGATTGGGCTTGGACTTGTGATCCGTTTTGGGGGCTGTTTGGACGGCACAGAGATTCTTGGGATCATCATCAACAGAAAAACGGGCTTTACAGTTGGCCAAGTCGTTTTGGTCTGCAACATCTTTGTTTTTGGAACAGCCGGCCTTGTCTTTCAGGACTGGCATCCGCCGCTTCTTTCTTTAATCACCTATATTGTGGTCATCAAAGTAATGGATGGCGTCATTGTCGGCCTTGACGAGACAAAATCTGTTTTGATCATCTCCGAAAAATCAAAAGCGATCAGTGATGCCATTATTCATGAGCTAGGACTTGGTCTTACTATCATGTATGGCCGAGGCGGTTTTTCTGGTGATGAGCGCGAAATCCTTTATGTCATTGCAGAAAGACTACAGCTTGCAGACTTGAAAGATGTCGTCTTAAGGGAAGATCCAAAAGCTTTTATGGCCATTGAAGATCTTCATGAAGTGGCAAACGGCAAGCAGACCGACAGAAAAAAGACACGTATGGAAGATCTTTTTTCAAAGATTTTCTCAAAATAGATGGTCTCTTTTAATGAAATTAAAGCAAAAGCTTTAGAGCTTGGCTTTGATGATGTCGGCATCACTTTGGCAACAGTCCCTCAAAAAGATATTGAGGCGTATCAAAAATGGCTGCAAAAGGGCTGGCATGGCAATTTGCACTACATGGAAAATGAAATCCGTTGCTTTCCAGAAGAACTTTTTCCCGGCGCTAAAACAGCTATTATTTTTGTCTCTTACTATAAGCAAGAAAAAATACCTTTTGAAAAAAATAAAGGTATCATCGCCTCTTATGCAAGAGGACGTGATTACCACCTAGTGCACCGCAAAAGGCTTAAAAAATTTATTTTATGGCTAGAAGATAAAAGCGGTCAAAAAGGAATTGCCAAAGGTTTTAGCGACTCTTCTCCTGTCCTTGAAAAAGCGCTCGCCGTACAAGCTGGCCTTGGATGGATTGGTAAAAACAGCTTGCTGATCCACCGCAGGTTTGGCACCTTTACTTTATTGTCCGGACTCTTTACTAGCCTTGAAATAGAAAATCCAAAAATGGAGTTAAGTCTTGCAAAATGCGGCTCATGCAGCCGCTGCATGGATGCTTGTCCAACTAGTGCCCTCTCCATCGCCCATCAAGTAAATGCGAATTTATGCTTATCCTATCATTTGATTGAATCAAAAAAAGAGATTCCAGAAGAGATTCAGAAAAAAAATCCAGGCTATATTTTTGGATGCGATATTTGCCAAGATGTCTGTCCGCATAATGCAAGAAAGGCAATTTCTCTAACAGCAGACTTTACCCCATCATCTGGTATTGGAGGGAGCCTTGATGCCGCAGCTTTAAAAGCGCTTGAAAATAGTCCTGAAAAGCTTTTTGGAACCCCTCTTCAACGAAGAAAAGTAGCCGGTTTAAAAAAAAATGGAATGCTTTTAAGTTTGTGATAACTGCCAACTGCCACTCAAGTACCCTTGAATACGATCGTCATTTTTTTAACAGTGAGATCAGTGAGATGATTTTGAGATCAAAGTGTCTTTTAATTAAAGTTTTTCAATGATGGTGAGTGCTTCTTCTAATTTCATACGGTTCTCAACATCTGTGCGAAGCAACTTCCAGATAACATACTCCATTGACTCTTTATTTGACGGCTCTTTTGCTGCTTTTAACTTGATAAATAATTCGACCAGGTCTTTATAAGACTTAGCTTTCTCAAAATCCTTATCTCCAAATAATTCACTTAAAACTACCCCAACAGACCAAGCATCACTTGCAAAACTTGCAGTAACTGGACTAAACTCTTCAAAACATGTTTCTAGTCTTATACCAGGTGCCATATAAAGAGAAGTACCACATATCAAATTAATATCAGAGTCATATTCAGCAAAACAAGAAACACCAAAATCTCCCACTACTGCTACAATTTCAATCTCTCCATTTTCAGCAATTTCTTCTTTTAAAAAAATATTTTGACCTTTGATATCTCTATGAACAATTCCTTCTTTATGGACTTCCAATATCCCTTTAATGATATCTTTAGCTATTTTCAATTTTTGCTTTTCTGTCAATACGTTCATATGCCCTTTTAACTCACCCATGCTGCAAAATTCCGTGAATGTACGTTGAACTTCACCCTTTTTTTCAGAGTAATAAATACTTGCCTTGTGTAGCTGCAAAACATTTGGCTTACCTTTTAATTTTTGCATAATCAGGATTTCTTTTTCTGTAAATCTCCTGTCGATAACATCTGAAGAAATTTTTTGCTTACCAACAGCTAGCATTTGATTAGACAAAAGCATCATTTTCTTTTTAACTATTTTGTAACTTCCCCTTCCTATCTCCCCATAATCAATAATAACGTCACCCGTTTTATGGTTGTAAGAGATATTATGCGGAATTTTATGTACATTCGCTTTAAATTTAATAATCGAATTATCTTTTTTGGACCGAGTACCTAAAGCTCCAGATTTAATTAAGGATGAATTTTCAGAAACAAAACTTTTTATTTTTTGAATATTTTGACCAATTTCTATTTTCTGCACAAAACCCTTGATCATTTTTTTTTGATCTTCTGTAAAAATATTTGGGACCATCATTAGGCCTGTTAAATGCAAAATATCCTTATTTGTTAATTGAGCATTCTTATTTGTTAATTGAGCATCCTTTTGTAAACTTTTTATGACTGCTGTAGTTAATTGAGGAAACTGGAATGAGTGAAAGAGTGATAACTTTTTCATCATTTCCAAAATTTGGCTGCGATATTGTGGATTATTTTCTAACGATTTTTCAGTAATGGTTTCTTCAGCCTCTGTAAGATCTATCCATAATATTTTTCTATTAATAAACTCTTCTACCGTATCTTTACCATCTCTTAGATGCGGACAAATTATTTTTAAATAATTAAGATCCTCTCGTGTAGAGTTGTCATCATATAAACTATGTATTAATGTTTCGGTTAATTCCCGAGAGTCTAATAATAATTCTAGGTTTTCACTATATTTTTTGAGGATAGAGGTGCGGTACTCAGAATTTTCACGAATAGATTTACTACAAATATCTATCTGGTTGTTTATTGAATGGTATTTTAACCTAAAGGAACCATTTGTCACAAAATCAAAAACAACATCTATTAATTTCAAAAATTTATTATTTTCAATATAATTATTATGTTTGATAATTTTATTATTTATTAAATTCATATTAAATAATAAATTTTCTAAACGATCTCCATTATTGACTTTGATTTCTATATTCTTAAGCTTTAGTGCCACATCGCGCAAGGAATCGGCCACTATCTCTTGTTTTTTATCCTGCATCTCATTTTGAGTCATCCATTTAAATTCTCTTCCAGAAAATACTAATTTTTTATCTTCTATTTGATGGGAAAAAC
>DAORNI010000001.1:91103-104268 GCA_035440845.1 Parachlamydiaceae bacterium | reverse complement strand
AAAAAATATTTTACAAATTTGCAGAGGTCTTGACCTTTTAATTATTTTTTTGCATAAATTGAAGCATGGACGAATTTACTTCAAATGATCACACTGTCTTTACAGCGTCAGATTCCTGGCGGGTTTTCAGAGTTCTTTCAGAGCTTGTAGAGGGCTTTGAAAAAATGACCTCAATTGGCCCTTCTGTCTCCATTTTTGGCTCTGCAAGGCTGACAGAAAAAAGTCCTTATTATGCGCTTGCTGTTGAGACTGCAAAAGTGATCAGCGAAAAGAATTTTGCCATCATTACAGGTGGCGGGCCTGGCATTATGGAAGCTGCCAATAAAGGTGCGCAGCTAGCAAAAGGAAAATCATGCGGTCTTGGCATTGACTTGCCGTTTGAGGCTGCCTTAAATAACTACATCGACCTAGACTACCGTCTGCAATTTCGCTACTTTTTTATCCGCAAAGTGATGTTTATCCGCTATGCCCAAGGCTATATTTTTTTGCCGGGCGGCTATGGCACGCTAGATGAGCTTTTTGAAGCCCTCACTTTGATCCAAACCAAAAAAATCAAGCCTTTTCCGATCTATCTTTTAGGGAGCAAATACTGGGAGGGTCTTTTAGGATGGATTAACGAGACGCTCTTAGAAATGGACTGCATCACAAAAGAGGATTTAAAGCTGATTCAACTAACCGACAGCCCGCAAGAGGCTGCAAACGGGATTGAGCGCCACTATCAGCGCGACCGCGCTCTTCGCAACTTCTAGAATTGTTTTTCTTTTAAAGCTCCCATTTCCCTATATGGCCATTTAAAAGTTGTTGCTCTTTGATAAGAGCATTAGTTTTTTCTGTTATCTGTTCTTTTGTTAGACTCATTTCATTTAAAACAACATTTGACTTACCTTGATTTTTTGTACGAGTGTTTAACATCGGAGTTTTTTCTACATCACGAGGACTTCCATATTTTTGAGTCAATAAGGTAACAATAGCTAAACCGACAACAAGAAATGCAACGGCAATCCATTTTATAGTTGATGCTGTTTTTAGATCCAATACTTTGTGCTTAACAGGATTTCCGAATTGGACAATTCTTTAGGAAAATATTATATCTTGATCCTGTTGGATCCATAATAAATCCTTTATTAGACTTCTTGCATAACCGCAATTATAATTAATATAATTTTAGACGGATTCTAAAAGTTTTTCGGCTTCTTCTAGTTTTGTTAACGTTTCTTCCTCTAAAAGATAGACTTCGTCTGGTTTGATTTGGCTGCAGAGATTACGCAAACTATCTGTGTTTAAAATAATAAAATTCACATTCTGCATAGAAGCTAAAACATTGACTAGTGCTTCATTAGGTTCTACATCCCTAACATAGACAATCAAGTCAAAATGGCCACCGCAAGTCATCTCTTTGATTGTATTAAAAATAGCGGTTGTCAAACCATTTTTTCCAGAAATACCAAGCAGTGTGATTTTTCTATCTTTAACAGCCTCTTGGAGTGCAAAAAGATGTTCCTCATCAAAAACTTTATTATGGTAATCAAGTTCCAGAAGACGCCTTGCAAGATCTGACAAGCTAACTCGTGCACAACCAAAACGCTCAATGGCAATACCGGCTGCCAGGTTGCAAAACTGTGCTGCCTCACTAATTTTTAACTGAGAGGCAAGCGCTATGGCAAGCATCGCTAAAACGGTGTCCCCAGCCCCTGTCACATCTTTTACTTCCTTCATTTGTACAGGAAAATCTTCTTGCGGTTTATCCTTATAAAAACAGGAAATGCCAGCCTCTGATCTTGTGATCATCAAGGCTTTTGCTTGTGTGATCTCAAGCAGTTTTTTAGCAACATCTTGTAAAGGAGCTTCTTTTGGCAAGTTGGCTGCCAAATAGGCTTCTGATGTATTGGGCTTCAAAACAGTAACACCTAAATATTTAGTAAAATCGATCCCTTTTGGGTCTGCAATAATCGGAATATCTTCTTGATGAGCAAGTTCACTGATGGCTCTTAAAAGTTTTATTGATAAAAAGCCTTTGCCATAATCAGAGATCGCAATTGCCTCCACCCCTTGACAAAGCAGTGGGAGCTTGGCGATGATCTCTTCTTCGAGTTCTTTTGAAAGATGAAAAATTTTTTCATGGTCAATGCGCACAATCTGCTGATTATCTGCAATCACGCGGTTTTTAACGGGCGTCTGATAATTTTTTTCTATAAAAAGAGCATTTGTTGAAATCCCCTCTTCACTAAGGGATTTTTTCAGCATTTGGCTAGAAGACTCATTACCTAATCTACCAACCAGAGTCACCTTTGCACCTAAGCTTTTTAAGTTAAGAGCCACATTGCCAGCTCCGCCTGCCTTGAAATCTTCTTTTTCCACTTCTAAAACAGCTACCGGGGCTTCCGGAGAGATACGCCTTGCTTTTCCGATCGTATAAGTGTCTAAAATAAGATCCCCGATCACTGCAACTTTGGCGCCAGACAATTGGCTAAGCGTCCCTGTCAATTTCTGCATTGTGAGTTCCCTTTACCAGTGCTTACTTGGCATTAAATAGTTTCTGACATAATCGATAACGGCATCTTCTAGTGGCATACACGTGCACGCTTCTTTTAAAACACTTTTTGTCTTTTCCATGGATGCCAAAGTATAGGACTGGTACTTGCCTATTAAATCAGGAGGCATTTCTACATATTCAATCTCTGCCTTTTTAGCAAGCGCTTTAAATAAAGCATGTGCAAGCTGATTCCAGGACGAGGCAACACCGCTCCCAATATTAAAAATACCGCCTACATAGTTCTCTAAAAAAGCTGCGGTCATTTTAGCTGCATCTTTCACATAAATAAAATCTCTTTTTTGCTCGCCATCTGCAAAGCGCGCATCATCCGATTTAAAAAGCCGCACTTGTCCTTTGTTTTTAATCGTCTCCATAAAATGAAAAACAGCAGATGCCATCCTGCCTTTATGTGCTTCGTTTGGACCAAAGACATTAAAATATTTAAGCCCTACCAACTGATTCAAAACCCCCTGGTTTTTTGCCCACATGTCAAAAAGCTGCTTGGAAAAGCCATACATGTTTAAAGGATGAAGATCATCTATTGCCGCTTCATCATCTAAAAAACCTTTTGAGCCATCTCCGTAAGTGGCAGCCGATGAAGCATAAATAAAGCGTTTGTCATGCTTTAGAGCATACTCTGCAAGTCTAATGGAAAATTTATAGTTGTTTTCTAAAAGGTAGCTGGCATCCTTTTCAACTGTGCTAGAGCAAGCTCCCAAATGAATAAAAGCTTTGATCTCATTGTGCCGGCCATTAAGCCAATCAAAAAAATCTTTTTTTTCTACAATATCTGCTATTTTCTTTCCGACCAGATTTTTCCATTTCTCTTTTTGGCCAAGCTCATCTACTACAATAATTTCTTGAATGCCTTTATCATTTAAATGGCGGATAACAGAAGAGCCAATAAATCCGCTCCCACCTGTCACAATGATCAACTCTTTTTTCATTACCCTACTCGTGTTAAAACCTTTATGCCGAACGCATTCGATATAGTTTACCATTGTTTCCATTTTAGTCAATTATTTTTACCTTAAAATAAACATTGATTTTTTATTAAAAATTTATTAAAATAATTAATTAAAACTAACATTTTAATTAAATGAACAAAATAAAATTTATTCTATTATTTACTTTTATTGCATCTCATTTTTATGCAGAAAGTTTAAACATTACCACTCCTTCTCCAAAAATAGAAACAGCTCTTCAAAAGCTCTATCTACTTCCCGGATTTAAAAATTTTTTGATGAATATTGAAAAAGAGGGCTTTATTTCAATCGAAATGAAGCCTCTTCCAAACGAAACTTTTGACGCTTTTTGGGACAGCACGAACCGCAAAATCCGCATCAACTCGCTAAAAAACGAAAAGCTTGAAACTTTGGCCTGCTCCATTCTTTTTGAACTTCACAACGCAAAAACTGACCGTCAATTCATGGCTCTTTACCAAAAAGTAGAAAGGGGTAAAATTTCTAAAAGCGCCTATGTGGAGGGTGTAGAAAAAATGGAGCATCAAAATGCCCTTGACTGCTCGCTATTTTTAGAAAGAGGGATTGATCTTGGCATTTTTTCAGAAAAAGCAGCCTGGCCTATTTTGCATGATTTTGACGACCATTATAAGCTGCAGCAAATCATGGGGCATTCAGCCTGGATTAGCAAAAATTATGAGACAATCGCCCCCGTAAAAAATAGTCCCTATTATGGAACCTTGCCAAACCTCTCTGCAGAAAAAAAAGAAGATTTTTTACGCTATCTCAAAATCAAGAAGAATTTAGAAAGCAAAAAAATTCATTTGAACACTGAAGGGCTCATCGCTTTGCAAAAAGAGTATGAAAAGGCTTTAGGCCATCAAGAAAGCTTTTATCTTCTTCGCCTTGTCTTCCATAAAGAAAATGTCTATCAAGCATTAGTCGAGGCTTTTTCAAGCTGACTTGAACGGCTAAAGTAGAGCATTGTCAATGCTGCCATCAGACAAAAAGAGCCGCTTAATAAAAAAGACGATAAAGTTCCAAAATGACCCAAACAAAAAGCACCAAGAGAAGGGACGAAAAGCCCGCGTACTCCGACTGCAATCAAGTTGACAGTGCTATAAGAAGAACTATCTTCTTTTTTTGCAAATATAGGACCAGACATGTTCCAACTAAGCTCGTTTCCAGCTTGCATCAGTCCGTAAGCCAAATAAGCCGCATAAAGAGAAAAAACAGCCGTTTGAGCTGCGATTAACAACCCCGTAAATAGAAAAGCCAAACTTGCAATCAGGGCGCCAAAGAAGAAAAAATTGACGCGCTGGATCAAGCGCACCCAAAAAGGAGTGGCAAAGGCAAATCCAATGCCCTTGCAAAGGGTGATCGCTGCTCCCATTTCTGTATAGGAGAGGTGCAAATGATCCACAAAAAACACGGGAAGTGCCGGCTGTATCACCATCAACCCTGCTCCTATCCACATAAACCCTATTTGAAATTTAGCAAAATCGGGGCGACGTTTTAACAACTCCCAAGAATTTTTCCAAGGCTGCATAAAAGGGTCGGTTTGAACAACGGGATCGTTTTTTGTATTTTCAGAAGAAAATACCATTTTTCTTTGCCAGATAAAGGCAGCCAGCCCCAAAAAAGCTGCAACGGGAAACATCCAGCGCCAAGACTGTATATGGGTATCTAAAACAAACCCAAGTGCAAATGGCAAAAGTCCGCCGCCTAAATACCCAAAAGCTTGGGCATAAGAAAATATTCTATCCCTTGTCTTTGGCTCCAAATTGCGGTTCAAAAGCTCCATCCAGGCCGGCATCATCCCTGTTTGCAAAAACATATAAACAGCAAAGCAAAAGATCAAATACCATGGGGAGTAGATCCAGGGAAGTGCTAAAAATGGAAGATAAGCTAAAAATCTGCCATAAAACAAACTAAATCGTAATCCATTGCTCAAACTGGCAGATTTTGAAGACCAGTAAGAAGAAAAGATGGAGACGAGCGGCTTTAATGTAATAATAAGACCAAGCTGAAAAGGGGTAACCTTTAAATCTTTATACAAAATAAAAGGAATAAGATTGAACAAACCCCAAAAAGGAGTATCTAGCATCCTCGTCAAAAGATAGGCCAATGCAGTCTGATTCATAAAATTTTATCTACCATAAAACAGACAGTATAAACAATAAAATTAAAAAAGGAAAGCAAATAGGTCTCTTTGTACTTTTATTGCAATTTGTGCTATAATGAGAAAAAAGGGTCTGATATTTTCTTCTTTACCAAGGTTTTCCAATGGGCGAAAAAACCGAAAAAGCCACCCCGAAAAAGTTAAGGGATGCAAAGAAAAAAGGCCAGGTTGCCAAATCGCAAGACCTGCCGGCCGCTTTCACATTCATGGCATCTATTGCAATTATTATGGGCATGTCCCATTTTCTCTATTCACAGCTTGGCGGTTTTATTATCAGTGCCTTTAACATGATCCCAAAAGGCGATTTGGACGTAGCTGTTGCCCAGCTTTTTGTGCAGTCTATCGTCGTCATATTTCTAGCTAGCATCCCGGTGTTAATGGCTGTTGCCTTCATTGGAGTTGTGATCGAATTTTTGTCAGTGGGACCAATGTTTGCCCCCGAAGTCTTCAAATTTGACATCAAAAAATTTGACCCGATCCAAAACTTGAAGGCTAAATTTAAACTTAAAACTTTAATTGAGCTTTTAAAATCTGTCCTTAAAATCTCTGTTGCCTCATGGCTTATTTATGGGGTCATGTACAACAGTATTCCTACCTTGATCAAGGCAGTTTCTATGCCAATTTCTTCTTCACTTTTAATTTTCTACTCTTTTTTAATGGAAGTTGTGTTAAAAGTAGGATTATTCTTTGTCATCGTGGCTATCGCCGATTTTATTTATCAGCGTAAAAACTTTGCAAAAGAGATGCGGATGGAAAAATTTGAGATCAAACAAGAGTATAAAAACTCAGAGGGTGATCCGCATATTAAAGGAAAAAGGCGTCAAATTGCTCAGGAAATGGCGTATCAGGAAGGTCCAACTGCCGGAGTTGCTGGAGCTAAAGCTGTTGTCACAAACCCGACTCACTTAGCTATTGCTATAGCTTATGAAAGGGAATTGGATGCTGCTCCTTATATTGTTGCAAAAGGAAAAGACATTCTGGCAGAACGCATTGTCAAAAAAGCAAAAGAAAATGATATTCCTGTTATTCGGAGCATCAAGCTTGCACATGAGCTTTTTGATGAAGGCGAGACCGGAGAATTTGTCCCGGAAAAGACATATGGACCCTTGGCTGATATTTTACGCTGGATTGACGCTCTTGATACTGAATCAGAATATGCTTATTCTGAACCGGAAGAATAAATTCCAAAAGAAGTAAGTTATAGTTGGAGATAACGATCAATGTTAGAATCTATAAGAAAGGTCCTTGACGGGATCTCGGCAAGACTTGGCGGTGAACGCTCTCTTTCCAATATTTCACGCTCTAGTGATATAGCTCTTGCTTTTATCATCATCGGCATTTTGGTGATGATCATCTTGCCAGTTGGCCCTCACGTCATCGACTACCTGATCGCTTTGAACCTCACGTTGTCTGTTTCGCTTTTGATGGTTGCTCTTTATATCCCAAGCGCCGTGCACCTTTCCATATTTCCCTCTCTTTTGCTGATCACAACACTTTATCGTCTAGGGGTCAATATTGCGTCTACAAGACAGATCCTTCTCCATGCAAATGCCGGGGAGATCATCTTCCAATTCGGTAATTTTGTGGTAGGAGGCAACTTTGTAGTTGGCGGCGTTATCTTTTTGATTATTACGCTTGTCCAATTTATCGTGATCGTGAAGGGTGCAGAGCGTGTAGCGGAAGTGGCTGCCAGGTTTACACTGGATGCGATGCCAGGAAAGCAGATGAGCATTGACGCCGATATGCGCGCTGGGATTTTGGATTCCAATCAGGCAAGAGAGCGGCGCATGATGATCCAAAAAGAGAGTCAGCTCTACGGTGCTATGGATGGAGCCATGAAATTCGTCAAGGGAGATGCGATTGCAGGTATTGTGATCACCTTGATCAACGTCATTGGCGGTATGATCATCGGGATGACGATGAATGGAATGCCTGCCATGGATGCTGTGCAAACATATAGCTTGCTCTCTATTGGCGATGGTCTTGTCTCCCAAATCCCTGCCCTGTTGATTTCTATTACTGCAGGTATTGTGACAACACGTGTGACGTCCGACAAAGGAGACACAAACCTTGGTAGTGAGATTTCTGGCCAATTGCTTAAACAGCCAAAAGCCTTAATGATCGCTGCCGGCTTTTTGATGGGTCTTGGACTACTTCCCGGTTTTCCAAAGCCGCCTTTCCTCATCTTGTCAGCAGCACTTGGAATGATTGGCTATTCCCTTTGGTCTCAAGAGCTTAAAAAAACAGCAACAGCTGGCTTATCCTCTGCTAGCGCACCTCCTGGAAGCGCAACTGTAGAGACCTCTGTTCAAGGGCATCGCGCAGTTACTGGCGGCGGAATTGATAATTATGCTTTGACGCTCCCTGTTGTGTTGGAGTGTGGAAAATCCTTGAGCGTTGAAATCCAAAGAGCTCAAAAAGGCCTAAGCTTTGTGGATCAGATGATCCCCCGGATGAGGCAAGCCCTCTATGCCGATCTAGGCGTGCGCTTTCCCGGCGTCCACGTCAGGACAGAATCACCTATCTTAGAAAGCGATGAGTATTCCATCCACTTGAACGAAGTGCCTATCGTACGAGGAAAAGTACTAGATGACCATTTCCTGACAAGCGAAACTGAAGAGAATTTAAAGCGCTATAACCTCCCCTTCAACTCCTACAAAAACTCTCTTGGAATGCCCTCTCTTTGGGTAGAGGCAAAATATAAAGATCTACTCGATAAAGCAGGCATCAAATACTGGAACAACCTGGAAGTGATGATTTTGCATCTCTCCTACTTCTTTCGTCACTATGCCAACGAATTTGTGGGCATCCAAGAGGTAAAATCGATGATGGAATTTATGGAAAAATCCTTCCCCGATCTGATCAAAGAAGTAACAAGACTTATTCCTCTTCAAAAAATGACCGATATCTTCAAGCGCCTGATACAAGAGCAAGTATCGGTGAAAGATTTAAGGACGATTTTAGAGGCTTTGAGCGAGTGGGCGCAAACAGAAAAAGATACTGTCCTCTTAACAGAATATGTCAGGTCTTCATTAAAGCGCTACATCAGCTATAAATTCTCGCAAGGCCAGTCCGTCTTGTCCGTCTATATTTTAGACCCTGAAATTGAAGACATGGTAAGGGGTGCCATCAAGCAGACCTCTGCTGGCTCTTATCTTGCCCTAGATCCAGACTCTGTGCAGCTTATCTTACAAGCAGTAAGAAATACTGTAGCAGCCCCCCCGCCAGGTGGCCAAGCTCCTGTTATTTTGACAGCCATTGACGTTAGGCGCTTTGTGCGAAAGCTTGTAGAAATGGAATTTCCGGATGTCTCTGTGGTCTCCTACCAAGAAATTGTGCCAGAAATCCGCATTCAGCCGCTTGGCCGCATCCAGATCTCATAACTAATGCTGTCTGTTTCACGACTAAAAACCAAACAAGCCGTGAAGCAACAAGAGCATGTTAATCCCATGAGTAAGCATAGGGTATTAACCTGAGTTTTCTAGCTTGTTTCCTCGAAACTCAGGTTATTTAAATATTGCCTCTTTATTTTTGCAAGTTCTAAATCTGATCAAGAGAAAATCATAAAAAAATGCTATTCTTCAAACAAACTCACAACTTCTAGATTATGAACCGCTTCATGGAAAACTATCAAATTATTATAGAATAAGATTTGGAAATTATCGAATTGTCTATGAAGTCTTTGATAAAAAATTAATTATCCTTATCGTTAAAGTTAAACAACGTGAAAGTTCCTACAAAAATAAATAAATTATTATATAAAATACTAAAAACATGGTATAATTAAAGTAAATAAAATTGGTATTTTAATTGCATAAGTTAATTAAGTAATTTATGAGGTTTTATGGCTGATATTGGCGGAGTTCCAGCTGGAATGGCAAGAGGTAACTTGACGGTAGAAGCTATGCAGCGTCTTGAACAGCAAGAGGCTGTAGAACAAGCAGCCGCAAGGCAAGATAACAGCCAGGATGCTCTTGCCGACTTAAAAGACGCAAGCAACCCGCTCGCTAGCTTAAAAAAGCAAGAGACGATCAAAGATAAAATCCAGACAACACGCAAAGAAAAGGCAAAAGAAGCCGGCGATGTCATCCCCATTGAAGAAGTGAAGCGAAAAGCCGATGAATTCACAGAAAGCCACCCTGAGCATGACGCTAAAAAATTAGTCGCCTTGCGCCAGCAGATGACTCCGTCTGATAAAAAACAGGAGATCTTAAATAAAATTAAAAGTTTTTATTCAGACCCCGTTTTAATCAATGAGGCGCTAGAATTTTTGCTTGCCACAACTAGCGGCGTTTTAAAAAGCGAGGTGCAAGAAGCGATTAAAGATTTCCAGAAAGACAATAAACTAGAGCTTACAGCTGGTAAAAACATCACACAAGCATCAAGAGATGCAGCAAAAGAGGGAATTGCAAAAACTGCCGATGAATTTCGCGCAACTTATACCGAATATATCACGGCTCCAGAAGAGGATGCCAGCACGAAGTTTAGCAACTTGCTAAAAGAGTATAAATCGATCGAAAATTTTGAACCCGTCATGCTAAAATTGCTAAGCTCCATTGGTAATGCCTTGAATGTCGATAAAAATTCCAAAACCCCCTCGCTTGAAAGGCCACAGCTTATGCGCCTCATCAACGAAGTCAAAATTTTACAGGCAATGCTGGGGGTAAAACGCTATTTTGACGGGGTGGTCTGATGAAGCTTGTCGATAGTATGTTTGCACGCGCAGGTGAGCAAAAACCTGCCAACATGACGGCTGAAATGTTTACAAAAGTCTTTATGGCAATCACTGCTGAGCGCTACCCCTCAAGTGACAAGATTTTGCAGCGTTTAAATGAGCTTGGCTGCGAGACCGTCCAGGCAAAGATCATTGCCATTACGCAGCTTAGAAACGCTGTAAAGGAAGTCTCTTTAAACAAAATTTATCGTTCTGTTCAGCACCGGGACGAAGTGTATATGGCAATCATTGAGGCTGCAGAAGAGTTAGAAGATCAACTCGAAGATTTGCTCGCTAAAGAAGCAGAAAGTGATGAGGATTAGATTTATGAAATCAGATATTTTTAGCACCCTTTTAGAAGAGCTTGGCGAAGAATTAAAAATCAAAGACTTACACCCGGATGCCAACCAGTCTTGCCTGATTAAATTCCCTACCGGGATCGATATTCAGATCGAGCCTGACAAGGAAGGCAAATTCTTAATTGCAGCCATTAAGTTTGAGACCCTTCCAAAAGGTCGCTACCGCGAGACCATTTTTAAAGAAGCACTTAAAGCAAACGGCATGCCCTACCCCCGCTATGGCACTTTTGCCTTTATCAGAAAAACAGAACAACTCATGCTTTTTGAAACCTATTATTTGCAAGATTTGACAGGGCAAAAGCTTTTTGAGCAGCTAAAGCCTTTTTCAGAAAAAGGGCTCTCTTGGAAAAATTCGCTCTCACGAGGCGAAATTCCTTCTATCATCCAATTTTATACAGCAGACAAGCCAGTCGGCATGTTTCTTTCCAATTCTTAGGGTGTGTCATCAATTGATAATAAACTTATAGTCGTTTAAATTTAAACGACTATATATTCGAGTTCTTTTCCTCTAGAAATTCACACATGCTTCGAATCTAAGCTATTGGCAATTGATGACACACCCTAGTAAAACTCTCCCTTGCAAAGTTTATGTTGCTTTGATTAATGTTCCTTTAAAAAGGACACGGCATGAAAACAGAAAAGCATTGGGAGATTGTAGGGCTTAAAACGCACAACGGCATCAATGTCCCGCTTTTTTCTTTATGGAGCAAAAAAAGCTGTGGCATTGGAGAATTTACCGATCTAATCCCTCTTATTTACTGGTGTAAAGCAGTGGGCTTTGATGTGATCCAGCTTTTGCCTTTAAATGACACAGGGCAAGAATCTAGCCCCTATAGCGCCCTTTCTGCCTTTGCCCTCAATCCCATCCACTTATCCTTGCATCGCTTGCCTTTTGCAGAGGAGACAGAACTTAAAAAATTTTTACCCTTAAATCAAGAAAAACGCGTTGATTATAAAAAGGTACGCGCTTTAAAAGAGGCTTTTTTAAGAGATTATTATAAAAAACATGGCCAAGACTTGATGCAGCTGCCTTATTTTTGCCAATTTAGAGATGAAAACCCGTGGCTAGAATCTTACGCCCTTTTTAAAGCGCTCCGCATTGAACAGGACTGGAAAAGTTTTGAGCACTTTTCAAAAGAATGGCAAAAGCCAACTCTTTTTGGCTATACCGAGCTTTTACATGTCTATAAACAAGAAGTTGATTTTCACATTTTTATCCAATACCTCTGTTTTAAAGAGATGCAGGAAGTAAAAAAAATAGCTGCTGAAAATAATATTTTTTTAATGGGAGACATCCCCATTTTAATCAATAGAGACAGTGCCGACGTTTGGATGGAAAGACATCTTTTTTCTTTAGATTATTCTGCAGGGGCTCCTCCTGACATGTACAACCAGGAAGGGCAAAACTGGGGTTTTCCCATATATAACTGGCAAGAAATGGAAAAAGAGAATTATGAGTGGTGGAAGATCCGTTTAAAAACGGCCGAAAAGCTCTATGATATTTACCGGCTAGACCACATTGCAGGTTTTTTTCGCATCTGGTCTATCCCATCTCATACATCTGCAAGGAATGGATTCTACATTCCAGGCGATGATGAGGCCGCAAAAAATCAGGGTGAAAAAATCCTTTCCATGCTGCTAGATTCTTGTACAATGCTCCCGATTGGTGAAGACCTTGGAAATGTACCGGATTTTATAAGAGACTCTATGCAAAAGCTTGGTATTCCCGGCACTAAAATCATGCGCTGGGAAAGGGTTTGGAAAGAAGATGGGCGCTTCATAGAAGGAAAGGATTATCCGCCACTTAGCTTAACATCTGTTTCCACACATGATTCTGAAACTCTTCTGCTCTGGTGGAAAGAAAGAGAGGAGGAAGCTTCTCTTTATGCCAGATCACAAAAATTTCCTTATAATAAAAAGCTTTCTATGCAGCAGCAGATGGGCATTTTAAAGACAAGCCTTCATACGAAAAGCTTATTTCATATCAATCTTTTACAAGAATATTTAAGCTTGATCAAAGACTTTACAGCTGATAACATGGAAGATGAGCGCGTCAATGTTCCTGGCATTGTATCTGATAAAAACTGGACGTGTCGCTACCCAAGTCCAATAGAAGAAATTGTTGAAAATCAAGAACTTAAAAATATAATCCAGACATTGCTCTCCCTATGAAAAAACTTGCTTTTTTATTTGTCTGTCCTTTTTTTTGCTTTTCTGCACCATCTGAGAGCCAAATTCAAGCACTTTATAATAGTTTAGATCCAAAATCTGTTTCAGAGCATTTGGCTTTTTATAAGCTCTATCCAAAAAATGAAACGGGAAAAAAAGCTTTGCGCGATGCCTTTTTTCTTCTTTCTCAAGGAAAAAGTGAAAAGGCTTTTAATATCGGCCAATTAGAATTGACACCGGCTATTG
>DAORNI010000001.1:85489-91088 GCA_035440845.1 Parachlamydiaceae bacterium | reverse complement strand
CGATACCCTCATTCACCTTTCCAACAAGCCAAGCAGTGAAGAAACGCGTTTTCTCACCAAAGAAGAGGCCTATATTGTCCATCAACTGGCAAAAAATTTACCCAACAGAAAGAAAAAGGGCTTCTATGCAGCAGATGAAAAAGAAGTCTTACAATTGGAGTCAGAAGAGATAGACTTAGCGCGCGCTCTTTTTTTAAGCCAGTTTGGAAATAGCGAAGAGGCCATGCAAAAGCTTTATAGTTACGAGGCCATGATCGACTTGATGGCACTTCAAATTTTAGCAAGACTTGAAAAAAATGCCACGCCGGAAGAAAAAATCGCCGCCATGAATGCACTCGTCTTTGATGAGCTTAGATTTAGATTTCCTCCGCACTCCCTGTATGCAAAAGATGTGGATCTCTACACATTTTTGCCCTCTGTGCTAGATTCCAGACAAGGTGTCTGCTTAGGTGTTTCCATCCTCTATATCTGCCTGGCAGAAAGATTAGATTTGAATCTAGAGATGGTAACGCCTCCAGGACATATCTACGTGCGCTATAAAAATGGCGAGCGCATCATTAATATTGAGACAACAGCAAGGGGCATTCATTTATCATCTGATGAATATTTGTCAGTGGACACAAAAGATCTAGAGCTGCGCTCTAAAAAACAAGTAATAGGACTTGCCCACTTTAACCTGGCAGCCAGCTTTTGGGAAAAAGAAGAACATGAAAAAATTGTAGCGGCCTACCAAAAAGCACTCCCCTACTTGCCAGATGACATGCAATTAAAGGAGCTTTTGGGCTTTGCTTATGTACTCTCTGGCGATAAGACACGAGGAGAAGACCTACTGGAGAAAGTAAAAGACCATTTGCCAGATTATGCAGTCAGCAGAGATTTTACGGCAAAAGAGTTTCTAGAAGGGCTTGTCGGACTTGATGGAATACGCGCCTTATTTAAACCGGTCAATGAAAAAAGAAGCTCTATTTTAGATAAAAAAGAAGCTCTTCAAAACGTGCTAAAAGAGAGTCCTCATTTTACATCAGGGATTTTTTCGTTAGCAACTACCTGGCTGCAGCTCCATCGAGAAAAAGAGGCATTGGCGCTTTTAGAGCGCTACCATGCACTAGATCCTAATAACGCTACAGCCGAATATTATTTGGCAGCACTCTACACAAGCCGCTATGACTATAATAAAGCATGGGAGCATCTCCTCCTGGCAGAAAAGCTGGTCAAAGAGCGCGCTCACAACCCCAAAGCATTAAAAGAGCTCAAAAAAGAGCTCACCAGACTCTCTCCCTACAACCCATAAAGTTGAAAGTATAACTGGTAATTGAAACTACCACAGAGCCCACAGAGAGCACAGAGAGAGATTTTTTTTCTCTGTGCTCTCTGTGGGCTGTGTGGTAGTTATAACAAAAAATTTAAACCTATTATTCAAATTAGACCTTGAATTTTTTTCGCAAAAAGAGAAAATTGGTTGTAACAAATATAGGTTTTTCTTATTTCAAAATATATTTTAAAAGTTGGTTATGAAAATTTATACGAAGACTGGCGATAAAGGAGAAACCTCTCTCTTTACAGGAAAGCGGGTGGCTAAAAATGACCATTTCATTGAAGCGCTAGGCACTGTCGATGAGTGCAACTCAACCCTTGGTGTTGCTGTTTCGCTCATGCAAGACCATAAAGAGCTCCAGCCTATAAAAAAACAGCTGGAAACCATCCAGCATACGCTTTTTGATGTGGGAGCTGCCATCGCAACACCAAGAAGCGAGGCCAGCAACAGCAAGATCGAAAAAACGCGTTTTGACGAAGAAGGCATCCATATTTTAGAGACCTGGATCGACAAAATGGAAGAGGAACTTCCAAAACTGCACGCTTTTATTTTGCCAGGAGGCAGTCCACAGGGAGCCGCCCTTCATTTGGCAAGGAGCATCTGCAGAAGGGCAGAAAGAATGATCGTGCCTTTAAACAAACAAAAGGATGTAGCTGACCATGTGACCATTTATTTAAATCGTCTGTCAGACTATCTTTTTGTCGCGTCGCGTTATGTCAATTTTAAATTGAATGCAAAAGAAACCACTTGGGAACCGCATAAACTCCATTAAAGAAGTCTTAATCTATGGCTCAAAATTTTACAGAAAATACAGAAGAGGCGATCCAGCTAGCTTTTAGAGAAGCTGAAAAGCTTAAAAACACAGAAGTCAACGAAAACCATCTTCTCTTTGCTTTTTTAGAGGAAGAAGAGAGTTACTTCAGATCACTTCTCATCAACTTAGGCGGCAATATCCAGAAATTGCAAGAAGAGGTAAAAAAAGCTTTAAATCAGGCACCCACTTTTGCCTCTGGAACTACTTCTGCACCAACCATTGCCAGAAATTTGCAAAACCGCATCTCTGAAGCTGAAAATTTAGCCAAACAGTGGAAAGACACTTACATCAGCGGCGATCATTTTCTTGTCGCCTACTGGAAAAATGCAGGAGAGCCTTTTGCGAGCTGGAAAAATCAGATAAAAGTCTCTTTAAAAGATGTGGAAAAGTTGATTCAAGAAACAAGAGGAGAGAGGCACATGGACTCTAAAACTGCAGAAGCCGGCTTGCAAACACTTGAAAAATATACAAAAAATTTAACTGCTTTGGCAAAAGCTGGAAAGCTAGACCCCGTCATCGGACGCGATGAAGAGATCAGACGCACCATGCAAGTGCTATGCCGTAGAACCAAAAACAACCCGCTTTTAATCGGTGAACCCGGCGTTGGAAAAACAGCCATTGCAGAAGGGTTGGCCCAGCGCATCTTCCAGGGAGATGTCCCCGATTCCTTAAAAAACAAACAGCTTGTCTCCTTAGACATGGGCTCGCTTATTGCAGGCGCCAAATACCGCGGTGAATTTGAAGAGCGCTTAAAAGGCATTTTGACAGACATTGAAAAAAGCGATGGCCAGATCATTTTATTTATCGATGAAGTGCACACTTTAATTGGAGCAGGAGGAGCAGAGGGTGCTATGGACGCTGCCAATCTCTTAAAGCCAGCCCTTGCAAGAGGCACTCTCCACTGCATTGGTGCTACCACACTAAATGAATACCAAAAATACATTGAAAGAGACGCTGCCCTTGAAAGAAGGTTTCAGCTAGTCACCATTTTAGAGCCAAACGTTGAAGACTGCATTGCGATCTTACGCGGCCTTCGCGAAAAGTATGAAATTTTCCACGGCGTTAGGATTACAGAATCTGCCATCCACGCAGCTGTTTTCCTCTCTAACCGCTATATCACAGAAAGGCAATTGCCAGATAAAGCGATCGATTTGATTGATGAGGCAGCAAGCCTGATCCGCATGCAGCTTGGCAGCAGGCCTTTGCCAATTGACCAGAAGGAAAGAGAACTTGCCCACTTGATTGTAGAACAAGAAGGCTTGAAAAGAGAAAATACCGCCATTGCAAAAGCAGAGGCAGAAAAGCTTGAAAAAGAGATTGCTAAGGTAAAAGAAGAGCTCTCCTCTTTAAAGCAGCGCTGGGAAAATGAGAAAAAACTGCTCGATGAGCTACAAAACAAAAAAAACAAGCTCGACCAATTAAAATTCCAAGAAGAAGAACTAGAGCGAAAAGCAGATTACAATAAAGTGGCAGAACTGCGCTACAACGTGATTCCTGCTTTAGAAAAAGAAATTGGGGAAGTGCAAAAAAAACTCAACGAAAAATCAAACCGCCTTCTTCAAGAAGAAGTGGATGACCAGTTGATTGCCCATATCGTCTCGAAATGGACTGGCATCCCTGTGCAAAAGATGCTAGAGGGTGAAGCTAAAAAATTGATGCATCTGGAAGAAGAGTTAGAAAAAAGGGTTGTAGGACAAGATTTGGCAGTGACTGCCATCAGCGATGCTATTAGAAGATCCAGATCTGGCCTTAGTGATCCATCAAGACCCCTTGGTGCCTTTCTTTTTGTGGGACCCACCGGCGTTGGCAAAACAGAGCTTGCAAAAGCGCTCGCCGAGCAGCTGTTTAATCAGGAAGAAGCGCTTATTCGTCTTGACATGTCAGAATACATGGAAAAACACAGTGTTTCAAAGCTGATTGGCTCCCCCCCTGGCTATGTAGGTTACGATGAGGGCGGACAACTAACAGAGGCATTGAGAAGAAGGCCTTATGCTGTTGTGCTCTTTGATGAAATTGAAAAGGCAAATCACGATGTATTCAACATCTTGCTCCAGATTTTTGATGACGGCAGAATTACTGACAGCAAAGGCCGTGTTGTCAACTGCAAAAACGCCTTGTTTATCATGACGTCTAATTTAGGCAGTGATCTTATTTTAAACAAAATTGAAAACTCTAAAAAAACCCTTTCCAAAGAAGATCTTTTAGAGCTTTTAGATCCGGTACTTAAAAACCACTTTAGACCAGAGTTTTTAAACCGTTTGGACGACATACTCCCCTTCTTACCGCTGCAAGAAAAAGATATGGAAAAAATTGTGACTATCCAATTGAATCATTTAAGCAAACTTTTACACGAAAAAGAAGTGAAGCTGTTATGGACAAAAGAAGTGACAGAATATCTTGCAAAGACAGGTTACGATCCTGTCTTTGGCGCAAGGCCGTTAAAACGCCTGATCCAAACAGACATCACAAATATGCTTTCTAAAGCTATTTTAGAAAATAAAGTGGAGCCGCATAGCGCTATAGAGCTTTCTATGAAAAAAGACAAAATCAGCTACAGATCCCTTGAAAAAGACAAAATTTAAAGCAAATTTTTACTATTTTATTCTATAATGTGAATTTTTTTTTAATAAAGAGCTTAAACGGAAAATCTTTTGCTCCTCTTTTTCTTCAGCCATCTGTTTTGCAAAAGATGATATCCAGAAAAAATTTTATTAGAGAATCTGTTTAAGTCACATCCTTTGTAAAATAGGAGTGCTCTTGATTTGTTAAATTGAGATCTTTGAGAGGCAGATCCTCTATCCATTAAAGCATATGGTGATATAAACTTCTTATATCAGAAGCATGCAGCCATTTTAAGGTAGCTAAAGACTTATTGGGAGCATCCGTAGATTTTTTTGATAAAAATTGGCAATTAAATATTTAACGTCAAAGAGCAGTTTGGCATAAGCAGAATGCGCAAAAGGAAAAGAAACATTTCCCTTGTAGCGTAAAAGCATGTAGCGGAATAAGTAAGAGAGTTTTTGATAGAGAATTTCTTTTTGTCTTTTTATTGCATTTAAAAATCCATGAATATATAAGTTCTATTTAACAAGATTATATTCATCTTAAAAAAGAAATTATAAAGGTCCTTTTTAAATGTTTTTTTTATTCTTTTTCCTTATGTTATTTTTACTTCATTTTTAACCGCCAAATCTATTTGTATATATCAAGATACTAAATCTTCTCAAATTAAAAGACTTACATGGTTAATTTCTTCCCTTCTTATTATTTTTGTTTATTTTTTTGCATTCTTGCACAGATACTTTCATTTAATTCTGGAATAGAAGCAAAAACGCAATATCCTTTAAATTCTGAATTTTATGTGGATGCTAATGCAATAATAAATTGTGATAACCTAGACAATCAAATTGATAATTTTGTATCAACAAGCCACTTCTAAAAAATTTAAATTTAAACGACTATATATTGTC
>DAORNI010000001.1:83689-85477 GCA_035440845.1 Parachlamydiaceae bacterium | reverse complement strand
AAAAATGGAAGGAGCGAGCCTCCGATCAAAGAGAGGGAAAGAAAAAGAGATAGACAAAGTTGTATGAGATAGATCTTATCAATGTGGAGGATTATATAATGAGCATGGCGTCGCCATAAGAGAAAAAGCGGTATTTCTCTTTAACTGCTTTTTTATAAGCCTCCATCACAAATTCATACCCCGCAAATGCAGAGACAAGCATCAGTAAGCTAGATCCTGGCAAATGAAAATTTGTTAAGAGATGGCGCGTATATTTAAATTGATAGCCTGGATAGATAAAAATATCTGTCTCATGATCCCCTGGAATGACAGCTCCTTTCTCATCGATCGCCGATTCTAAAGATCTGCAGCATGTTGTGCCCACACAAATTTGCTTTTTATTTGGTGCGCGCTGATTGAGCCTTTTGGCAGTCTCTGCCTTGATCTCAACTCTTTCGCTATGCATTTTATGCTGCTTGATATTTTCAACCTGTACGGGCAAAAAAGTGCCTATTCCCACATGAAGTGTCAAAAAGTCTTGGCTGACGCCTTTAATTTTAAGCTTACCTAAAAGCTCTTCTGTAAAATGAAGACCAGCTGTTGGAGCCGCAACAGCGCCGCTTGCCTTTGCATACACCGTCTGATAATTTTTTTGATCTTCTACCAAAGCTTTTTCCCGCTTCATGTAAGGGGGCAACGGAAGCTCTCCATATTTTTCTAAACAATCGGAAAAATCACCACCAAAGTCAAACTGCACAAGTTTTCTGCCATCATCTAGAGTTTCAATGATTTTAGCTTGAAAATCATCAGCAAAAATGACGACATCACCCTGTTTCAGTTTTTTACCTGGCTTTGCAAGCACTTCCCAATGGTTATTTTCTCGTTTTTTTGTCAGAAAAATTTCGGCTATGCCTCCAGTTGACCTTTTTCCCAAAAGCCTTGCAGGAATTACCTTGGCATCATTAAAGACCAAGCTATCCCCGCTCTCTAAAAAATCGGCAAGGTCAGAAAAGCGCATTTCAAAAATCGTTTCCTTTTGTCTGTCCAGCACCATAAGACGAGAAGCGTCTCTTGGGCTGCAAGGGCTTTTTGCAATGAGCTCTTCATTTAAATCAAATTGATAAGATGATAATAAATGCAAATCCTTTGGCATTTTTTTACTCTTTTTAATCTGTTAACTGAATTGAAGTCCCAGGAAATGCCTTTTTCAGGATCTCTGCAGCATGATCTCCTTTTTGAGCCAACCTTTCTGCGTCTTGCAATGTAATGGCTGCAAGTTTTGCATCTTTTTTCGTTTGATCCAGTAATTGCGCCCATTCAGCAGGAAATGGCTTTGTGCCTTCGTTTGAGGCTTGGCTCATCACCATTTTTCTTGTTGCTTCAATGGCTTGGACAACAGGACTTGCAAATTTAATATTTGAATTTCCTAAATAGCCCACTTCTGTGCCATCTACAGACCAAAACGCACTCTTTGGATTTAAGGCAAAATAGAGAGCATTTGTTCTTGCAACAATGGCAACTGCTGCTGCTGCTTCTTCTGACAAGCGCTCTTTGTTGAACTGATTTGATAAAACAGAGTCTAAATAGTCATCTAAAAGCACTTCGTTCACAATGCTGATCGTCCCAGTCTCTGCAATATTATAGACATAAAGAGAGCCCTTATAGCTAATCCCGTCTACGACTGTTTTAGTTGTTTCTTCTTCTGGCACAATCAAAAGCTGAAACACGCCAGGAAACTCTTCGCCCCAGCGGATGCCGTCTGCTACTGACTGAATGAACTTTCTTTTTCCTAAAAATCTGGAACTAATA
>DAORNI010000001.1:83203-83579 GCA_035440845.1 Parachlamydiaceae bacterium | reverse complement strand
GCACAATCAACACTTTAATTGTTTTTGGGACAACCACTTCTTCTTTTGGAAAAAAATAATCCCAAAAGCCTGCTTGAAGACTGCCTGCAAATGGCATGAATGCCACTAATAATACAGCAATTTTTTTACTCATTTTCTCTCTCCATAAATAGTATTAGCTAAATCTGTCACTTCACGACCTCTTGGGGTGCGCTTGATCAACCCCTGCATGATCAAATAAGGCTCATGTACCTCTTCAATTGTGTGGCTCTCTTCACCAACTGCTACTGCAAGTGTGTTCAAACCAACAGGACCGCCCTTGTAATGATCAATCATCACTTCTAAAATTTTTATATCCACTTCATCCAGTCCGCGCTCATCGATAAAGAGCATAGAA
>DAORNI010000001.1:75070-83095 GCA_035440845.1 Parachlamydiaceae bacterium | reverse complement strand
TCCCGCGCGCGCGCCTTGCAATTTCAATAGCTGCTTCAAAATCCAGGTCTAAATTCAAAATTCTTGCGCTTCTTTGCACCACTTTTTCTAAAATCTCTGGCGGATAATAATCAAGCCTTGATGTGAAGACAAAGCGCGACCTTAAAGGTGCGCTTAAAAGCCCAACACGGGTTGTGGCTCCAACTAAAGTAAATTTATTTAATTTTACTTCAACGCTTCTTGCAGATGATCCAGCATCTATCATGATATCTAGCCTAAAATCTTCCATTGCAGGATACAAGTACTCTTCAATTGTCCGGCTCAAACGATGGATCTCATCAATAAAAAGGATGTCGCCCTCTTTTAAATGCGTTAAAATACCTGCCAAATCGCCTGCTTTTTCAATCACTGGCCCAGAAGTCACCACAAGATTAGAGCCCATCGATTTGGCTAAAATATTGGCAAGCGTCGTTTTTCCAAGACCGGGAGGACCGCTAAAAAGGCAATGGCCAAGCGACTCTTTTCTTAAAAGAGAAGCGCCAATCAAAATTTCCAGCCGCTCTTTTACAACGTCTTGTCCTAAAAAATCGTGCAAGCTTTTTGGCCTTAAAGGCATTTCAAATAAAGAATCTTGTTTTGCCAAAGAAGATTCGATAAAGCTTTTTTTCGCTTCATTCATATTAAAAAAGACCCAAAAGATTTAAAAAAACAAGCAGGATGAATACGGGCGCTGCAAATTTAAGCGAAAACCAAAAGTAGCTTTTAAGCCACGGATTAGTTTTAAACATCTTTTCTGCCCCATGCGATAAGGCTTTAAAAGATGAGGAAAACCCCCAGACCCAGCCAGTCAAAACAACAGCTAAAAAGCCTCCAAGTGGAATCAAAAAGGCACTCGCTAAAAAATCCATCCCATCTAAAAAAGTAAAGCCAAACAGCGTATAATCCTTTAAAACACTATACGACAAAGCGCTTGGCACGCCAAGTAAAAAAGCAAAAAAACCGCATAACGCTACAGCTTTTTCTCTTTTCAAACCCCATTCGTCGATAAAGTAGGCAATGGAAGGCTCTAATGCCGAGATTTCTGATGTCAAAGCAGCTAGTGTCACTAAAAGAAAGAAAAGGACAGCAAGCAAGTGACCGCCAGTCATTTGGCTAAAAGCAAAAGGAAGCGTGTGAAAAATAAGTCCAGGGCCAGAATTTGGTTCTAATCCGGCTGAAAAAACAATAGTGAAAACAGCAACTGCTGATAAAATGGAAACAAGAGTGTCCATAAAAATGATCGGCAAGCTTGTTGCGACAAGGTTTTCTTTGCTCTCAAGGTAGCTGCCATAAGTAACAAGCGTTCCCTGGCCAATGCTCAGCGTAAAAAAAGATTGCCCAAGCGCAATCAAAACAGCAGTTGGCGTGATCAGGCTAAAGTCTGGAGAAAATAAAAATTGCAGCCCAAGCCTTGCTTCCTTCATCATAAGACCGCTAAAAACAAGTGCAAAAAGAACAATAAAAAGAAGCGGCATCATGATCTTATTTCCTTTTTCAATACCGTTCCTCACCCCAAAATAGAGGACGGCAATGCAGAGCGAAATAAAAAGAAAATGAAAAGCCACTCCCCAAAAAGGATTGCTCATCAAGAGGTTATAATGAGAAGCTGCATGCTCTGGAGCTGTAAAATTAGAGGTATTTCCTCTAATGGCCTCAACCAAATACCCTAAAATCCAGCCGGCTACAGCACTATAAAAAGAACTTACTAAAAAGCCGGTAACAATGGTAACTTTACCAAAAAAACCCCATTTTTTGCTTTTTCCAAGCTCTTCAAAAGCAGCACTTGGATTTTTAGCGGTTGTCCTGCCAATTAAAAGCTCTGCAATAAAAGTTGGAAATCCAATCAAAAAAAGGCAGGCAAGATAAAGGAATATGAAAGCTGCTCCTCCGTTTTGTCCCACTAAAAAAGGAAAGCGCCAAATGTTGGCAAGTCCAATAGCAGATCCGGCAACTGCAAAAATAAAGCCGATCTTTGATCCCCATGTATCTCTCTTCACAAATTCTCCTGGCAATTGATGTAAAAAGAGATTAGAGAAACGACAAGAAAAAATAAAGAACATTTACCAAAATTTTGACTTTTATGGCTTATTTTGGTATGATGATCCATATAGTTTACATGGAGGATTATTTGAATGAACCCTAATGAAGTCAAACAAGTTTTCTCATGCACCTCTTTTCGCCCCGAAAAGACAGCCTCAACAGAGTATGAGATGGTCACTCATAATCTCCACAGCATTAAGATTATTCAAGAAAAAATGTCAGATGCTCTTTACGATTTAAAAAATAATCAGGATTTGGCTGCCCTAAACCAAGAATGTCAAAGAAGAATCAATGCCCTTATCGAGACAGATGGCACCATCAATGGGCAAAAATTTAATGGCATGATGCAAGATTTAAAGACAAATCTAGATCATAAATTAGTTTGGGAAAAAAAAGATCTTGAAAATCAAACCGATATCAACCCCCGTGCTAAAAAATTTCTTGAAAATATCTCACACAAATATCAGCCTTTTTTTGACTTTATCGAAAACACAATAGCAAGCGGCAATGAGATCAAAAAAGAAGACAAAGCTTTTACAAAAGAGCAAGCGCAGCGCTTAATTTCAAATATTGAGATGGATTTAAAAGAAGTCAATAGCGACCACGCCATGAAAGTGCACCAGCTCTCACGCCTTAACAATGAAACGCACGAGAGACACCAGTCTGTAAAAACAATGTTGCAAAACCTCCACTCTCTTTACATGGGAATTATAAGAAATATCAGGGCTGGTAGGGAGTAAATATCATGAGTGATTTTTCTATCCGGACATCAACATCTTATACCAACAATAACTCTTTAGACCAAAACCTTGAATTTGAAAGGGGTCAACAAAATAACATCACACCTCCTTTTGCAACCGATTCCATTGCCCCTGCAAGCTCAATGATCAATGGCCAGCAAACCTTAAAAATTGAAGGAATCTCACCAAAAGATAGTAAAGGTTTTTTTGAAAAAATAGTTTTGTCCATCAGCTCTTTTTGGAGCTCGCTGTTTAAAGAGAAAGAGCAATTTCAGCCAACATCAAAATCCGTCTTATCTATTGAAGATAGCAACCAAAAAACAAGGCAGCATTTCCATAAAGAAATAAATGAGATGTACGATCGCATTTTAGAAATTGATGAGCATTACAAAGAGCTTTTAAAAGAAAATCCACGAAATAGAGAAGTCCTTTTGATGAAGCTTTTATCAATGGCTATCCGCAAACAACTGAATTTAAAAGAAGAAGAAGGCCTTTTTTTAGTTGAGAAAATTGAAGCAAAAAGAAAAGAGACTCTTGAGCTAGACAAAGATCAGAAAAAAATTCAAGAAGAGGCTGCAAACCTTGCACAAAAAAGCAGTTTGACTAACAAGCTTGATGCCGCATTTCTTGCAGCATCTGCCGTTATTGTTTTAAATGCGCTTGGATTTGTAAAAATCGCCTCTCCTGATTTACAAAACGTCCTTAACCACGTAAGCAGTTTGGCAACATTTGCAAAATCTGGTACGCTCTTGTTAGAAGGCTATAAAAAAGGCTCTTTGGAAAATAAAGAAAAACAAGCCTTTCTTCTTAGCAAGCAAAAAGACCTTGTACAAGATGGTATTGAAGCAAATTATGAGCAACTAAACCAAGCGACAGAAGAAATTTCTTTAATGTGGAGAACGCTAAGAGAGCTGCTTGAAAAAGAAAAACAGCTATCTAGCGAAATGATTAAAAGATAATAAAAATAATTAAGTTATCATAGGTTATCATATGACGCAAAATTACGAAGAGTTATTAAATAAAAGATCTGCAGATTATGCCAAGGAAGTAGAGCAAGCGCTGCTTGATGGTAATTTTGATGCAGCTATTCAAGCATGTCTTGCAAGAGGCACTCTGCAGGCAAGACAAACTTACAGAATGGATTTCAACTCAAAAAACCAGGCCCTTAACGCTCTTGCAAAAGCAATCCAAAATTATGCGAATACCATGCAAGGTTTTGGCTTTAATGGAACTACAGGCTTAAATCTAGCGCAAGCTGGCTCTGGCATGTTTGGTCTTGTTGGACTAAATAAAGACCTTCTCCAATATTTTACTGCAACAAAACTTGACTTTGACCAAACATCCAAAATTGGACAAGCATTCCAGACTGCTTTTAGTCTTCCAAAAAGCTTAATCGATGAGAGCAACCAATACCACCGCGTGATCAAGCAAAGTGATGTCGACAATGCAAAACGCATCCAAGAAGACTACAAAGAAAAAGTCCAAAGGGCGCATGCTGCTGCACAAGAGCTGCTACAGCAGTTAAAGACGCTTCAAGAAAGCGAGCATCGCGCTAGAATGAGTGCCTCTGGTGGTTAATAACCTGAGTTTTCTAGTTTTTCTCCTCGAACTTCAGTTTTTTTCCTCGCGATTCTTACACTTTTTTCTCAAAAGGGTGAAAATCTGGCTTTCGAAAAAAATTGTAAAACTCATCGAGGAAAATTCCCTGAATTTTAAGAAGATAAACTAGGAAATTCAAGTTAATAGCTAGTTATAATTTTATTTTTTAACTACCACAGAACAATGATTAACTTGAAGTTAAAACGGTTTTTTGCTATCTTTTAGGTATTATAAATTATTTTAGGTCAGATTCATGAGTTTTTTTGCCTCTCTTGTCCCAATCGCTATTAAATTCTTTTTAATTGCAAACCCGATTGGCAACTGCCCGATTATTATTTCGCTCCTCAAAAATTATGAATTTAAAAGACAAAAACAGATCATTGCACGAGAAGTCTTTTTTGCATTGATCATCGCGCTTTTTTTCCAATATTTCGGAGAAGTTTTTTTAAGCCTACTTAACATTCAAGACTATGCTTTAACTTTTTGCGGCGGCATCTTGCTTTTGCTAGTGGCGCTTCAAATGATTTTTGCAGAACCTCCCAGCACAAAAGAAAACGAATCTAAAGTCGAGCCTTTTATTGTTCCTATTGCCACGCCTATTTTATCGGGCCCTGGTCTTATGGCCATCATCATGCTAAACTCTAAACTTGAAGGCGATAATTTTAAGATCACATCCGCCATCTTACTTTGCTGGGCCGTTCTATTTATAATTTTATGGATGGCTCCCTATTTACAAAAAGTTTTAGGGCAAAGAGGGCTTACAGCCCTTGAGCAATTAATGGGAATGCTTTTATCTTTCATGTCTATGGGAATGATTGTGAAAGGCATGACTCTTTTTTTACAAACACTTAATTAAGCAGATTGATACCAATGGACACACTTTCTCTTTTTTCCATCACCGTTGTTTTATTTATCATGATGGATCCTATTGGAAACATCCCGACGTACCTTAAATTGCTCAAAGACGTTGAGCCTGCAAGAAGGTCTAAAGTTTTGATCCGCGAAATGCTGATCGTACTTGGCTTTATGCTCGTCTTTAACTTTATTGGCGAATATATTTTCTCCATCCTTGAGCTTTCAGATACAGCCGTCAAGCTATCTTCTGGGCTTGTCCTCTTTTTAACGGCCATTAAAATTTTATTCCCCTCTTCTAACAGCTTCCGCATGAATTTGCCAAAGGGCGAGCCGTTCATCATCCCTCTTGCAATGCCTTTGATCGCAGGACCCTCCCTTCTTGCGACCATCATGCTTTATGCCCATATGGAAACTAGCATCCCGCTTATGCTTGAATCTATTTTTATTGCTTGGCTCTTGGCACTCCTTGTTTTATCGGCAGCCCCTCTCTTTAAGCGCTATCTTGGCAACAATGGGCTAATGGCGCTTGAGAGGCTTATGGGAATGGTGCTTGTGATGCTTGCTATCCAACGCTTTATGGAAGGCATCAAGGCTTTTGTCCAAACACATGTCTAAATGCGAAACATTGTTTTAGAAATCGCCTATGATGGGACAGCTTACCATGGCTGGCAAAGCAATAACAGTGAGCCGACCATTGAGTCTACCCTTTCTGCGGCTTTAGAAAAAATCTTAGGCGAAAAGCCTTTTTTGCAAGCTGCCAGCAGAACTGATGCTGGTGTGCATGCCAGAGGACAAATTGTCAATTTCATTTTTTTCGGATATCTATATTCAGTTCCTTTTCGGCTATGTCAATCATCATTTCTAGCGCAGCAACCTTTAGCTTCAAATTGTCAATTTCATTTCTGCTACTAAAATCCCACTGGATGGGATTAAAATGCAGCTTAACAATTTTTTGCCAAAAGATATTTCTATCTTAAAAATTGATGAAAAAGAAGCAAGCTTTCACCCCACAATAGACTGCATTTTAAAAGAGTACCACTACTTTGTTTGCAATACAAAGGTGCAAATGCCAAACCAGCGCCTCTACTCCTGGCATTTTCCCTACACTCTCGATTTTAGTCTGATGGAAAAGACGATCTCTTGTTTGACTGGCGCTTTAGATTTTGAAGCTTTTTGCAACGCAAAAAAAAGCCAGACCTACAAGAATTATAACCGTGAAGTCACAAGCATTAAAATCATCCAGTTAGAAGATTCCAGGCTCTGCTTTAAAATAAAAGGTAAAAATTTTCTTTATAAAATGGTGCGTAATCTTGTTGGGACTATTTTGTATGTGGGCTGCAAAAAGCTCTCTTTACAAGAAATTGAAGAGGCTTTTTTAAAAAAAGAGCGCAGCGAAATAGGCATCACCGCAAAAGCACACGGCTTAACCTTGTATAAGATCTTTTACTAACTTTAACTATAAAACTCGGGTTAGGAATATCTTTAAATAAAAAGTTAGAAAGACCATCAATTAGATTTGATGGTTTGTTAACAGTATAAAAAGTTACACACGGCGTAAAACTCAGATTATTAGCGAAAAATCTCAATAGGGCCACAGCCGATACGTTTGCCGGAATTGCCGGAAGGATCTGTTTTTAAATCGTCTGGGTCTGCATGGATTACAATGGATTTGTCGATAATAGAATTTTCTCCTTCAAGCTCAATCACAGTATCGATGCGCTCATAATGCGCTTTTCCAGATGCATCAGCATTGACATTGCCAAAATCGCCGGCATGGCGCTCCTCATCGTCTGGTCCCCCGTGCTTTTTATGCATCGGATTAAAATGACCGCCAGCTGATGAGCCGTCTTTTGAGCTGCAATCGCCATGCTCATGCACATGAAATCCATGCAAGCCGGGAGTGAGTCCTTCAAAATCAGCAGCAATTAGTACACTGCCATTTTCCAACTTCTCAAAAGTTACAAGACCTTTTACCTTGTTTCCTTCTGTGGGAGAGACTCTGGCCAATGCTTTTATCGCAATAAATTGCTCGCTAACCAGAGGAACATTTAAAAGAAAAGTAGCCCCCATTAAAACAGCTGTCCATTTGTTTTGAATCATCGAATCCTCTCTAAATAAAAAATTTGTTTTAAAATTTTGACTATATGAAATATCCGAGATAATTCAAAGCATTTTTTCAAAAAAAAAGAAAAAACCATTAATTTATACCAATTAAAATTATTAATTAGTTATAATATATATTATAACTATAGGATTTACTATTATGAGTGATAATAAAATTACAGCAAATGATTGGACCAATTTTTTAATAAATACTCAGACCGAAAGACTACCTTCTTATAGAAATGAAAAAACTGGAGTATTTTATGCAAAAAACGAAGAAGAAATAGCGAAATATCCACAGCTTTCCATTAAAGAAATCAGTTTGATCAGCAAAAAAATAATTAATGAGACAGTAAAAGAACAAGAAATTAAGACTATCAAATTGGAAACATTCAAGTTAATCAAATATGAATCTGAAAAAGCGAGAAAAGAAGTAGAAAAAGTAAATAGTTTTTGGTTAAATGCAGCCAAATGGATCTCCTATGCCTCTATTCTTTTTATTCCTATTGGAAAGCTTATTCATAAAAAGCAAGAGCTTTCAAAAGTGGAATTAAAAACGATTCAAAATCTTCAAGCAGAGTGGGAATCACAATCCTTAGCAACCTGGGAGCAAAAAACTATTGGACAAGCTTTATCTAAAAAAACGTGGGAGCCTAAAACAGACCCAATA
>DAORNI010000001.1:72318-75054 GCA_035440845.1 Parachlamydiaceae bacterium | reverse complement strand
TGCAAGATGCTCTCACCAAAGAAAAGAAAACGTCTTTGGGTAATCCCAATTCTTCAGTAAGTACTCAGTATATGATCACGAAGCAAGCTAATGCCGATATCACACGCGCAAGAGCCATTTACCTTAATAATAAACCTATTTATGAAAATTATGGGTCTTTAAAAAATACAGAAAATGCATTCAAAAGCTTAATAACAGCTTTTAATGAAACGGATAATCATCATCCTATCACAGATGGTGTCTTGATTGCTTTATCTCAATCATTAGGATCTGATATCCCAGAGGCTATGATAGAGCCTGATTTTAAAGCAAATCCACTAAATTATAACCCCCCAGATGGCCTCCCTCGCATACAAAATGCAAGTAATAAAATTTATGAGATCGGTATTCATGAAAATGAACTCACAATTGAAATAAAATCATTGTCATATGAACTTTCTATTGAATCAAATTCAATAGGTAAATTTTATACAGCACGAGCAACCAGCAGAAAATTTACAATGCCACTTGAAGAATTAAAAGATGCTGTAGAGAAAATAGAAGGACTTAAAGGCGAAGAAACAAAAGGCGAGCCGCTAAATTTTCTTCCTAACTTGAAAGGTCAAGACCGCATCTCGGATGAGTTATTTAAAAGATCCAATAAGGATCAAAAAAAAATCACTAAAGATAACGTTCTCGAATATATAAATCAAGATATTGAATTGATAGGTATTAATAGATCTATTAAGAGTCCAGGAGATTCACAATTTCCACCGGAAGTAGAAACTCAAATCTTAAAAAGCTTTCGCCCAACCTCAGAATCTCAAGGCATCTTTGATCCTCAAAAGGCTTGGGAAAGGTTAAAAAAAGGCGTTTAAAACAAGTTTCAAAGCAGTTTTTCAAATGCGTCTTCATCCAGAAGCTCAATTTTAAGCTCTTTTGCCTTGTCCAGTTTTGATCCAGCTTCTTCTCCTACCAAAATAAAATCGGTTTTTTTGCTTACCGAACTTGAAACTTTACCGCCGCGCATTTTAATTAAAGAAGAGGCCTTGTCACGCGTATACCTGCTTAAGTTACCAGTTAACACAAAAGTTTTATCTGCAAAAGGATGACCTGCAAAAGAAATTGTTTCTACTTCTACTGGCTTGACGCCATATTTTAAAAGCTTTTCAATTTCTTGCTTGTTCTTCTCATCCTTAAAGTAATGGACAATAGAAAGAGCCACCTTGTCTCCAACACCCTCTATAGCCAATAATTCTTCAAAATTCAGTTTCAAAACGTTTTCAATGGAGCCTGCTTTTTTCGCAAGTAGTTCTGCTGTTTGCGCCCCTACATGCTTAATAGACAGCGCCATGATAAATTTAGCCAGGCTGATGTTTTTTGCCCTCTCAATGCCAGCTAGCAATTTTTTTACAGACTTTTCTTTAAAACCTTCCAACTGATAAAGTTTTTCTTCTGTCAGTGTAAAAATATCAGACGGATTTTCAATAAATCCTTTCTCTTTTAACTGTTCTACCACTTTTTCGCCCATGTCTTCGATGTCAAAAGCAGTTTTGCCTACAAAGTGAACTAAATTTTTAAAGTTTTGTGCCGGACACTCTTCACTGTTTGGGCACCTAAAAGCAACTTCTCCAGCCTCTTTCACAACAAGAGAGGCGCAGCTTGGACACTGTTTGGGCATCACCCAAGGGCTACTATCTTTGTCCCGAAATTGCAAATCAACAGAGACCACTTTTGGGATTACATCGCCGCCTTTTTCAATGCACACCCTGTCTCCAATACGAATATCTTTGCGGTCGATCTCATCTTGGTTATGCAAAGTCGCTCTAGAAATGGTACTGCCAGAGACAAAAACCGGTTCAAGTTCTGCTACTGGCGTTAAAATGCCCGTTCTTCCAACTTGTACCGAAATTGCTACAATTTTTGTAAAAGCTTGCTCTGCCGCAAATTTATAGGCAATGGCATAGCGCGGGTTTTTCCCGGTGTTTCCCATTCTTCTTTGCTCTTTGATGTCATCTACTTTGATGACAACACCGTCAATTTCAAAAGACAGAGTTTTACGAAGTTGCCTGACTTTTTCAATAAAATCCCAAATTTCTTCCAGATTGTCACATTTTGCACTTTCTGCAAGGACCGGCAGACCTAATTTTTCTAAATAGTGCTGTATGCCATGCTGGCTGTTAATAGAGACTGTAGACTCTTCTGCTATCCCATAAAAAACAATCGAAAGCTTACGCTTTGCAGCTTCTTTGGAGTCTAAAAGTTTCAAAGAGCCAGCGCTTGCATTTCTAGCATTTGCAAAAAGCACCTCTCCTGCCTCCTCTCTTTTTTGGTTGATCTCATAAAAGGCAGTAAGCGGCATAAAAACCTCGCCCCTTGCTTCTAAAAGGTCAGGAATAGGATCGCCTTGAAGATGAAGGGGTAAAGATTTGATCATACGGATATTGGCCGTAATGTCATCCCCTTTTTTGCCATCTCCTCTTGTGACACCTCTTTTAAAAAAACCTTTTTCATAACAAACAGAGACTGCAATGCCATCCATTTTAAGCTCGCAAGAAAAAGAGAGAGCTTCTTTTCCGGTTATTTTCTCGACCCGCTTGATAAAGTCCACAATTTCATCTTTAGAATAAGTATTGGCCAAAGAGAGCATCGGCGTTTTATGAGCCACTGTTTTAAAACCAGGAGACAGTCCTTCATTTACTGATAAAGTGGGAGAATCAAGCCTTATCCACTCAGGATGCTGTTTCTCTATCTCTT
>DAORNI010000001.1:71883-72286 GCA_035440845.1 Parachlamydiaceae bacterium | reverse complement strand
ACTCATGATCTGAAATAATGGGGGCACTCTCCCCATAATAAAGCTTGTTATGATGCCAAATTGCAGCAATCAGCCGCTGGTAATATTCTTGTGTGTATTTCATAGATACAACATACACGAATGCTGTTTAAAAATTAAAAGAAAATTCATCTAAGAGGGTGTTTATAAAAAAATAATTTTACACCGAACATAATTAAAAAATATTGACTTAATTTAATATTTTTAATATTATTTACTTAATTTAATATATTTTAATATTATTGATTAATTAATTTTTAATAATTTTGGATTTTTTATGGATCCTATGATAATAGATGGGACATTAAATAAAAGAAAAATAGAATATAAACTGAATCCACAAGCGTCAGCTAAACGCTTAAAAAATTCACACTGCGTCGAAGTT
>DAORNI010000001.1:70383-71744 GCA_035440845.1 Parachlamydiaceae bacterium | reverse complement strand
AATCGGTCAGCCGACCAAACATATAAAAACCGATTTATGCAGGCTCTTGCAGCTGATAATGAATTAGCACTAAAGACACCTGCCAACAGTTTTTGTGAATCAAAAGACGTTTGTTTAAAACGTTATATAAAATGCGCCCTTGATGAACTTGAAATGCTTAAGACTAGGGTAAAATCTGCCCCTGTCAAATCAGAACTGACACATAAAATTAACTATTTGAAGCTTATCCACCAGTGTGAAGAGGGCTCTATAGCTGATATAAATGCTATTTTTCGTGACTTAAGAATTATTGCAAACGCAGAGCTTTCTTTGCCAATCCAAACAATTGCTTTAATATATTTTATTTTCATGAAAATAAAATACCAGAACGCTATAATCACAAATCCACAAGCTGTTTTATTATTGAAAACCATTTGTTCAAATGAAGGTAAAATTCCTGGTTGGATCACTGCACAAGCACTTTATATGCTTGCTATTTTACGGACAGAGCATCAAAATGACTCCATGACTGACCATGAAGCTATCTTGAATTTTCAATCTGTTAGTCAAAATAACGCAGCCAGTCCGATCGTCCGTGCAATGGCTGACTTTAAAATTGTTGAAATGATAAGCGCAAATCGTGCTCCCTATACTATTGACCACATGGTGAACCTACTCAAATTTATTCAAATCAGCACTATTCCTGACGAGCTGCAACAAGATGGCAACTATTTACTTGCTGAAATGCAAGTAAAATATCAGCACAATTTAATTGACGACAAACAAGCTTTTATCATTTTTAAAAATTTTTATAAAAATCCTCAATTTCCCTTAACAATGCGTATAAAAGCGGCTCTTTATATGACGATGCTTCGACTTCAAAACCGTACTGAATTAATCAATGATAAAAAAACAATTAAAATTCTACTTAAGATCTGTCTATTCCCGGAGGCACCTCAGCCCTTGCGCGATAAGGCAGAATATCAGATTGCCAAAATGTGGTTGCAACAACGTGCTGATGATCGCATCCAAAATGCTTTTGTTGCTGAAATATTTCTTAATAGAAGTAAAAATAACCGACTTTCACCGGCTTTAAGAGATGAAGCTTGGTATAATCTTGGTCAAATGTGCTTTAACAAGTTATCTAACTTAATGACTGATAAAGAAGTTGTTGAATTATTTTACAAATTTAGCCAACACATTCAAACTCCTGATTTTATTTACAAAGAATCTTTGAATTATATTGCTCAAATGGTCATTCAAGAGCGCAGCAATTTTCTAACAATAGAAAAAGCTAACGAAATTCTAATCAAAACAAAATGAAAAATTAAATAGGTTCTACAACATCAGCCACAATAGATTATAAACCAGATATCGCAGCC
>DAORNI010000001.1:68744-70294 GCA_035440845.1 Parachlamydiaceae bacterium | reverse complement strand
AGCTAATTATTTTTTTTATAAATGGAGAATATGAATGGATCCGACAAGAGAATTGGCACATATGATGATATATTATCCAGCTAACAAAAAAAAAGCTGAAAATGAGCTGGAACATTACCCCATAAAAAAACCAAAAACTATAAAAAACGATCTCTTAGAAATTCTTCCAGAGCTTGTTCACAAGATTTTTGATTATTTAAGTTTGCAAGAGCTTGGAAAATTTTCCCAAACATCTAAAAATTGGACAAAATTTACAGCTGACATGCCCTTTTGGAAGAGGCTATGTTGGGAAGCAAAATTAATACTGCCTCGCCATCTGACTGCCAAAGATTATTTTCTCTCTGCTTTGAAGGAAAATAATGCTCTGGCACTCTCTACATCTGCCAGCAGTTTTTGCGAATCAGAAGCTATTCGGATAGAAAGCTGTTTAAATGATGCCCTTGCAGAACTTCGTATGCTTTATATACACACTCCATCTGCCAATGTTAAAGAAGAAATAGAAAATAAGATCAACTACTTAAAAGCCGTCAAGGCCTGTGAAAAACACACACCTCTTTTACCGTCAAATTTAAATCACTTGCTAGAAATGATCAATCAAACAAACCTTTCTTCAACAATGCTTGCAATTGCTGCTACCTATCTGGTTATCGCGCGAGTTCAAAAGCGCAACGAGAACATCAATGACAATCAAGCTGTTCAATATTTGCAAGTTATAGATGCAGTTTCTCATAGTCCAACACCCTCCAAGCTGGAAATTGCCAGCTGGATCCATGCAAAAGCTAATTATTTGCTCGGTTTTTTACGGCTTCATCAGCGCACCAATGCCATTGACGATACCCAAGCTGTTCACTATTTTCAAAAAGCTTGCAACAATAGCTACGCTCAAAAAGACATTTGTGAACAATCTGAATATCATATTGCTGAGATGCGCTTTCAAAACCGCACTACTTTAATTAATGACGATCAAGCTTTTCTGCTCTTTCAAAAAACAAGTAAAAGCAGCGAGTTTTCTATCGCCCAGAAGCAAGAGGCTAATTTTTACATGGCCAAAATGGTATTTCACAAACGTACCAATTTAATTAGTGGCGACAAGGCTTTTCTGCTCTTTCAAAAAACAAGTAAAAGCAGCGAGTTTTCTATTGAGCAGAAACAACAAGCTAATTTTTACATGGCCAAAATGGTATTTCACAAACGTACCGATTTAATTAGTGACGACGAGGTTTTTCAAATCTTTGAAAATGTCAAAAAAAATATCGATACAGAGCCAGATGATTACTTCGATGCTTTGTTTTATATGGCACAAATGCGCTATCAAAAGCGCACAGCTTCAATAGACGATATTGAAGCTTTTAAAACTTTTGAGGAAATCAGCAAGTTTAACGGTCTTTCTACAACTATTCGGAAAAGATCTTTCTTTTTTATGGCTCTGATGAGATTAGCAAACCGCACGAATTCAATAACCGATAGGCAGGCAGCCTCTATTCTCCAAAAAATTAGCCAAAGCGCAGAAGTTACCTCCAGGACGCAGAAAACCGCGAAATATAATCTTG
>DAORNI010000001.1:68333-68715 GCA_035440845.1 Parachlamydiaceae bacterium | reverse complement strand
CGCACCGATTTAATAAATGATGATGAAGCTTTTGCCATCCTTCAAGAATTTGGTTAAAATAATACAGCATACAGAAGTTCAAAACTTTTTACTGAAAATTTAGACCACTATATCCTCTAGCCTTTTTAAACAAGAGGCTTGCCTAGAATTCAACAGAGAGTCTATATTTTGCTTTGCCAAAACTGGAGAATCTATGGATTATATGGGATTAGGGGAACCGCTTCGCAAAAGAAAAGCTGAGCCAGAACCGCACCATCTTGTCAAAAAGCATCGTTCAGAAGGGTTAATTTTCCAAAAAATTCCAAAAGAACTCATTCAAGAGGTTTTTTATTATTTGAACTGGCAAGGATTGGGAAGACTTTCCCAAACATCTAAAAAATGG
>DAORNI010000001.1:65186-68307 GCA_035440845.1 Parachlamydiaceae bacterium | reverse complement strand
CTAGCACGCTTTTTTGGAAAACATTATGTTATCAAGCAAAACTGCAACCAACTAATGCTCTAACCGCTAAAGACTGTTTTATCCAAGCGCTTAAATGCGATAATCAATTGGCTCTCTTTACACCAGCTAATCTTTTTTGCGAATCAAAAAATATCCACATGGAAAGCGGTTTAAATAGTGCTTTGGATGAATTTCATATGCTTAAAGCAAATGTTTTGTCAGATGATGTTAAAACAGAAATAGAACATAAAATCAAATACATAAATACTATTTTGACATGCGAAAAATATAATTTTTCTACATCTCCGGATTTAGAAGAGGATTTAAAAGCAGTTCGGGCTTTAAAAGAAATTAAAAGCTTGTCAAAGCTTTCTCCAACAATCCGTGCAATCACCGCAACCTACCTTATTGTGCTGCAATTGGACAACCGCAATTTTGAAATTACAAATGATGAAGCCTTTTTGCTATTGCAAAATATTTATGAAACTCCAGATCTTGCTAGTTGGATCTATGCAAAATCGGACTATTTATTAGCTCGCTTGCGATTAGCAAACCGCACCTATATGATCACCGAAGATGATGCTATTCGCCTCTTTCAAAAAGTCAGTCAAAATAAAAATGCTCCACTTATTACCTCTGGATTGGCTGATTTTTATGCTGCTGAAAAGCGCATTTACTTTTTTACCAATCTAATTACGTATAACCAGGCTTTTGAACTCTTTAAAAATATTCTCCAAAACAGCCAAATTCCTAAACATTTTCACGAATGCGCCAAATATTATATGGCTCAAATGCGCTCTGAAAATTTCACAGCTTTAATTGACGATGTCCAGGCTTTTCAATTGTTACAAAGCGTTGACCAAAGCCAAATAGCTCTTCAATATATTAAAGAGTATGCCAAATTCCTTATGGCTAAAATGCGCCTGGAAAATCGCATCGTTTTAATTGACGATACTAAAGCTTTTCAGCTTTTGCAAAGCTTTAGTCAAAATCCTATAATTTCTCAATATTATCAAGAATATGCCAAATACCTGATGGCTCAAATGCGCTTTCAAAATCGCACAATTTTAATTGACGATGCAAAAGCCTTTGAAATTTTGCAAAATGTTAAGAACACTCAATTTTTTAAAGAGATCCAAACCTCAGCTAAAAACCTTGTCGAGAAAATGAAAAAGCAAAATTGCACCATGTTGATAGATGAGGATTAGGGCAAGCTCGAAAAGGCAACTTTAAAGATCATGGTGGCAAGAGGTGCGACTTCAATTTTAATGCCTGTTGCATGGTGGTTTTTATCAAACTCGATTTTAGGTCTTTGATTGATCTTGTCAGAGCCCCCATAAAGGCTGGCATCACTGTTAAAAACTTCTGTGATAGAAGCGATGTGTGCCAATTTAATGGCATAATCTGTATGAAAAAGAGGTGTAAAATTATGCACGCAAAGAAAAATGCCGTGTGCACTTTTTCTTAAATAGCTGATGATACTATTTTTAGTGTCTGAAAAATCAACCCACTCAAAACCTTGAGAGCTAAAATCATCCTCATAAAGAGCTGGACTGTTCAAGTAGAGCCTGTTTAAATTTTTTACCATCTTTTGCATGCCTTGATGCTTTTCATAAGCCAATAAAAACCACTCCATTTCACTCTGTGAAGACCACTCTACAAACTGCCCAATCTCCCCTCCCATAAAAAGCAGTTTTTTACCCGGATGGCAAATCATATAACTGTAAAGAAGACGTAAATTGGCAAATTGCTGCCAGTAGTCTCCCGGCATTTTGCCAATCAAGCTAGCTTTTCCATGAACCACTTCATCGTGAGATAAAACAAGCACAAATTTTTCTGAAAAAGCGTAAAGAAGGCTAAATGTCAACTCATTTTGATGATAGGTGCGATACAGCATGTCTCTGGAAAAATACTTAAGCGTGTCGTTCATCCAGCCCATGTTCCATTTCAAATCAAATCCAAGGCCGCCATCTGTAACAGGACGCGTCATCCCAGGGAACGAAGTAGATTCTTCTGCTATCATCAAAACATCTGGAAATTTTTGATGCACAATGGAGTTTAAATGCTTGATGAATTCAATCGCTTCAAAATTTTCATTGCCGCCTTGTTTGTTTCTGATAAAATCATCTTCCCTCCCGTAATCCAAATAGAGCATAGAGGCAATGGCATCTACCCTTAAACCATCCACATGCATGTACTCAAATAAAAAAAGAGCATTGGCAATCAAAAAATTAGAAACCTCATATCTGCCATAATTAAAAACATAGGTCGTCCAGTGCGGATGCAACCCTTGCTTTTCATCGGCATGCTCATAAAGAGCCGTCCCGTCAAAAAGCCCTAAAGAAAAATCATCTGTTGGAAAGTGCCCTGGCACCCAATCGAGCAAAACGCCAATATTATTTTCGTGTAAGTGATTGACAAGCCACTGGAAATCCTGCAAAGAGCCAAACCTGCTGGTAATAGCATAGTAACCAGACACTTGATAGCCCCAGGACTCATCTAAGGGATGTTCTTGGATTGGTAAAAACTCAACATGCGTAAATCCCATCTCCTGACAATAAGAGCTAAGCTCTTTTGCAATTTCCCGGTAATTTAAAAATGCGTTTTCTTTTTTTTTCCAGGAGCCAAGATGCACTTCATAGATCAGCATTGGCTTGTTTGGCTTGTACTTCTCTTTTCTTTTTTGCATCCAGACATCGTCTGTAAACTTGAATTCTAAAAGATCGGTCACAATAGAGGCTGTTTTAGGACGCATTTCTGCTTGAAAGGCGTAAGGGTCTGATTTTATCCTGATCGTCCCATCTTGAGATTTGATCTCAAATTTATATTTCTCATTTTTTTGCAATCCCGGAATAAAAATTTCAAAAATACCAGAATGTCCCAAAGAGCGCATCTGGTTGACCCTGCCATCATAGTGGTTGAAGTCAGCCACTAAAGAAACGCGCTTTGCATTGGGCGCAAAAACAGCAAAGCGCACTCCTTTTACACCTTCGTGCTCTGTAAGATGAGCTCCTAATACATCAAAAATGCGGTAATGGACGCCTCGGCTAAAAAGGTACTGGTCAAGCTCGCCAGTTGCTTGCAAAAATACGTAAGGATCGTGAGCTAAAAGCCCGCTTTG
>DAORNI010000001.1:55670-65160 GCA_035440845.1 Parachlamydiaceae bacterium | reverse complement strand
TGGTGGTAGATGCGATAATCCAAACGGTTTATTTTATCACCTTGGATGCGGTACTCAAAAAGACCGGCATCATCTATCAATGTTGCTTCTTCAATTTTTCCTAGTACTTCCAGATGCAAGCTTTTAGCTCCAGGACGAAAAAGACGGATGACCTGCCCTTTTTTGTCTGTATGCAGACCCAAAAAAACATGGGGATCAAAACTATCCCCTGTGATGATAACTTTTTTCATTTTTCAAACCGGTCAAAAAAATAGTGATTGTCTTTTTCTATTTTAAGACAGGTTCCAGTTTTTATCCATTCGCTTGTCCCGTTACTTTTAAGCCGAAAGCGCTTGATTTCTTTTGGCAATTTTAGCTCTAATGCAAAAGTTTTATTTGCAAAAAGAATCATGCGTCTCATCGTTTTTTTGCTCCATTCCAAGTCGAGCATGCCAGCGTTTTCAAGCACTGCATGCAAAAACCGGCCGGAATGAAATTCTTTTGGCAGCGCTGGCAATAGTTCAAGCTTGTTTTTCTTAAATCGGACAAAAAGTGAGCGGATCAGCTTTGCTCCATAAGAGAGCAAAAAAAGTGGCGATGCTAAAGATTTTACAGGAGGCAATTTAAGTCCTTGATGTGTCAGGTCGGTCAAACTTGGCACCATCATTCCCTCAAAGCTTGAGTTAAAAAGCGTCTTAAAAAGATCAGACAAATGATTTGTGTCGCTTTTTTCAATGGCTTTTTCAATTTCCTTTAACAAGCTGCCAGTTCCTTCATCTAAAAATACAGGAACCTCTTTATAAAAACCGCCTGTTTTCAGCCAAATAGGTAAAATTTCTTTTAAATCTTGCCGTCTTTTGATCAGTTCAAAATCTTGTTGTTTGTGATTTCCAAGAGACAATCTCTCAGGGCTTAAGAATTCATCAGGATTTTGTCCCATATGCAAAAGAAAGGTGCCAAATATCTGCTTGAACACCAAAGTTTTTTTTCCTTCTTTCTCAACAGCAATAAAGAGTTTCTTTTCGTCTAAAGAAAAAGAGAGCCTGTAGCGAAAATAGCCGGATGCACTGTCTCCAAAAACAAGCAGATACCCTTTTTCCAAGTTGAGCTGCACCGTAAATTTGCTGACTGGACCCTCTAGATTTATTTCAATTTTAGAAACAAGCTCCGGTTTGTCTTTAGACAAGCTATGAACTAAAATAAACGCCGGATAAACTTCTATAAAAAGATGCGTTCCTGGTATGATGACAGAGTTTTTTAAAGAGTGTGAAAAAGGCTTTAAGCGCTCTGCAATTAAAATATGCATCAGTAAAAAAAATCCTTAAGTAAAATCTTTTAAGAGAAGATCGCGAGCTGCAATTGCCTGAGCTTTAAGGTCTGCAAACTGAAATTCATCTCCTGAATATTCAATGGCCAAATCAAGCGCCTGAACAGAACTTTCCCTGTCATGGATGGCAAACAAGCACTTGGCAAGGTAAAAATAGGGAACCGGGCTTTCAAGCTTGCAGATGGCTGCCATTTCATAAGCATCAATTGCGGCCTCATAATCGCCTAAAAGCTGTATCGACATGCCAAGACCAAGCCAGTAATCGTGGTGAAACGAATTAAGGGTGATCAAAAACAAAAAGGCATTTGCAGCATCCTCATAATGATGGTGCTCAAAAAGTTTATAAGCGGCTGTATAAAATCTAAGCATTGCCTCGTCTGAAAATCCCAAAAGTTCTTGAGGAGACTTCCCTTTTTCCAGCTGCTTTTTAAGCCACTTTTTATCTTTTAATTTTTCTTTTGCCTTTTTAGAAAGGTTAAAGCTTAAATCATCTTCCATACAGTAAACTATATGACTTTGGGCTTAAAAAATAAAGTTAAGTTTCAAAAAAATCTCAAAATGGTATATCATAGTTTTCTAAAAAAGATAGAAAGGAATTAATAATGATAGGAAGCTCCACAAGCAGTGAACCTTTTAAAACTGCAAAAATAGCGACAGCTGCTGTCCTTTTGTATTATATGGCAAAAGAAAAGCCAATAACTTTAGCTTTTGGGAGCTTTCTTGGACTTACCTTTCCAGAAGAGTCCTTAAAAAAAACAAATAGGATATGGAATACGCTTTTTAAACCGGAAGCACAGAATGAAGAACTTACCTGGCTTGAATCCCTTACTAATAAAATGCCGCTGATAACAGCAGCAACTGTTGGTTTTTTTGCGCTGCCTACGGTGACTTATCCAGCATTAGCTTTTGCTTTTTCTGTACAACTTGGAGCCAATGGCTTTGAACTGACACGCGTTTTTGAACTGTCAGAAGAAATAAAATAGGCGCCTTAAAAATTTAAGGCGCCTATTATTACTTTGCTAACTATAAGAAATTATTGGCAAGAAGCTGGTTTTGCAACTTGAGAATCTCCGCATGTATGTTTCCAATAGTATCTTGGTACATATTTGCATTTTTGCTCGCAAACCCATTTTTTGCATGTTCTGCAATCTTCTACTTCGTAGCATTCTTTTTCATAACGGCAGTATGTTTCACTATAGTGTTGTGGAACATATCTGCAGCGGCTAACTTCATAGTATTTTGGAACATAGCGTGTGCATTGTCTTTTGCAAGGAACTTTTTCCTCTACGCATTTCCAATCATTGTAGTAGCAAGGTTGTTGGTGGCACATTAGTGTCCATTGTTCACCACATGGACAGTCTGAACTTGCAGCTTCTGTTGGACAGCAGCCGTTCAAGTTTGTGCTGTTTGATTGATCGTCATAGTTTTGAGAAAAAGCACTTTGGGTCATGAGAAGGCCAAAAAAGATAGCGCTTAGTTGAATAAACTTTTTCATAGCAATCTCCCTCACCGGAACGATTTAAATAGTGCCCAACTCTTTAAATACCTTATTCAAAAAGCTAGAGCTTTAAGTTTTTTTACCGAAAGCTTTAGAGGAGCTGTCCCGGAAAACACTCCTTGCCAGGTAACAAAACATCTAAATTTCACTATCCTCTTTTTTTTGTTTTTGACAACAAATTTTTTTATATTAAACACATAAACAACTTATTTTAAATGATTTAACTATAACGCCTACAATCTGATTGGCTTTTGAAAAAAGAGATGCTATCTTAAATCCACAAGAAAAAGTGTTACAAGAAAGGTTAAAATGGCATTGACGCTACATGAAATTCAAAAAGAGCTAAAAGAAGACAAGAACCTGCTCACACATACATGCAAAACGATTCCAAAAGAAAAGCTTTTGCTGCCGGGAGCCTCATGGCTAGACCGCGTGCATTTGGAAAGTGATCGGCCAATTCCTGTTTTAAACAACCTGCAGCGTCTCTTTGACCATGGAAGGTTAAAAGGAACCGGCTACCTCTCAATTTTACCAGTCGATCAAGGTGTTGAACACTCAGCTGGCGCCTCTTTTGCTACCAATCCCGACTACTTTGACCCAGAAAATATTGTAAAACTTGCTATTGAAGGAGGCTGTAATGCTGTCGCTTCCACTTTGGGAGTTTTAGGGGCGGTTGCCAGAAAATATGCCCATAAAATCCCCTTCATCATGAAAATCAACCATAATGAGCTTTTAACTTACCCCAACCACTACAACCAAATTCTTTTTGCAAACGTCAAGCAAGCTTATAACATGGGAGCAGCAGCCGTTGGCGCCACCATTTATTTTGGATCAGAAGAGAGCGATAGACAAATCAACGAGATCAGCGAAGTTTTTTCAAGAGCTCACGAGCTTGGCCTTGTCACTATTTTATGGTGCTACTTAAGAAATTCAAATTTTAAGCAAAATGGAGTGGACTATCATGAAAGCGCAGATTTGACCGGACAAGCCAACCATTTGGGGGCAACTATTGGCGCAGACATCATCAAGCAGAAATTGCCCACTAACAATGGGGGCTATAAAAGCTTAAATGAAAAAGGCGTTTACGGCAAATTTGATGAAAAAATGTACAGCGAGCTTACCTCAAACAACCCAATCGATCTTTGCCGCTACCAGGTATTAAACAATTATTCGGGGCGCTTGGGACTTATAAATTCTGGCGGTGCTTCTGGAAAAAATAATTTACAAGAGGCTGTCCGGTTGGCGGTCATCAACAAAAGGGCTGGTGGAATGGGGTTGATCAGCGGCAGAAAAACATTTCAATGCCCTTTAAAAGAAGGCATTCAAATTTTTCATGCTATCCAAGATGTCTACTTGTGCAAAGAGGTTACAATCGCTTAATGCTATTTAAAATTTATAAAACTGCTATCTTTTATTAAAACTTTATGTTATGATCTTTGTTTTACACTTAACAAAAAGTCAAACATAAATGAATCCTAAAAGTTTTAAAGATCTAAATTTACATGAAAACATCCTAAAAGGTATCACTGAACTTGGGTTTACAGAGCCAACTCCTATCCAACAAGAGGCAATCCCTACAGTTTTAAGCGGCCAAGATATTAGGGCATCTGCACAAACAGGAACTGGCAAAACGGCTGCTTTTATTCTTCCCGCTTTGCATAAATTAACTGTTCCATCTCCAATAAAAAGCATGGGTCCTCGCATTTTAATTCTAGTTCCCACAAGAGAACTTGCCATGCAAGTTGCCAATGAGGCCGTTAAATTCAGCAAACATCTAGCTCGTGTTAAAACAGTTTGCATCTATGGCGGAGCCCCCTACCCTGTTCAAAACAGAGAGCTTTCACGCCCGGTAGAAATTTTAGTAGCAACACCTGGTCGTTTGATCGATCATATGGAAAGAGGACGCATCGATTTTTCAAGGCTTGAAATGCTTATTTTAGATGAAGCAGACCGCATGCTGGACATGGGCTTTATTGAACCTGTAGAGCAAATTGCAAAAGCGACACCAAAAACACGCCAGACCCTCATGTTCTCGGCCACATTGAAAGGCACTGTCTTAGACCTTTCAAACCGTCTGCTCAAATCTCCAAAAGAGATTAACGTAGCGCCTACCATGATGAAAACAGAAAACATCGAAGAGCGCCTTCATTATGTAGACAACTTAAGCCATAAGCACCGCCTTTTAGAGCATCTTTTGATTGGCCCTGACATCAATCAGACTATTATTTTTACAGCTACAAAAAGAAATGCCGATGAATTAACTGATCTTTTACTTGATATGGGCCATAGAGCTGCTTCTTTGCATGGCGACATGAACCAGCGCCAAAGAAGCCGCACCATCGAAAACTTAAGGAAAGGCTCTGTCCGCGTGCTCGTTGCAACAGATGTTGCCGCACGAGGCATCGACGTTTTATCAATCACTCACGTCATCAACTTTGACTTACCGCAAGTAGCAGAAGATTATGTCCACCGCATTGGTCGCACAGGCCGCGCTGGCGGAACAGGTATTGCGATGTCTTTTGCCTCTGACAAAGACCATCATCTTGTGCGCAACATCGAGAAATTTACAGGCAAAAAAATTGACATTCATACGGTGCCTGGTTTTGAGCCAAAAATGAGAGAAAACGGCCGCTTTAAAGAGGGATCTTCTAATAAAAATAAAAGACCTCCTTTTAATCAAAACAGAAGACGCCCGCAAAAAGGCCGCTCTAACTCATTTAGAAGCTCAAGGTAAAAGACTTAAGTACAACTTTTGATATAAACGTTGAGACTTCAAAATATTGGTTGCTTGATGACTCTTTTCAGTTATCTTGCGCCAAAAAGTCATTTAAAAAATGGTCAAAATAAGAACACATCTTATCGAATCATGCAACCGCTTGCTAAAAAGTGGGAAGAAATGAATCTGACCAAGCAGTTTCTGATTTATGACAAAATCGATAATTATAAAACTCATCGAAAAAAATACCTGAATTTCAAGAAGATAAATTCAAAACTCAGGTTACATACTCTGTACAGGATAATTTTTGCTATCGCTGTATTCACGGCTTGGTAATTAATTTCATTAAGCACCGCACCTTCACACGTGGGGTAATGAGTTAAATTAACCATAGAGCCATGAATATGGTAACAGCAAAAATTGTCTGCTTTTATATTTTTAAAATAGCCACAAAGAATTTTTTGAATAAAACTGCGAGAAAAAAACCTGAAGTTCGAGGAGAAAAACTAGAAAACTTAAGTTAAAAAGCTTCTTCCGGGATAAAGATCAAAAAAGATGGCTGAAAATACGAGCACCCATAAGCCATATATTTAAAAAAACAAGCCGATAAAAAGAGAAATGCAAACAATGTTATAAAGGATATTATTTAAATTACCTTTTGATCTGCACACGATATTTTTTGCCCCCGTTTCATGGCGGCAGAAAAATATCGTGTGCAGAAAAATTAAAAGCTTATTCTTCTTCGCTTTCTACAGTTTCGTCTTCTTCATCAAAATCGAAGTCTTCTTCGTCGTCAAAATCTTCTAAAGAATCGCCAAACATATCTTCTAGCATGCTATAAAATAGGTTCAAGTGTGCTAGAATAGAGATCTGGTCGCTCTTTGAAAGAGCGCTTAAATCTTTTTGGCCAGCTATTTTAGCATCGATGGATGATAAAATTTCTAACAAAAATTTGCTCTGTTCTGCAAATTCCGGCTCATCTTGTACAGCTTCTTGAATATCTTGTCTTGCAACTGCAAGTTCTTCTTTAAGCTCATTGACATCAGGCATTTGAATAAATTCGCTCATATTTAATCCTTTTCGTTATGGTGTTTTTTAACCCGCCTTACATAAATCAACTTTGCGTAAGAGGAGTTTTAATCAAGAGTCCAATTCTATCTTTTCACTTATTTTATTTCAAACGTTATGCTACTATATTTCTTATGACAGCACTTCTTACTCTACATTCTCTATCAAAAGCCCATGGCACGGCCATCTTGTTTGAAAATATTTCTACAACAATTTCACAAGGGGATAAAATTGGTCTTTTAGGGCCAAATGGCGCCGGTAAGTCGACCCTTTTAAAAATCCTCATAGGAGAAGAGAAAGAAGATTCTGGCTTTATTTCTAAAAAACAGGGACTAGTTATTGGTTACGCCAGCCAATCGCCAGAATTTGAAGATGCGCCCCTGGAAGAAATTTTAACGGCAGAAATCCCAAAAGGCGATGAAACTGAAACGCTGACACTGGCCAGAACGCTCCTTGCAAAAGCGCAATTTACCGACTACTCCCAAAGTGCTGCCAAGCTATCTGGCGGTTGGAAAAAAAGATTGGATATTGCACGCGCTTTAATGAAAAAGCCCGATCTACTTTTATTAGATGAGCCCACAAACCACCTGGATTTGGAAGGCATTCTTTGGCTAGAAAAATTTTTAAACCGCGAAAAAACAGCTTATTTAGTTGTAAGTCACGACCGCTATTTTCTTGAGAACACTTGCAGTAAAATCATTGAGTTGAACCGCTGCTATAAAACCGGCCTTTTCATTTCGGACGGCTCGTTAGAGCTTTTTTATGAGCGCAAAGAGGCCTTTTTAAAAGCAGAGCTGCAATATGAGCGCGGTTTAAGCTCTAAAGTACGAGATGAGATCGCGTGGCTCAAAAGATCTCCAAAAGCAAGGACTACAAAATCAAGAGCTCGCATAGAAAAAGCCTCAACGCTTATATCAGAGCTATCAGATGTCAAATCGCGCAACAAAATCAACAAAGTCGACCTTAACTTCTCTGCATCTGAGAGGGAAACAAGAAAGCTTCTTACCGCTAAAAACATTTCCAAATCCCTTGGAAAAGAGCTTTTTTCTAATTTGGATATCACACTCTCCCCTGGAACTCGTCTTGGCATCGTCGGAAAAAATGGAACTGGAAAAACAACCCTTTTAAAAATATTAGCCGGCATGGTGACACAAGATGCAGGCACTATTAAATATGCAGACAACTTAAAACTTGTCTATTTTGACCAGCACCGGGAAAATATCTCAAACGACGCCAGTTTGAGGCGTGCACTGTCCCCAACTAGCGATGTTGTCAATTACCGTGGCCAAGAGATCCATGTCAATGGCTGGGCAAAGAAATTTCTTTTTTCAGAAGAGCGGTTAGAAATGCCGGTTAAATTTTTGTCCGGAGGTGAAAGAGCGCGTATCTTAATAGCCAAACTGATGCTGGAACCTGCCGACATCCTATTTCTGGACGAGCCGACAAACGACCTTGACATTCAAACATTAGAAGTCATGGAAGAGAGCTTAAAAGAGTTTTCAGGGGCTATTGTTTTGATTTCGCATGATCGCTGTCTCATGGACAATGTCTGCACGACTATTTTAGGCCTTGGAAAAGGCAAAGGAGAATTTTTTGCCGATTATGCCCAATGGGAAGAGGCTTTAGCTTCAGCAGAAAAAAATAAGGTGCAAGCAGCTCGTCAAGAAAAAGAAGTCAAAAAACCAAATCCATCTCTTAAAAAGCTCTCCTATAACGAACAAAGGGAGCTTGCCGGGATGGAAGAGGCGATCATCAAAGCGGAAAATAAAATTTTAACTCTTCAAAAGCTTTTAGAAGCAGCAGAAACAATAAAAGACCCTAAAAAATCACTGGAAGCCTATAAAGAACTAGCCGATGCTGAAAAAGTTTTGGAAGCTCTTTTTATACGCTGGGAAGAGCTTTCAGAAAAAAATAGATAGACACAAGAATTTTAAGCCATGTATAGTGCTTTTTTTATCTGGAGCACTCCATGCAAGATAGTCATGCAAAAAAACCTGTTTACACAGGGGTTAAGTTAGTCCCCTTTTTACTCTCCATTGCAATAGGAGCCTCTATTTGGCTAACTCCAACGCCAATTGGAGTTGAACCAAAAGCGTGGCAGCTTCTTGCCATATTTGCAGCCTTGATTGTTGGCCTTATCGGCAAGGCACTCCCCATGGGAGGTCTCTCCTTCTTAGCGCTGACCCTTTTGATTGCTACAAACACACTTACCATGAAAGAGGCTTTCAGCGGCTTCTCCCACCCGATCATCTGGCTTGTCGTCTCTGCCTTTTTAATTTCAAAATCCTTTATCAAAACAGGCTTTGGGATGCGTATCGCCTACCATTTTGTCCGCTTCTTTGGAAAAAAGACGCTTGGACTCTCTTATGGCATTACTGCAACAGAGCTTTTTTTAAGCCCTGCTATTCCAAGTGCCACAGCAAGAGCTGGCGGCATTATCTTCCCCATTGTAAAATCTCTTGCCATTAGTTTTGGAAGCACACCAGAGCGGCATTCGCAAAGACTGATCGGCAGCTACCTTATTTTAACCGCCTATTACGTCAACCTTATCACAAGCGCCATGTTTGTGACAGCCATGGCTGGAAATCCTCTTGTGATTGCTATATTGCAAGACATGGGCATAAACCTTACATGGGGCAGCTGGGCACTTGCAGCCTCTCTTCCTGGGATATTGAGCCTTGTTTTAGTCCCCTACATTGTGTACAAGCTCTATCCTCCCACTATCACCAGCACTCCGGAAGCTAAAAAAATTGCGGACGAGCACCTGCAAAAAATGGGGCCTATATCTTTGTATGAATGGATCACGTTTGCAGTCTTTGTCATGCTGGTCACGCTCTGGATTTTTGGGGAGCCTTATTTTGGCCTTGAGAGTACAACGGTTGCCTTGATGGGTGTTTCTATT
>DAORNI010000001.1:46367-55641 GCA_035440845.1 Parachlamydiaceae bacterium | reverse complement strand
TGACATGGGAAGACATCAAAAAAGAGCATGAAGCGTGGGACACTTTGATCTGGTTTGCTACTTTAATGATGATCGCTGCTTACCTTAACAATTTGGGACTTACAAAATGGATAAGCGGCCATATCCAATACCTGCTGCAAGGAGCACCCAGCATCCTCGCTTTTCCATTTTTAGTGATCATTTACTTTTATAGTCACTATCTTTTTGCAAGCAATACGGCGCACATAACCTCTATGCTTGCAGCTTTTTTAGCAGTTGGCATTGCACTTGGCACGCCCCCTTATCTACTTGGTCTCTCTTTGAGCTTCTGCAGCAGCCTTTTTGCGTGCCTCACTCATTAAGGCACGGGTTGTGCTCCTATTTTGTTTGGCTCTGAATATGTCAATTTGAAATCGTGGTGGAAGATGGGCTTTATCATGAGCATTTTCTTCCTCATCATATGGGCAGGCCTTGGCTCTCTTTGGTGGAAGCTACTTGGCTTTTGGTAAGCAACTATTTACTTAAGACACCGCAAAGATGGTTTTACATACTCTAGAAAATCGGTGAGGGAGGCTGGTGTTTGACGCAACATCTCTTCGCGCTTTTCTAATAAAAAGGCAGTGCTTTTAAAAAGAAAGCCCATTAACTGCTTGAGTTTGTTGATCTTTCCCCTCTCTTGCATCTCAACTGGCAATGATGCGGTAAAAATCTGCAAATAGTTCTCTAGCATCTCGTAAGAGCGCTTGTAGAGTGTACCAGAAAAATGACTTTGGATCTCTTGAAAAATAAAGGGGTTGATAATACTGCCACGTCCGATCATCAAAGCATCACACCTTGTATTTTTAAGCATTTTTAAAGCATCCTCGACAGTTAAAATATCTCCATTTCCAACAAGGGGTATTTTTAAGATCGATTTAGCCTCTGCAATCAAATCCCAATTAGCCGGAGGGCCATATCCTTCCACCTTTGTCCTTGGATGAAGCGTAATAAATTTAACGCCGCTCTCTTCTGCTGCTTTCAAATTTTCTTTAAAAAGGGAAGTATTTTCATATCCAGAGCGCATCTTTAAAGAGACTGGGACTTTTACAGCTTGCACCATGCTTTTTGCAATTTTGTGCAAAAGATCAGGGTCTTTTAAAAGGGAAGAGCCAGCACCTTTTCCTGTTACTGTATTAGAAGGGCAACCGCAGTTTAAATCGATGCGAGGTGCTCCCCTACTTTCTATTTCAACTGCCATTTCAGCCATTAAGCCAGGATCTTGCCCCATGAGCTGGGCTGCAAGAGGTATTGGGAGGGTCTCTTCTTTGTCGTACACTTTTGCAAGGCTTTTGACATGCGCGTTTGTTGGCACGCGGATAAATTCGGTGATGGCTTCGCTAAAGCCTCCCATAAAAGACATCGCTTTTCTAAAAGCGCGATCACCCACTCCTTCCATGGGCGCTAAAAGCAGGCTTGGACAGCCGTTATTGAATTTTGGCAGAATCATGAGAGGTAATTAAAAAAGCACCATTTAAAATAAAGAGCAAAATCGTTACCGGAAAAAAGATAAATGCCCAAAAAAGCGGCCAAAATCTGTTTGCCTCATAATTAAAGCGGTAAGAGGTGTTGTCCACAAAAAAAGAGGTGTTCAAAAAAACCAGCGTAAGGGAGACAGGAAAAAAAATAAGGAGCCAAAAGACAAGCCAAAAGTAAGATCCTTTGTACTTAAAATTCACTCTCTTTTCTATTTGCTCATTTTCCATATGTTAACCTTTATGGCAAGATGGCGTCCTGCCCGTTTTATTACAATAATCTTGATGGTACTCTTCCGCTTCATAAAAATAAGAGGCCGGCTCTAAAAGAGTCACTATTTTTGATCCCGATTTTTTTAAATTCTCAATTATTTTAGCAGCTATCTCTTTTTGTGTCTCTGTTAAATAAAAAATTGCAGAGCGGTACTGTTCTCCAATATCTGGTCCTTGCTGCATGTACTGTGTGCCGTCATGAATTTCAAAAAAATAATTCACTAGTTTTTCGTAAGAGGTTTCTTTAGGATCAAAAATGAGTTCCACAGCCTCTGCATGTCCTGTTTTTTTAGAACAGACCTCCTCATAAGTAGGATTGACACTCATGCCGCCTATATAACCAGAATGAACCTGCTTCACACCTTCTAATTTTTGAAAAAAATAGTGGATGCCCCAAAAGCAGCCGCCTGCAAAAATAGCCTTTTCATACCCTTCTTTGGTAAAAGCCGGAATAAAGCGCAAAGATAAAGAGTTGACGCAGTGACGCTTGTTTTTTTCAGTCAATTCTTCGCCGATAAAAAGATGTCCAAGATGACCTTTGCATCTGTCGCATAAAATTTCAATGCGTCTTCCATCTGCATCTTGCTGCTTGATAACTGCTTGAGGAAGTTCATCATCAAAGCTTGGCCAGCCGCAATGGGATAAAAATTTGTCGGATGATAAATAAAGAGGAGAGTCACACCGCCTGCAAAGATAGATTCCAGCTTCTTTTTTGCCCTCATATTCTCCGCTTCCAGGACGCTCTGTCCCTTTGTGCACAATAATGACCTCTTCTTGCTTTGTCAGCTGATGGAATCTGTCCATTTAAAACCTTCGTTCAAACAGAGCGCAAAGCCTCGCCAATTGGCATTTTTGCAACTTTTAATCCAGAAGAAAACGTCGCAATAAAAGCAGCTGTTCCGCCCATGAAAATAATAGGCAATGCCATGTAAAGATCCATCTGAAAGTACGCGACAAAATCGCGTGTCAATCCAGGGCCTGGCGGCATTGTAATTCCATTTTTTAAAAGAGTTGCATTTAAAAATAAAGAAATTAAAATGCCAAAGGAGGCGCCTAAAATACCTAAAATAACGCCTTCTGATAAAAGAAGCTTCATGATGTCAAAAACTGATTCTCCATTGGCGCGCAAATTCCCAATTTCTTGCCTTCTTTCCAACACAATGGTAGAAACCGTATTAAAAATACCAAGCAACACAATTAGCAAAATAATCATTTGCACGGTCTGAAATTGGCTCTCTAGCCAATTGACAGAATGCTGGTAGTAAATGGCATCTAAAACATCAAAAGAAACAGCCTCTAATGCCGGAAATTTTTCTTCTGCAAACTTGGCTATTTTTTCCCATGATTCTTGCGATTTTAGCCCTAAAGAGATAGTTTCAACGCGAGCAGTTTTTAAAAGACTTTGAGCTGCCTTTAAAGGAATGCGAAACATTTTATCGTCAAAATCTTTAGACCCTGTATGAAAAATGCCAGCGACTTTTAAATGGATCTCATTTCCTTCTGCTGCAATTTTGATGCTATCTCCAATATGGGCATTTAAAGCCTTTGCAAGTCCGTTTCCAAGGATCATTCCATTTTGGGAATCTCCAAGCGGTACACCTTCTTCAATGTTCAAACCGTAAAAAAAGGCAGCTTCCTCTTTGCCATCAATGCCTTGGCCAATACCGCTTGCCTGCTTTTTTTCATGGCTTAAAAGCGCTGCAAAATTAATGCGCGGAAAAACATGCAAAACATCATCTTGAGATTTCAATTCTGCTTTAAACTCTTCAAAATTTGCTATCCAATGCTCCTTTGGGCTCTCATAAAAAGCTTCCCTATAACCTTTTTCATGCAGCTGCCCATGTCCGTAATGTGCATGGATGGTGCCTTCTGCATATTGATGCAACACGCCTTTGATAAAACCATCAAAGCAAAAAAGAGCGCTCGTACCCACTGCAAGTGTCATGAGAATGGCAAAGGTACGCCTTAAATTTCTAAATAAATTTTTAAAAGAAACCGTGATTAGATGCATTTTAAACCTCCATTGACAACTTCCACATGCTGGTTTGAATAAGCATGCACCATGGGATCATGGCTTGCCAGTACAACACTCATCTGCTTTTTATCGACAAGAGTCTGCAAAAGCTCCATCACTTCTTTTGCTGTCTTTTGGTCTAAACTGGCTGTTGGCTCATCTGCAATGATCACCTTTGGCCGCTTTACAAGAGCTCTTGCAATGGCAACTCTTTGCTGCTGACCCCCGCTCATTTCAAACGGCTTTTTGCCGCGCATTTCATAAAGACCAACCGCATTTAAGGCATCTCCTATTAATTCTTTTCTTAAAATAGGCTTAATGCCTTGCCTTGCCAAAAAATATTCCACATTTTCTTCAGCAGTCAAGACAGGAAGTAAATGAAATTTTTGAAAAACGAAACCGATCTCAAAGCGCCTTATCCGGTTTTTTTCGCTTTCGGACAAATCGGTAAAGGATAGGCCATTAAAAAAGACGCTGCCTTCCTGTATTGGCTCAATAAGGCCTAAAATGTTGAGAAGGGTGGATTTGCCAGATCCGGAAGGACCAGACAAACAGACCAAAGAATTTTGGCTAATTTCTAGTGAGACCTTAGCTAAAGCATTGACTTGCATCTTCCCGAATTTGTAAGAAAATGAAAGGTTTTTTATACTATATAATTGATTCATTATTAAACTTAATAAAGTTATTAAAAGTTTATATAATAATTATAATTAGTTAAAAAAACAATGTTTTTTTTATGTTGCCTATTATGCCAATTCCAAGAAATAAAGATATATAGTAATTTAAATTTTATTTTCCATATTTATAACACTCAAAAATGAGATTACCATGCACACTTTAGCGCGGTATGAATCGATGCTAGAGAAGGCGTTTTATCGAGCATTTCATGAACTTCAACGGCTTCAGGAAATTTTTCCAATCTTTTGACTCTATCATTTATGCAGCAGATCCATTTATTCAAAATAGGGTCAATCATACATTTATGGATATATGCGATTTTTCTCCTGCTCACAAACAGGATCGTGAACTCGTCTTTGAATATTTTTGCAATTTAAATGGAGAGGATGATAAAGTTTTGCCTATTAAAAATTCAGGCTAAAAATGAAAGATTTTGCACTTAAACTATCAGAAGAATTTAATATCAGCTTAAAAAATATTGAGGCGGTGATCCTGCTTTTAGAAGGTGGTAATACAATCCCTTTTATTGCACGATACAGGAAAGAAGCGACTGGCAACTTGGATGAAGTGGCCATCCGTGTCATTCAAGAGCGTTTTGGTTATTTGAAGGAGTTGGATGAGCGAAAAACTGTTATTTTAGAATCGATCAAAAGCCAAAACAAGCTGACAGATGAGTTAAAACAAAAAATTGAAGTTTGTGAAATTAAAGCAGAGCTTGAAGACTTATACCTTCCATTCAAGCCCAAAAGGCGAACAAAAGCCTCCATTGCAAGAGAAAAGGATTTAGAGCCTTTGGCTTGCCGCTTGTTGGAACAGCCAATATCTGTTTGTTTGGAAGATGAGGTAAAGCCTTTTATTCAAGAGGAAAAAGGGGTATTGACCTTGGAAGACGCTTTAAGTGGCGCTCGCGATATTGCAGCAGAAATGGTGGCAGAAAATGCAACGGTCAGAAAACTTGTTCGTGAACTTTTTAAAGAAGAAGGCATGGTTGTTTCTACTTCTTTGGAAGAAAAACCAAAAGAAGCGACAAAATTTGAGCAGTATTACAACTTTAAGGAAGCTGTTAAAACAATCCCCTCTCACAGGTATTTGGCCATTAGAAGAGGGGAAAAAGAAGATGTCCTTAAACTTTCCATTGAAATTGAAGCAGATTCTGTCATTCCAAAAATCAACGCCCTTTACAAATTAAATCCGGCCTCGCCTTTTAAAAATCAGTTGGAAAAAGCGATTTTAGACAGCTATAAACGCTTGATCTTACCCAGTGTAGAAACAGATTTTAGGATCGAGTTAAAAATGCAGTCTGATAGAGCGGCAGTTGATGTTTTTGCCGACAATTTAAAAAACCTGCTTCTTGCAGCTCCACTTGGAAGACAAGTGGTGATTGGCATTGATCCAGGTTTAAGGACTGGTTGCAAATGCGCAGTAGTGGATGATACAGGCAAATATTTGGATACCGTGACCCTCTATTTATGTCAGGGAGAAAGAGCTGTTTTACAAGCAGAGGCTGATCTTATTAAATTGATAGAAAAATACCACCCTTTTGCGATTGCGATTGGTAATGGGACAGCTGGCCGTGAAACTGAAAAAATGGTGAAGTCTCTTTTAGTTAAAATGCATTTGAAAGGGATTATTGTCATTCCTGTCAGTGAGGCTGGAGCTAGTGTTTATAGTGCCTCTGATATTGCAAGAGAAGAGTTTCCTGATTTAGACTTGACGATACGCGGAGCCGTCTCTATTGCAAGGCGCCTCCAAGACCCGCTTGCAGAGCTTGTAAAAGTAGATCCAAAAGCAATTGGCGTTGGCCAGTACCAGCATGATGTGCATCAACCGCTTTTACACGATAAATTAAAAGAAGTGGTCGAGAGTTCTGTCAACCATGTGGGGGTAGAATTAAATACGGCAAGCGCCTCGCTACTCTCTTATGTTGCCGGTATTAATGCGTCGCTTGCTAAAAAAATTGTCAAGCATCGCGAAGTGCATGGCGCTTTTAAAAGCCGCTTTGAACTAATGGAAGTGTCTGGGCTTGGAGCAAAAGCTTTTGAGCAGGCGGCTGGCTTTTTGCGCGTCAAGGGAAGTAAAAATCCGTTAGATGCCTCATCTGTACATCCAGAGCGTTATAAATTAGTGGAGCAGATGGCAGCAGATTTGAATGTCTCATTAGAAGAATTGATTGCAAATGACGTCGCAATCTGCACGATCGACCTTAAAAAGTATGAGGCAGAAGAAATTGGAAAATTAACGCTGCAAGATATTGTTGCGGAGTTAAAAAAGCCGGGAAGAGATCCTAGAAAAACATTTGAAGCGCCAGCTTTTAGAGAAGATGTTTTAACAGTAAAAGACTTGAAAACAGGGATGAAGCTAGAGGGCATTGTCACAAACGTGGCAGCCTTTGGCGTTTTTGTGGATATTGGCGTGCATCAGGATGGATTTATTCATATTTCAGAGTTGTCTCATCGCTTTATCAAAGATCCAAAAGAGGTTGCCAAGGTAGGTGACAAGATACAGGTGGAAGTGCTGCAAATAGATGAGGCAAGAAACCGCATTTCGCTTACTGCAAAAATAGGCAGCAAAAAGCCAGAGGCCAAAGAAAAGCCTGTTAAAAAGCCAGGATTTACTAGCCCTTTTGCGAATCTTTAAGGTAAAGAATTTCGTTTAAATCTTTGACCAGGAAGCGCCAAAGGATACCGTATAAAATAGGTGCTAGCACCAAGGGCGCATAACGCAAAGATTCTGGCAGGTTGATCAGGTGTGGGACATCAAGCCAGAAAATGGCGTAAACTGCAATTAGAAATCCAAGAACGGCTCCCGTGATATAAAGGCGTTTATTCTGGTCTTCTGGTAAAATATTTTTGAAAAATGCGAAGTACAGGATGTTCCAGATTCCCCAGATTACAGGAATAAAATGCAAAAAGGCAACGGATAAGATTTGCGATTTTCCAAGATAGAGTGCGATCAATAGAACAATAGGAAGAATGATAGTTGGCACTACAATGCCTGCAATAAAAGCTTTTAGCCATCTCATCTGCCACCTGCCTTGTTAATTTCTGTATAACATGGAAACCAATTAATACCAATTCCAAGAAATAAAGTCATATCTGCCAGCACCTGACAGCCACTGCTTTTTGTTTCGTCTGCATCACCCAACCCTTTGAGGCTTAAGTTTCTTCGATAAGGGCTATGTCTTAACAATTTTTTACGTAAAATTTATGAGTGCGTAAGGTGAATATTTAAGTGACAACGAGATGGAGAGCCGTCCATTTAAGTGTCTTCCTCAATCACTTCTGGAATGACAGGCACAAATTTGGATAAATCGGGCTTTTTAAATCCGAGAGGAAAATCAGTCTCTTCTGCTTTTGGCCATGTCTGATTTTTGCCTAAAAAAAGAATCTCTCCCCGCACAATCAGATCTCCTTTTTCAATCCAAGCCTCTGCTGCATACTCATCTCCTTTTTCAGGATCCAAAATAATGCCATTGACATATTTGTCTCCCTCTTTTTCTAAATCCCATATAAAATCAAGACCGGCGTAATAGGGATGACCCTTTACTGCCTTTGCCCTCTCTTTTTGATTTTCCGTCGAATCCAACAAATTACCTTGGTTATCAAAAGTCACAATCAGCCTGCCGTAATATTTATTTTGATAAGGATAAATGGCTACAACGCTTTGTCTTTTATTTGTCTCTTCATTGATTGTTTTCCAAAACCCTGTGATATCTTCAGAAAACAAGAAGGGCGCAAGCATAAGATTAACAGTCAAACCAAATAAAAATTTCTTCATTTCATCTCCTTTTTTTGACCAAATTGAACGATTTAAAATTAAAAGAAAAGAAAATAAGATTTGTCGTAAATTAAAAATTAATTTATAGGTACAGCAAACCTTCAATTGGGAGTTTTTATATGGATATTGTTAATTTATTGATTAGCTTGCTAAGCGGAGCAGCTGGCGGTAATGTCGCGGGTGCTGCTATGCCAGATAAGAGCCTTGGAACTTTAGGTAATACATTGTCGGGGATTTTAGGTGGTGGTCTTGGAGGCTATTTATTACAAGCACTCAACCTTTTTGGCGCTGCTGCGCAAGCAACAGGAGGAACTGGCTTAGATATTGGCTCTATCCTTGCTAATATCGGTAGTAGCGGTGTTGGCGGTGCTGTTTTGATGGCAGTGATTGGTCTTATCAAAAACGCCATGGAAAAACGTTAATTCCATACTAAAGCGACATTATCAATGGTAATGTCGCTTTTTTTTGCCTTGACCAAAACCTCTTCTATACTGTTTAAATTCATCTCAAAGGCCTCTTTTAATTTTGTCTCTTCCTCTTTTTTGCTGTTTTGCAAATCTAAAATTGTCTCCTCGCATGATTTAACACTATCTTCTGCCAATACAGTTTGCTGGCTCTCTTTTGTGATGCGCCCGGCGCGTCGCATTGAAATGCCCATTTGAGAGATGGTGCTTTTTGTCAGACGTTTGCCTAAAAAGGCTTGGAAGCAAGTGGATAAAAACGAAATAAAAGCTTCTATCTTCTGTAAAAGAGAATTCTGTTTTTGAATAGAGGCCTTATCTTCTGCCCTTTTTAAGCGCAGATTCAAAACGGCTAATTTCTCGCTATATTTGTCTTCTAATTTTTTCAACGATTCATCCAGCTTTATTTTTAAAGCGGCCTCGCACTTTTTACGGAAATCTTCTTTTAACTCACCCGGTTTTGAAATCAGCTGTAAATCCGGCAAAGAAAAAAGTTCTAACGCCTCATTTTGGTAAAGGGAAGCCGCAAAAGCTTTTTGAAAAGCCGATATGCTTTTTTCTTGCACAATTCCTGCCGGAAT
>DAORNI010000001.1:21357-46245 GCA_035440845.1 Parachlamydiaceae bacterium | reverse complement strand
CAATAAAAAACTGCAGCTTTCCCAGACATCCACCTTATTTTTTGCATCCATAAAATGGAGTTTGGCATCTGCAAGAAGAAAGGGTTTATAGTCTGTTTTCAAGCCATCTTCCGGATTGATAAAATACTCTGCAATATTGGGAGGAAGAACAGGCCTTATTTTGCTTGTTTGAGCGGCTTCAAATTTCATAAAAGAGCCACGCTCTTTTTTTTCTGTCAGGCGCTCAATTTGTGGCAGTGTCATAGGGCCTTTTAAATAAGACATTGTCCAGCGTGTCTCAAAAATGATGGGATCTTTTTCATAAATGGAGCGCATGATAAATGTTCTCTTTTTAATGGAAGAGATCATTTTGTCTAAAGAGGCTGTATTTAGCTCTCCATTAGAAGCTGCCCTCAAGCCTTCTAAAATACGGCTTTTATCCCTTTCTGTCTGCAACTTCCCAATCAGCCACGTTCCGCAGTTGGCAAGGCCTTTATAATCCAAATCTGCCGGGTTTTGTGTAGAGAGAAAAACACCCACTCCAAAAGCCCTTGCCGTTTTTAAAAGCGTTAGCATGGGCAGTTTGGAAGGAGGCATTGCAGTGGGTGGAAAGTAGCCAAAGATCTCATCCATATAAAGGATTGCTTTTAAAGAAGAAGAGCCCGGTAGCCTTCTCATCCAGCCTAAAAATTCATTGAGCAAAAGTGTCACAAAAAACATTCTTTCACTGTCTGATAGGTGTGCGATAGAAAAAATGGCAAACCTTGGCTTTTTTTGGGGCGTATATAAAAGGTCTTCTATATTTAAAGGCATCCCTTCTGTCCAAGCCTGAAAGCCTTTAGAGGCTAAAAGTGCATTTAACTTGACACTTAGGGCAATTCTCTCTTTTTGCGGGAAAAACGTCTCCATATCTAAAGCACCAAGCTTGTCAAATCTCGGCGTTTGAATTTCCTGGATCAGGGTTGCAATATCCAAATTTTTACCCTCTTGCCAGGCTCTGTCGATCAAAGCGGAAATTAAAATAGCCTCGCGGCTTTTAATAGGGTCTGTACTGATGCCAAGAAGGCTTAAAAGGCTGGAAGTCAAAGAAATAATGCGGTCTCTTACAAACTCTTTGTCATCTCTTAAATGAGCAGTTGGCGCATCAAAAGAGCTTAAAATAGAAATGGGGATGCCCGCATTACTAGCTGGCGTATAAATGTTCATCTCTACAGAGTTTTTTAATTTCTCTATCCGCTCTCCGTCTTCAAAAGAGCTTGCCAAACCCTCTTTCCAGCTACCTGCAATAAATTCTGCATATTGGGAATCGCTCATTCCTTTCTTTTCAGCTTCCACAGGGTCAATCCAGGGCAAAAAATCCGAAGCGAGCAGTTTTGGAAAAGTCAATAAAAGATTTGTCAAATCCCCTTTGGGATCGATGATAATTGCAGGAATTCTCCTTAAAGCAGCCTCTTCTAAAAAAGCAATTCCAAGTCCCGTCTTGCCGCTTCCTGTCATCCCGACACAAATAGCATGTGTTGTCAAATTCTTAGAGTCATATTGCAAAAGAGCATCAGTTGCTTTTTCAGTTAACGGATCTATAATTTTTCCAAGATAAAAAGCATCTACTTTGTCGATGTCTGCTCCCATAACAAGCCTTCCTTTTAAAAAAAGTTATAGCAGACTCACCAACCAAGATCTATGGATTTTTTTATCATGAAAATCAATCGGCACTGTTTTTGCTGAAACTTCTCTAATTTTGCAAAAAGGGAATAAAGAATCATCAAACTTGAACTTTCTTGAGTTTGTACTAAAAAAAATAAAGCCCTGTAAAACTAGTAATTTTAAAGATTTTAAAATTAAATCCACATAATCCACTTGAACATCAAAAAGCTGATCCATTTTCTTGGATCTGGAAATGGTGGGCGGATCAATCACGATTATGTCATACTGCGCGCCGCTTTTAATTTCTTCGTCCAAAAATTTTAAGCAATCAGCGCGGATAAATTCATGATTTTTTAAAGGAATCCCATTTAAAATAAAGTTGTCTTTTGCCCATTTGGTATAGGTATTGGACATGTCCACGCTTTTAGTCGATAAAGCTCCTTGCAAGGCAGCATGCACGCTAAATGAGCCGGTATAAGAAAATAAATTCAAAAGTTTTTTGCTCTTTGCTTGCAGTGAGACAAAATGCCTTGCTTCCCGATGGTCTAAAAAAAGGCCGGTGTCTACATAATCTCTCAAATTGATATAAAATTTGGCGCCATATTCAAAAGCTGCAAAAAATTCTTTTGACTCCCCTGTTTTTTCATATTGCCTTGTCAGTTTTGCCTTATGGCGCGTCCTCCAATAAATCTCTTTTTCTTGAGCGTGAAAAAGGACAAATAGGGCTTGTTCTGTTTTTTCTACCAATTCATTTTTTAATTCTTCATTATCTTTATAAGGAGAAAAATAGTGGACGCAAAACTTGCCCGCATAAAAATCGATAGCAAGAGGATAACCGGCCACTTCTCCATCATAGATGCGAAAGCAATCAGTCATTGTCCTTTTCGCAAATTTTTTCATGTGGCGGTAATTTTTTCGGATACAATTGACAAAAGGAGAGCTTTTATCTTCTCCTTCTATAATGGCAGGTAAATCAAAAGGAATTTTATTCATAGCTCATAAGACTACCATTTTAGACATTTTTTTCGTAATAGACTTCTTTCAAAACTCGCTTTGATTGAAAAATTAGCTATTTTTTGAGTAGATTTTTTGAAAAATTTTACAAAAAAGATGCCAAAAAAAAACAATTTTAGCCATCAAATGGAATTTTGGAAGAAGTCTAATAATGTTTTGCCTTATAAATAGCGCATCCTATAAAATAGCCCTGTTTATGAAACGCATACTATTTTTTCTTTTATTTTTTCAGCTTCTTGCTTGTCCACCCTCTTTTGCAAAAGAGCGCTATAAACACAAGCTTGCTGTCTGCATGATTTTTCAAAATGAGGCTCCCTACTTAAAAGAGTGGATTGAGTTCCATAAGCTAGTTGGAGTCGACTATTTTTATCTCTACAACAATTTAAGCCACGACCTTTACAAAGAAGAGCTTGAAAGTTATATTGCCTCTGGCGTTGTCCAACTGATCGACTGGCCCTATAAACCAAGTGCATCTTTAGAATGGTCAACTATCCAATGTGGCGCTTATAACCATGCTCTTAAACTTTCTAAAAAGAAAAAGATCAAGTGGCTTGCCGTTTTAGATTCTGATGAGTTTTTAGTTCCGGTTGAAGCTGCAACCATCCCGGAATTTTTAAAAGACTACAAAAAAGTGGCAAGCATTGCTGTAAATTGGCAACTTTATGGCACTTCTCATGTCTATAAAGTGGAAAAAGACCAATTGATGATCGAAAATCTGATCTATAAAGCTCCAAAAGATTTTAATGAAAATTTATTGACAAAACCAATTGTACGCCCGAAATATGTCAAAAAATTTGAAAACCCTCATTACGCTATTTTAAAATCCGGTCATTATAAGATTAATTCGGATCATAAAGTTTTTTCTGGCGCTAAATCCCCCTACGTTGTAACAGATAAAATTAGGATCAACCATTACTGGTCGCGCGATGAAGAATTTTTCCATCGCGTCAAAGTAGGAAGGCGACAAGGATGGCAAGATGGAGGGTCTTATGAGCGCTTAAATCAGCTAAACCAAGAGCCTGATCTAATTATGTTAAAACATACGCCCAAGCTTAAAGAAATCATGTTTCAAAAAAAATGAACTTAAACAAAATCACCAGAGGTGCCGCACTAATGAGCAGATGTCATGTTTGAAATTGTCATCATTCTGACTTGCCTTCTAATCAATGCTTTCTTGTCAGCTTCAGAAACTGCTTTTATCGCAGTCAGCAAGCCAGCTCTTCGGGAGCTGATCCGACAAGGAAATGAAAAAGCAAAACAGCTTCTTGAACTGCGCGAAAATCCAGAACGCACTTTGTCCATCACGCAGATTGGCATTACGTTTTTGGGCGCTTTTGCAGCAGCAGTTGGAGGGGCTGGAGCTGAAGAGAGCATGGCTCCCTGGCTTGGCTCCCGCCTTGGGTTGCAAGAGAATACGGCAGAGCTTTTGTCTATTTTGCTCATTGTCTCCTTTTTAACTTACATCAACGTCGTCATTGGTGAACTTGTGCCAAAAAGCCTTGCTTTAAGGCGCCCCATGTTCATCGCTTCAAAATCAGCGCCGTGGTTGCATCGCATTAGCTCCGTTATTGGACCTATTGTCACTTTTTTTGAGTGGTCTACTAAAAAAATCTTGAATTCTTTTCCTAAAAAACACGTCATCAGCGAAACACACGCCTATGATGAAGCAATTATAGGTTTTGATGCTCTAACAGAATCTAGCAAACAATATGTGCTAAACCTTGTAAAAATTGAAAACACCACAGTAAAAGAAATTTTAGTCCCTTGGTCAGATGTCATTTACTTAAATGATGACCATTCCTTAAAAGATGCCGAACATATTTTTGTCACTTCTGGTCATACAAGGGTGCCTGTTGTTAAAAAAGATGAAGTGATCGGTATTATCAATGCAAAAGAATTTTTAGCATTTTTGCAGACAAAGCAAGAAAATTGGCTCTCGCTTTTACGCCCTGCTGTCAAAACTCCAGATACGACTCCTCTTCTTACTGCGCTCCGCATCATGCAAGAACATAGATCTCATTTGGCCATTGTCTATGAACGATCTGAAAAAGCAGGCATCGTGACGATGGAAGCTGTTTTTGAAGAGATTGTAGGCGATATCTATGATGAAGATGATGATGGAAGAGTGGCTCAAATTTTAAGCTCCATCCACTCGATGAAACCGATCGATTCCAATTCTTAAATAAAAAAAGAGTGAATGGAAAAACCATTCACTCTTATAATGTCCTATTATCAAGCAAATTAGAAATGTCTTGTTTTTAAGAAATAACAAAGATAAATAGAATTGCAAATGTAAATACTTATCATTTTTAACAAAGATAAGCATCTATATATTGCTATTCTATTACAATCTTGTTTATCTTTGTTTTTGAAAAAATTTTATATTAAATAGAAAAGAAAGAGTGCTGTTTTTCACTGCCAAGCTGACTGATGATGCGTTTATAGAGCTTTTTTTGGTACGGGTTGTTAAAAGACTTGGCTTTTTCCTTAAAATAATTTTCTAATGAAGGCTGCTGGCTGGCACTTTTCAGTTTGGTTTTAAGTTCTTCATTAGAGAGTTCACAAGATTCTATCAACTGGTCTTTAAATGCCTTTTCAATGGCTTTTTGCAGCCACTCTTTTATCAGCTCGTCCACAAGGGAAAAAATAATCACATCACACGCTTGATCCTGACAACCCTCTAGTTTTATTCTCAATTCTTTCAAATTCAAAACTTCGTTAAAGATGGCAACAGCCTCACTTGCAGAAAGGATTTTTCCGCTTTCAAAGCTCTTTAATTTTTCCAGATATTTGCCTTTGATTTTATAAAAATAGGTTTTGCTTTTATCATTTAGTTGAAATGAGCTTTTAGCAACAATGCTAAGTGCGTTTCTCTTTTGCAAATCATGAATGTATGCTACGCTTTGAGTAGCCAGGTGCTGTTTCATTTCAGAGTTTGTTGAAAGAAAAAATTCAAGAGCTCGTTTTTTAAGTTCCTTTTCTCTTTTTTTAATTTCCTGCTCTACTTTTCTTTTGCTTCTAAATTTTGTTTTTTCATCGATGAAACGAGTTAAAAGAACAGAGAGAGCAATCATGGAGCAAAAGACTGCAAAAGAAGTGAGCGTTTTTGTTGCAACAATAAAGAGAAAAACTGCAGTAACTGGAATTAAAATTTGCGCCACAATTCTTTCTTTTCTTTCTTCCCCGGTTGCTTCAAAAATCGTTTTCCACCAAATTTCTAAAGACAATAAAACAGGATGAGAATTTTTAATGACTTTTCTGACAGTCCCAGCTACCTGGACAAGTGCAAGAGAGCGCTGGTGGGCTAAAATTTCTCTTACCTCTTTGCCCCGCACCGTATCGATTAAAAAGCTGACAAACTTCTCTTTGCCTTTTGGCACAAGGTGCACTATTTTTTGTGCCGCTGCAGTGCCGGCAGTTTCTTTAATTGCATTCAAGACCCAGCTAAAAAGTGTTTGAGAACTTCCTCCTGCAGTTTTTTTTATAATGTTATAAATAGCTGCCATCTTTGGACAATAAGTCATAAAATCTGCAAGCGCCCGAAATTTAAGCAGATCATCATCTTCTACTTTTTCATATTCTGGACTAAGGCCAAGAGAATCAAAAAAGAGCCTGGAAACAATCATAGCGTCCAGTGCAATAAAAAGCCTTTCTGACAACTCTTTTTCTAACAGGACAGAACAAGTCAAGGCCACATCCGAAATAAGATGGCTTGCCGCTTTGGGATGATCATCTGCCCAATCTAAAAATTCTTTTGTCAAATTTAAAACAAGGTTTTCAAAAGATTCATTCTCTGTCAAAAAAGATCTGCTCATCCATTTTTCAAGCTCATCGATCATGGAGTAGCCCTTGTCGGCAAGCTCTTTTTTCTGTTGAATTTCACCCGGATTTAGAAAATGATAAGGATGTGAAAAAATCAAGCTTGAATTGTTCATCCAAGCTTTCCAGCTCATTTGATAAGGCGTTTTACAATACTTTTGAAAATATTTGGCATAAAAGCTATTCAATTCAGAAATGGAAAATATTTCGTTTGAGCAAACAAAATCTGTTTTTTTTAAAGTGTGTTTTTTTTCTGCAAGAAGGTCTATGCTCTTATGTAAAACTTTATGGTAAAGCAGAAGAGAATAGTAATTTTTTAATTCCACATTTTCTTTCTTAAGTGCTTTAAGCTCTACTAATTGTTGGCTAAAACTTTGTTTGAATAGGGCAAAGATCTTGTTAGTCTGATCGATCGAATCCACTTTTTTTCCAAAGGAAAATAAATTTACTTCTTGATCATGCTGAAGGGTAGTTACTGTTTGCACCATGCTCTTAAAACTGTTTATTTTTATTAAAAGGTAGTATATCTTAATTAGAATAAATCATTAATCTCAATAAAAAAATATGCAATTAAATGCAATCTGCAGCTTTTTAAATACTCACCATGAATGCATTCCCGTTATAAGCACAGGCTATAGCCTGATAAAAATTTTTAGCATGGCCATGCTAATACCAAAAGAAGAGCTTTTCAAAAAACATCACTTTACGTCTTTAAAAAAAGGCAGTCTGTTGCGCGAACTTTTTTTACTTATACCGGGCTTTGGAAATGCTGTCATCTTTTTTTATGTTCATAAAAAAAATTGTGATCTGGAACATTCTCTGGAATGTGTAAGAGCAGATGGGCTGTCTTTATACTATGCCTTAAGTGAGGATAAAAGCAATAAGACAGTAGTTGATGCTGCCACTAACCAAAATAGCGCCTCTTTTGCCTTTGCCGCTGATCTTTTAAGGAATGATCCTTTGTACGTAGAAGAAAAAATGGAAAAAAACTCTTCTGTTTTGCGCTATGCAGCCGATACTTTAAGGTCTGATCAAGATTTTTTCTTGAAAATGATGGTTGCTCATGGCATTTTTATCCTTCAATATGCATTGCCAAGCCTTTTAGAAAATGAAGCTTTTATGGAAAAAGCCATAAAAATTTCACCAGATGCTTTAAAATATGCAAAAGCCTTAAAAAAAAAAGAAAGCTTTATTTTTAAACAAACTCTTTTAAACCGCTCTTGTTTGATGTATGCAGCCAAAGCTGTCCGAAAAAATCCGGGGTTTATCGAGAGATTGATGAGAGAAAATGCTGCTTCCTCTCAAAAACAAGCATTAGAGGATCGTGAATTTGCAAAATACTGCTTTAAAGTAATTCCAAAATCTTTCACTTACTTTTCTGATTCCCTTAAGGAAGATCCGGAATTTATTTTGGAACTAAGTGAAATTGATGAAACAGCAATCACTTTTGCCTCCATTACCTTGCAAACAGATGAAGTTTTTGCTCTAAGGCTCATTAAAAAAAATCCGAAAGCCATGCAATTTTGCATCCTAAACAGTATAGAGTCTTTTTTATTAAAAGCACTCTCTGAAAATTCAAGCGTAATGCAATATGCCCATCCAGACATCAGAAAAAGCTTGTTATTTTTTGAAAAAGCGATGCCCATCAACAAAAAGGTTTTAAAATATGCACTTAAGGGCGATTTGACAAATAATGCTCCTTTTTTTTGGGAGATGATACACAAAGATGTCCATCTTTTCAAATATGCTGGTTCTGTCTTATCCGGTAATTTAGATTTCTTAAGGAAATATCTGTACAACGATTGCGGAATCATCAGAAGTACAGACCCTAAAAAAATTCGAGAACGAGCAATTATTTTAAATTACGCAAATGACTCCGTCAAAGGCAATTTCTCTTTTTTAAACGAGCTTAAGTCCTACTATGTCAATCCCCTCCCCTTTGCCAATGAAACCTTGAGACTTAATTTAGAATTTACTAAAAATGCACTTCCAAAAAGCATAAAAGATCCTTACTATCAATATTTTGATTTTGATTCCATCCACCCAAGCTTTAAAGACGATGATGAATTTGTCTTTTTTGTGGCCAAATTGAATGATCAAATTCTCAAATGGGCAACCCCAAGGCTGCAAAACTGCAAGAAAATAGCTATGAGAGTGATTGAAACAAGGGCTCACTACCATGACCTGGTCAAATATGAAGGCACCAATGAGCTTGATGAAGCCATTTTTTTTAAATATATGAAAGAGACGCCATCCCCTCTTAAATATATGGGAAAAGATCTGCAAAATGATTATGAGACTGTTTTAGAATGCACCTATTACGATTCAAGTGCGCTTTCATTTGCAAGTGAAGAACTGCAAAACGATGCGCGTCTGATAAAAGACACATACCTACACGGTAAGGGAAAAGATGTGCGCCTGTTGACAGATTTTCTTTCCAGCATCTTTTCTTGATGATTTATTGTGGGTAAAGTTCCTGCAAAGCGAGGCTTTTTTCTGTTTTAGCACTTTTTTTCTTTTTTGGCTTGAAGCTGTAAAAGGCCTTTAAAAGCACTCTGCCGTCCCAATTTTTCTCTTCACCATATAGGGTGCAATAAAGCCTGTCTACTGCATGTTGTAAATCGGTTGAAAATAAAGGCTTGATGCTCATTAAATTAACAGGCTTTAAACCTGGCTCATATTTTTTCATCAAATAAAGAAGATAATACTCTGCATCTTTTGCATGGTTTGCAAGGCACGCCTTTTTTAAAGCCTTTCTAGCTTGCCTTAAAGGGTTTACTGCCCATTTTCTATAAAAGAAAAAGCCGATAAAACAAACTATCAAACAGCCAGCTGCCATTCCAAAAAAAATTAAAGAAGAAGCAGAAGGTATCGATTTTTCTTCTAACAACACTTTCTCAAAATCTGAAACAGGTTTTTTGGCTATGGCAACAGGCTCTTCTTCAACCTGAGCTCCTTTAACTAGGACATGTCTTGCGGGCAAAAGCGCTTGCTTTTTTACTTCTTCTTTGACATCCCACCAATCCACTTTAATTTCTGGCAAAACAAACTCTCCAGCTTTTTGAGGAATTAGCGCAAATTTGATCTGCTTGACTCCTGAAAATCCGGTTGCTGTTACCTGATTGGAAAGCTCTGGCTTATCGGGATAGATCTTTAAATTCTTATCTGTATTTAATGGGATGTCTGGAATTTGCGTTGCAAAATTTCCATCTGCTGTCAAAGTAATCGTCCAAGTGACTGGGTCTCCAACTTCCAACGCAGAAAGATTTTTAGACCACTCTTCCTTTAAAGAAACTAAGTAAGCTGGTAGCCACGCACTATTTTGAAAAGAAGCCGGCATTGGTTTGACATCTGCTGTTTCCTGATTGGAATAAATCCTTGTAAAATTAGTTTGCATATTAAAAAAAGAAGGAACTGTCTGTGTGGATCCTTCAAAAATAACAGGATAAAAAATAAGTTCTCCTGCATGCTGTGGAATCACACTATATTGCCTTTCCACTACAAGGCGTCTTTTTCCTGTCTGGTCAAACACTTCGTACTGATTGTCTGGACCAAACTGCTTGATGATCGCATCAGGGTCGTTTAGTTTTAATTCTGAGAGAGCGCCATGAAGAGAGGTGTGAGAACTATAAAGCCGTACCACATAAATCAAAGGCATTTGCTCATAGAAGGGACCAGTAGTGCGAATTTCTGCTGTAATATAGAGCGGATCTTCTTTTTTTGGAGATTCTGTTTTTGAGACTTGAATCGTTTGAGGAAGCGATTGTTCTTTTCCAAACTGAATGGAAGGAAGAATAAGTTCGCCCTCATTTTTTGGCATCAAGACCAAATTCCAGCTCATCGTTTCTGAAAAATTGCCATTGATAATTGTTGTCTGAAAACCAGAACTTTGAGATAAAACATCAAAATCTTTTTCTAAAGGAGAAAAATCAGGCTTTTCACTTAAGCGCCCCGCCAAAATAAATTCGACAGAAAAAGATTCATTCATCCCCACCTTGTTTCTACTTAGTTTGACGGCAACATCTTCTGCAAAAAGAGAAGTCGCAAAAACGACAAAAAAAATGAACATTATTTTTTTCATGATCTATCTCATAACTTTTAATTAAAATAACCTTCGAACTTTTTATCAATTAGAAGATTTTCGGTATTGCTGTAAAAATTTGCGTCTTAATAATTCACCCGGATCATCTTTTATTCGCTTTAACCAACGATTATCAATTTGCTGCTGACGCTCATTATTTTCTTTTTCTTTATCTTCGTTTATCGCTGTTTCTTTGTCTTCTTGTTCTTCACTTTCTTGTTTTTCATTCTCTTGCTCTTTTGGAGAAGCTTGATCTTCACTTTCTTGATCTTCTTCTTTTTGACTTTCTGACTTCTCTTCTTTTTCTTCTCCGTTTTTAGATTCGTCTTTATTCTGGCTCTTGTCTTGATTTTCGTCTTGGTTTTCGTCTTGGTTTTTTTCTTGATTTTGACTGTTTTGCTGCTTTAGAAAATCTTCTATCACTTTTTTATTGTACTCTGCATCTTCATGCTCAGGCTCTATTTTAAGCGCTTCCTCATACGCTTTAAGTGCCTCTTCAAGCTCTCCCATTTTTGCTTGTGCATTCCCATAATTATAAAAACCATCAGCTGTTTTTGTTTGGCCAAAAAGTGTTGCAGCTTGCACATATTCCCCAAGCTTATAATGAGCACAAGCCTTCCAGTCACCCTCATCAAACAGCTCTTTTGCTTGCTCATATTCCTCGTTCAAATAGTGCTCTTCTGCTTTTTTTGCATCCACTGCTTGCAAAAAATGCGGCATGCAAAAAAACAACAAAATCAAAAAGCCTTTGCGGAAAATCAAAGAAATCAAAGGAATTGCTAAAAGCACAAATAAATAGCCTTGATCTTGCCTTTCTTTTAAAAACTTATCTTTTTCTTGGTAATCCATGCTCAAATGAGAAAATGTTAAGCTCTTTTTTAAAGAGAGCAGATCGCTTTCGTCTTGAGAAAGCTTTGCATAAATTCCGCCTCCAAAAGATGCTAGCTGGCTTAAATTTTTTTGAGAAAATTCTGCCATGACCAAAGAGCCCATCTTATCTTTTAAAAAGCCGCCGTCCTCTTTTGGAATAGGCGTTTTTTCATCAGAGCCTGCCCCAAAAACAGAAACCTTGATTTCTGTTTCTTTTATCGCTGCCAAAGATTTTTCAAGCTCTTTGTCAGAAAGTTCTCCTGTGATAAGCAAAACAGCACCATTTAAAATATTGCCTTGCTGCAATAGTTCTGCTGCTTTTTTGATTGCCAGATCTACCCGGTGGCCATCAGATGGCATGATCGATGTGCTCAAAGCTGCAAGCTGTGCTTCAATATTTGCTCTGTCATCTGTCAAAGGGGTGACAACAAAAGGCTTTTCAGAAAAAACAATTAAAGCCACCTGTTTCTCTTTAAATCCTTCTAACAAATCGTGGATTTTATAAATAGCTAGTTGCAATCTGCTTGGCTTTACATCTTCTGCATTCATCGCACTTGAAAGATCTAAAGCAATGACAAGACCAGAGGGCTCTTTTAAAACCGGAATTTCTGTCTCTGTAAAGGAAGGTCCCATCATCCCAATAATTAAGAGTGAAAGGGCAAATGGCAGCCCTAAAGCAGTTAAAAACAATTTCCCCTTTTTAGATAACACGACAAAAGGAAAAAGATCTTTGCTGCATATCTTCTGCAGCTCATTTTTTTTAATGAGCTTTAAAATAGAAAAAACAAATAAAATAAGAAGAGGAATAAAAAGATAAGCGTATAAAGGACGTAAGAATATAAAATCAAATAAATTCATAATAATAAAAGAATTCCAAAACTAATAAGTGTCATTAAAAGCGGCCACTGATACATTTCTACAACTGGCAAATAATGGTTGCCCTCACTTTCTTTAGTCTCAAGCTCATTGATCTTTTGATAAATGGCTGCAAGTTCACTCGTATTATAAGCCCTAAAATATTGGCCATTTGTCTTTTTTGCAATTTCTTGCAATGCCTTTTCATCTATTTCTGAGCCAATAAAGTTGCTGGTTTGATTTTTAGAGCCGATTGCTACTGTATAAATTTTAATTTTTTCATTAGCTGCAATCGAAGCTGCCCTCTCATTGGAAAGCTCTCCTGTATTGCTATTGCCATCTGTCAGCAAAATCAAGACCCGGCTTTTTTCAGGACTCATTTTAAGCTGCTTGATGCCAAGGCCTATGGCATCTCCAATGGCTGTCTGCCCCCCAGCCAAACCAACTTCTGCTTCCATCAAAAATTGTTTGACGGTTGTCCCATCAAAAGTAAGAGGCGTTTGCACATAGGCATTTGTGCCAAAAAGGATAAGTCCAAGCCTATCCCCCTTTCGCTGATCAATAAAATCGGCTGCAATTTTTTTTAAAGCATTTAAACGCCCCACCAATTTCCCATTCAATACAAAATCGCGGGTCAGCATGCTCTCTGAAAGGTCAATAGCCAGCATTAAATCGCGCCCATTTGCAGAAATAGGAACAGGAGCCCCTATCCATTGAGGCCTTGCAGCTGCAGTTACCAGGGTAAAAAAAGCAAAAAGGGCAAAAGCTTTTTTAAAAGAACTCTTTGCCAAAAACTGCTTCTCTTTAAAACATTCAAAATCTTTTAAAAAAGGAGCCTTTAAATAGTGCCTGGCATCTGCTTTCTTTTCAGGCAGCCACTGATAGACAAACCAGGGCAAAATCATCAATAAAAAACTAAGAGGCCAAAAAAAAGCGATCATAAAGAAGCCCTCACCCATCTAAAGACTAGCTCTAAGAGCTTTTCTACTTCTTTTTCATCTGCGGTCTTTTGATAGGGGCCTTTTAAAAGGATTTTTCCAGGGCCTTCTCTAAATTCTGAAGAGTTGAGCGAGCTGTCTAAAAGCTCAAGCCACGCTTTTCCAGACAATGCCGCTGCATGAGAAAACGCTTTTTGACTCATGACTGCGCGGCGCAAAAAAACAGAAATTTCTGAAAGAGAGATCACCGGATCTTTTATTTCGTGGAATCTTTTTTGAATGAGTTCCAAATTTTTTAAAGCCTGGCTTTTTAAAGAGGGCTTAAAGCTCTTTTTCAGCCATAAAAGCGCCCCTATAAAGGCTATAAGAAGAGCACCTAGCACAAAATAAGCAATGGGCGAGATTGCTAAAGTTTCTACAATGCTCTCTGGCAGATGAATATCTCTTAAAGGTAAATCATGCATCGTTAGTTAAAATAATTTTTAATTAGATCTAAACAGTCATCTTTTGTGGAACATTCTATAAAATGGATGTTTTTATAAACAGAGAGTGAAGAAACAGCTTCTTTTCTTGCTAAAAACTGCTTGCGGTAATTTTCCCGCTCCTTCTTATCAGAAAGGTCTAGTTCTATCTCTTTTTTTCCATCTGTTGCAGAAAAACGGCCATTTTTTGGCAAATCCACTTCAAAAGCGTCGTATAAAAACAGTAAAAAGAGCTGAGAATGCTTTGCAACCTGGACTAGTGCTTGCAAATCCTTTTCTTGCATATTACGAAAGTCGCTGATCAGAAAAATCAAGCTTTGAGAAGCTTTCATTCTTTTTAAAGACTCCACTATTTTTTCAAAAGAAACAAGATTTAAACAAGTTTTTCCAAATGGTTCTTTCAAAAAATTTTGCGACTCTTTGGCCAACGCTTGTAAAAAAGGATGTAATCCTTTTTTTAAAGAGGTAGACTTGAATTCCAAAAGTTTTTCCTCTGTGAAAACAAGGCCACCAATTGGATTTTTATGACTCAAAGCATTCCAGGAAAAGCAAGCTGCCATCAAAGCTGCCTGCACAGATTTAAAAGAGCCTTCTGTTGCAAAAAACATAGGAAGCCTCATGTCCACTGCGACAATAACCTGATTTTCTTTTTCTTCCGCAAAAAGCTTAGTATGAGATCTTCCTGTTCTTGCTGTCACTTTCCAGTCCATAGAGCGCACGTCATCGCCTGGCAGATAGCGCCTTGACTCCTCAAATTCCATCCCGCGAGAGAGCAAACGACAAAAGCGTTTACTGCCGTTTGAAGATATGGGTTTGATACGCTTTAAGGAGAAGTGCATAGCATGGCTTTTTAACTCTAAAAGCTCAGCTAAAGAAACAAAAGCGCATGCTTCTTTTACTCTATCCATCTTACGGTACCGGCACTCTTGCAATCAGTTCTTGAATCAAATGGTCAGCAAAGATCCCCTCGCTTTCTGCTTTAAAAGAGAGAAGTGTGCGGTGGCGCAGCACATCATGTGCCATTTTCTGCACATGGTCTGGCCCTACAAAGTCAGATCCTTCCAAAAATGCGACTACTTTTGCAGCGCGCGCCAAACCAATTGCAGCCCTTGGGCTTGCCCCAAACTGAACAAGGCCGCTTAAGTCGCGTCCATAATTTTCTGGATTTCTTGTAGCAACTACTAACTGAACAATATATTCCTGAATATTTTTTGCCATATAAACATCAAGGCAGGCTTCTCTTGCTAAAAATAAATCGTGTTGCACAAGCTTGTTCTTTAAAACAGGTTGCTCTAGCGGCTTTGCTTTTGCCTCATCTAAAACCAAATTTAAAATCTCCATCTCATTTTTTAAACCTGGATACTTGACATTGACTTTCAATAAAAAACGGTCTAGTTGCGCTTCTGGAAGCGGGTATGTCCCCTCTTGCTCAATCGGGTTTTGCGTTGCCATCACCAAAAAGAGTTTGGGCAGAGAGTAGGTTTTTTTGCCGATGGTGATTTGTTTTTCTGCCATCGCTTCCAAAAGTGCTGACTGTACTTTAGCAGGCGCGCGGTTGATCTCGTCTGCTAAGATCAAATGGTGAAAAAGCGGCCCTTGCTGAAATTCAAAGGTGCCAGTTTCCATCCGGTAAATTTCTGTTCCTGTCAAATCGGCAGGCAAAAGGTCTGGAGTAAATTGCAACCTGTGAAAGCTGCTTTCAATAGCCGAACAAAGAGCCTTAATAGCGCGCGTTTTTGCAAGGCCGGGAGCTCCTTCCACCAATAAATGCCCGTCTGCCAAAAGGGCAACCATCAAGCTTTTGGTCAGATCTTCTTGCCCAACTACCATTTCGTTTAAATAAGTCATTACCTCTTGAATGGGCTCAAGAAGATCTTGAGCGCGCTCTTTTAATTTTAAACTTGCCATCTGCCAATGTGCCCTAATTTATTTTTTAAATCCTAATTTTTATCAAAAACAGGACTCTTTTTCAAGAAAAAAAAATAAAAAATATATGGACAATATGAACGATATTTTTCTTTTCTTTTTATTTTGCTCTAACTAAAGTCTGAATAAACAACACATTTAATTTATGAATTTAGATTTTACAAGTGCTATAGCATCTGTTGGCGATTATGCCGTTTTAATTTTAAATGTTCTTTTTGTCACCATCAGAAAACCGCCGCAATGGTCGCTGATCCGCGACCAGATGTTTGAAATTGGCGTCTTGTCTTTGCCTGTTGTGGCAATCACCGGCTTTTCCACCGGGATGGTGCTTGCAGCCCAAAGCTATTTTCAGCTCTCTGACAAAGGGTTGGCATCTGCCACTGGTCTTATGGTGACAAAAGCGATGCTTGTGGAACTAGGACCAGTCCTTACAGCCTTTATGGTAACTGGAAGAGTAGGAGCTGCCATGTGTGCAGAACTTGGTACCATGAAAGTAACAGAGCAAATCGATGCCTTGAAATCGATGGCGGTAGACCCTTTGCGCTACTTGATCGCTCCAAGGTTTATTGCCGGCATTATCACACTTCCTCTTTTAACTGTCTTTAGTTGCATCATGGGAGTGATTGGCGGCTATGTCGTTGCAGTCTACTATTATGGTATGAGCGGCTCTAGCTTTTTAGATCCTCTCCCTATTCATATTACGACTTTTGATTTTTTTAGCGGTATGGTAAAAGCTTTGATGTTTGGCATTATCATTGTGACTATTTCTTGCTACCGCGGGATGACGACATCAGGCGGTGCTGCAGGAGTTGGAAGAGCTACCACAAACAGCGTAGTGATTTGTTATTCTGTTATTTTAATTAGCAACTTTATTTTAACTGTTACCTTAAATAGTTCTTACCAGTGCATTGAAGATGTCATGAACCATTTTTTTAACGCGACCAACTTATAATTTTATGGATGAGAGACCAAAAAAAATTATTGTAAAAGACGTCTATAAGCGCTATGGGCAGCTTGAGGTTTTAAAAGGGCTGAATTTAGATGTCTATGAAGGAGAAACCGTTGTTATTTTAGGCAGATCCGGTGTTGGCAAAAGTGTTCTTCTTAGACAGATCATGGGGATTGAAAAGCCAGACAAGGGCAGCATTGAAATTTCAGGAAAAAAAATCTCTGAAATGAAGCAGTCTGAGGTGTACAAATCGATACTTGATATGGGAATGCTCTTTCAAGGAGCTGCCCTTTTTGACTCCCTGACCGTTTTTGAAAATACGGCCTTTCATTTAAGGCAGCACAAGCTAAACATCACGGAAAAAGAAATTAAGAGCCGCGTAGAAAATGCCCTTACCATGGTAGGCCTTGAAGACACTGGCAATAAAATGCCGTCCGATCTTTCTGGCGGTATGCGAAAACGAGCAGGTCTTGCTAGGTTGATTGTCTATAAGCCTACGATTGTTTTATATGATGAACCAACAACTGGGCTTGACCCGATCACCTCTGGCCAGATCAACGATTTAATTGTAAAAACGCAAAAAGAACTAAAATCGACAAGCATTGTCGTCACACATGATATCCGCACAGCCATTGCTGTTGGCGATCGCCTTGCATTTCATGATAAAGGCAAAATACGACAGATCGCCCCAATAAAAGAATTTTTAAATATGAAAGATGGAATGCTAGAAGAATTTTTTAAAAATGCTATTATAAGCGAAGACTATATGGAGAATCAAAAACATGATTGACCAGGCCAAAAACTTCATGATCGGCTTATTTGTCATTGCAGCTATTTCTATCGTCATTTTTATTTTACTTTTCTTACATCCATCTGTTGGAAACGAAGAGCTTGTGCTTCGCGTGCGCTTTGCAGACATCGATAAGATCTCCGTTGGAACAAGGGTAACTTTTGCAGGAAAGCCAATTGGCGAAGTTGTGGCTATCAATGAAGTGGAAGAAACAGAAAAAGACCGCATTGGACGCGATGGCAAAGTGTATGTGTATGAGCTTATTTTAAGGGCAGACTCTAGCATCAATGTTTATAACACCGATGAAATTGCGGCAAAAACATCTGGTCTTTTAGGCGAAAAATCTGTTGTGATCACACCACTTCCTAAAAAACCGGGCGAAACCCTACGCGTTGTCAGCAATGACATCCTCTATGCCAACGAACAAGGCGGGGTGGACGATGCCTTAAAGGAGCTGCGCAAAATAGGCAATAAAATTGACACAACTTTAAGTGCTATTGAAGAGGCTTTCAACGATTTAAACAAACAGCATCTGTTTGAAAAAATGGCAGCAACAGCAGAGAACTTAAAAAGTATTACTTCTGCCCTTAACAAGCCAGATGAGTGGAGCGAAACTTTAAGCAACTTCCACAACTTGTCGGCTAAAATGAACAAATCATGGAAAACGGTGGACGTCTCTTTAAAAAATATCTTAAAAGCTACTGCAAATGCCAAGACGTTCACAGGCGATGGAGTCACCATCATAGGCGACATGAAAGAAGGCCGCGGCACACTTGGCGGCTTGATTAGAAAAGATGACCTCTACCTTAAACTAGGCGCGCTTTTAAGCAAGGCAAATGTCACGTTAAACGATATTGGGCATTATGGACTGCTCTACCATAGCGACAAAGGATGGCAAAGGCTTCGGGCAAGGCGCATGAACATGCTTTATAAGCTGCAAAACCCAGCAGAGTTTAGTAATTTCTTCAATGATGAAATTGATGGGATCTCCACTTCGTTAGAGCGGGTCAATATGGTCTTGAGCGATACAGAATCCACATTGTCTCCTTGCTGTCTTGGGTTAAACAGGGATTTTACAAAAGTGTTTAGAGAGCTTTTGACAAGGGTCAAAGAGCTAGAAGAATCCTTAAATATGTATAACCAGCAGATGCAAGATGAATCTTGCAGAGTTGAAGCTGAATTAAACTGCCCGTGCGAAGGATAAAAAAAATGGAACAGATGCCCTACTCGCAAATCCAAAAAGGCACTTTTTTAATCGCAACACCGGAACTAGAGACCGGCATTTTTTTTAGAAGTGTCATTTTAATTTGCGAACATAACGCAAATGGCTCTTTTGGTCTTGTCATCAATAAAAATATTCAGCTTGATCTTCCAGAAGAGGTTTTAAACATCCAAAACTTGGAAAACAACCATGTCAGAATATTGGCCGGCGGACCCATTCAAACCAATCAGATGATGCTTTTGCATACGTCTGATAAAATCCCCAAACAAACCTTAAAAATTTGCGATAATGTCTTTCTTGGGGGCGACCTTCAGTTTTTGCAAGAAGTTTTGACAGATAAGTCAGGCCCCGAGATCAACCTCTGCTTTGGTTATGCCGGCTGGGGGGCAGCACAGCTTGAAAGGGAATTTTTAGACGGCCACTGGTTTATTTATCCGGCATCTACCAACCTTATTTTTCGCACCCCGACAGAAAAATTATGGCAAGCGATATTAAGGGAAATTGGCGGCAAATACGCTTCTTTATCGATGATTCCAGAAGATCTTTCTTTAAATTGACTTTTATGTAACAATCTATCTGTTAAAAAAGTATTTTAAAATATTAAAAAAAGAAGTCTATTATGCAGTATTCGCCATTCCTTTTTAAAATAACACCAGAAAATATTTTAAAAGAATACCTTGGAATTCCTTTAGGAGAACATTTCCCTTATATCAATTTAAAAAAAAAAGGTCTTGTTGCAGAAAAATATCCAAAAGAAAACAATAACAAAATCAATAAACAAATTGCATTGCTGCAAGAAACAATCCAATTTCTAAAAAGTTTTGACAAGCGTTTACCCACTTTCAAGTCCATTTCTCCACAGCTTACCGAGTCCTCTTCTGAATCTCTTGCATTTAATAATTCAAAAGAAGAAGACATCTTTGCTTTGTATTTAAAAAGATGCGAGGATAGCATAAACAACGAAAAAATCAAAAATAAATCAAAAATCATTTTATGCGTATTTCAAAATCATATTGGTTCTTTAGAAAATACTACTTTAGAAAAATTTCACCGCAATAATTTGGCTTCCGCCTTAGAATACCATCAAACTATCTATTTCAATTTGCAAAAACCATCTCTTCCAACTGAATCAAAACCAAATCTCTTGCCAAAATCAATAACGTCTACAAAACATATGGGGACAAGAGAAAAATTTTCTATGCTTTGGTCTTCTGCTTCAAGAGAACCTGTCATCCTCGAAAGTTTAAAATTTGAACAAGCTGCTGCTATAAAGGAATTAGATACTACCACCTATAACATGCTTTTCTCTTATTGGTTTACTTTAAATTTAAAGGAGAAAAAAATTGAACCAGAAAAACTCCCTCCTTTTGATTATGATAAAATTTCAGTGCCAGAAGATAAAAAAAAAATTCTCGACCATCATCTTTGTCACCCAAATTTCATGGTCACCACTCTTCAAGAATCAGTCATCCGAGAACTTTCAAAACCGAATGTCGATTTAGAATGTTTAGGGCACGATCTTGACCGTCAAATAAACTACCTCAAAGTCATAAAAAACTATAAGTCTTCTGTCTTAAAAGAATCTGATTTATCTGAACCTGAGGGTTCAGAATTTTCCGATCTTATAGAAAGTCTTTTAGAGTATGAAAACAAGAGGGAAGTCAGAGACATTCTACTAAAATTGACAGAATTAAAAAAAAACAATCCGTCAACAAGTGATATTTGTAAAAACTTTCTTAACTTTTTAAAAGCTGAAGAGAGTCTTTTAACAAAAAAACTCTACGCGACGCTTCTTCTCTTTAATCAAAAAATCTATATGCTCCCAGGAACCATCCTTATAAATATTTTTCCAAAACTTACATTTAAATGGGGCGACGGAAAAGAATACCGCTCGATCAAATATATACAAGAAGAATCAAAAATAGAAGCTTCTGTCAAAACAGTTAAAACAAATAATTTTGACTTGGTAATTAAAAATATTATTATTATCGACTCCAATGATATTTCAACATCCACTTCCCACATTTTTTTTGAAATTCATCACAATGCAAAGGATCCATCAGACATCAAAAAAAGTATTCAGCGCCCTCTTGAACATCTTGGCTTCAGGGTGGATCTAATAAATGAAAAAACAGCGCCAGGGCAGATGAAAGTTTCTTAAAAACTTTACATAAAAAATTTTATGCTCTACGATTAGCCGATCAATTGCATAAAGAGGATGTTTTAATGTTTTATAAGTTGACGAGTTATCTAACAATAACACTATTAACAATTGCTGCTTTTTGCAGCGCTGAACCCATTGAAAATGAAAAGGAAACAAATACAGTGAAAGAAAAATCAGGACACAAGACAGTTTTAATGAGAACTTCCATGGGCGATATCAAAATCGAACTATACGAAGACAAAGCACCAGAAAGCGTTAAAAACTTTTTAAGCTATGTCAACGAAGGCTTTTATAACGGAACTATTTTTCACCGCGTGATCGATAACTTCATGATCCAGGGCGGGGGTTTTACAAAAGATTTCAAACAAAAAGAGACACATGCACCGATTGTTAATGAAGCAAACAATGGCTTAAAAAATGAGGTCGGCACACTCGCCATGGCAAGAACATCTGTTGTCAATAGTGCCACAAGTCAATTTTTTATCAACGTCAAGGGCAACTCCTTTTTAGACTACCAGGGAGATTCCCCAAGTCTTTATGGCTATGCAGTTTTTGGCAAGGTAATTGACGGTATGGACGTTGTCAATAAAATCAAGAAAGCAGCAACTGGTTCTTATGGACCACACCAAGATGTGCCAAAAGAAACAATCGAAATTTTAGATGTAAAAGAGCTATAATGAACGATCATTTTTCATTTAAAAGCTTATTAAATGAAACAAGAAAATATCCGCCGTCAAAAAATGTTGTAGCTTTAGCGCATATCAATGAGAGCTTTTATAAAAGCAATTACCCATTGTCAGTAACAGATAGCGAAGCGTTTTGGCAAGAAAAGGCTAAAACGCTTAATTGGCTGCAAAAGCCAAGTGTCAGCTGCCGCTATAACTGGGATTTGAACAAAGGCAAAATTGAACACACCTGGTTTGAAGATGGCAAGCTCAATGTCTCTCTCAACTGTTTAGACCGCCATATAGAGGCTGGCAAAGGCAAAAAAATAGCCATTCTTTGGCAAGGAGACAACGAAAACGAGACAAGAGCCATCAACTATGAAGAGCTTCATTTACTTGTCTCAAAATTTGCTAATGTTTTAGAAGCCAAAGGAATAAAAAAAGGCGACCGGGTTGCCATTTACCTGCCTATGATCCCAGAAGGGGCCATTGCAATGCTGGCTGCTGCGAGGATTGGAGCTATCCACTCTGTGATCTTTGGCGGTTTTAGTGCAGAGAGTTTAAAAAACAGGATTGAAGATTGTGGTGCCAAACTTCTTATCACCTCCAATGTTTCTTTGCGGGGCGGAAAAAAAATCCCTTTAAAAGAGATTAGCGATGAGGCGCTTTCAAAATCTTCTCATCTAGTAGAGCATGTAATTGTCGTCAAAAGAAATGATGATCCCGTCTTAATAAACCCAAAACGGGATTGCTGGTATCATGAAGAAATGGAAAAAGCTTCCAGTCAGCACAAAGCAGCTGTACTAAACGCAGAAGACCCTTTATTCATACTCTACACTTCCGGCTCAACGGGAAAACCAAAAGGAGTTGTTCACACCCAGGCCGGCTATTTGCTCTACGTCTCTTTAACCCATAAGTATGTCTTTGATATTAAAGAAGACGATATCTACTTTTGCACAGCCGATATTGGCTGGATCACAGGACATAGCTATGTGGTTTACGGTCCTTTAGCAAACGGTGCTACCACTTTGATGTTTGAAGGAATCCCCACTTATCCGGATGCGGGACGCTTTTGGAAGATCATTGATAAATTTAAAGTCTCTTGTTTTTATACAGCACCAACTGCTATCCGCATGCTGATAAGACTTGGGAATGAATATCCTTTGCAATATAGCTTAAAATCTTTGCGCATTTTAGGCACTGTCGGAGAGCCCATCAATCCAGAAAGCTGGATCTGGTACCATGAGATCATTGGCAAAGGCAAATGTCCGATTGTTGATACCTGGTGGCAAACAGAGACAGGTGGCATTTTAATCACGTCGCTTCCTGGTGCCCACACGCTAAAACCAGGCTCTGCCGGAAAACCTTTTTTTGGAATAGAACCGCTTATTTTGAATGAAGATGGCACCAAAACAGCAGTCAATGAGGGTGGTTATCTCTGCATTAAAAAGCCGTGGCCTGGCATCATGCGCACTCTTTGGAACAATCATGAGTTTTTTACAGATACTTATTTTGCAAGGTTTCCTAAGTGTTATTTTACAGGAGATGGCGCAAGAATAGATACCGAGAACGATTATTGGCTACTTGGCAGGGTGGATGATGTCATTAATGTTTCTGGCCACCGCATTGGGACGGCAGAAGTGGAAAGCGCACTTGTATCGCATGAGGCTATTGCAGAAGCTGCCATTGTGCCCATACCAGATGAGATTAAAGGAGAAGCTCTTTATGCCTTTATTACCTTAAAGGCTAATAAAAATGAGTCGGAAGAATTAAAAGAATCGATTAAAGAGCATGTTAAAAAAACCATTAGTGCCGTTGCAATCCCCTCTAAGATCCAGTTTGCAAAAGTGCTTCCTAAAACGCGCTCTGGGAAGATCATGAGGCGCTTGCTTAAAAAAATTGCTTCTGGCCAGATTGAAGATTTGGGCGACATCAGCACACTGGCAGACAGCGACGTCATTAAAGGATTATTGGATAACCATACATGAATTTTGTTACATTAAAAGCCGGCAAAGAAAAAGCCATTCAAAACCACCACCACTGGATCTTTTCTGGAGCTATTGCACATCTACCAGAATTTTCAGACGGGGATATTCTAACAGTCAAAGATAAAAAAGGAAATGCCCTTGGAAGCGCTTATTTTAACAAGCGCGCAAAAATTATTGGAAGAATGGTCTCTTTTGAAAATGAGGCTCCCTTAGAAACTATCCAGCAAAATATCCAAAAAGCCATTCTTTGGCGAAAAACGCTTTTTGATAAAAGCAAGACAACTGCCTTTAGATTGATCAATGCAGAAGGCGATAGCCTTCCTGGACTTATTGCTGACCTTTATAGAAATGTCCTTACCATTCAAATTTCAACTCTTGGTATGGAAAAGCTAAAGCCTTTTATTTTAAATTGCTTAAAAGAAGAACTCAAAAAAAATGGCTATACCCTCTCATCTATTTATGAGAAGTCTAATTTGCCAGCAAGAAAAGAGGAAGGCCTTCAAAACTATGAAGCGTTACTTGAGGGAGAAGCGCTTAAAGAAGTTGAAATTTTAGAAAATGGAAACAAATTTTTAGTTTCTATTCCAGACGGCCAAAAAACAGGCTTCTTTTTAGACCATCGGGAAATGCGGCAAAAAATTGCGGAACTAAGTGTTGGAAAACGCATTTTAAACTGTTTTTCTTATTCTGGGGGCTTTAGCATCTATGCAGTAAAAGCAGGAGCTTCCCAAACAGATTCTGTAGATATTTCAGAAAAAGCTGTTGAGATGGCAAAGAAAAATGCCGCCTTAAATAATTTGGACGTTAATAAAATGAATTTTTTAACTGCCGATGTTTTTGAATTTTTAAGACATTCCGATTTAAATTATGATCTGGTCATACTAGATCCGCCAGCTTTTGCAAAAAAGCAAAAAGACATCATACCCGCTTGCCGCGGCTATAAAGACATCAACCGCATTGCCATGCAAAAAATGCCAAAAGGCTCTATTCTTCTCACCTGTTCTTGTTCGTATCATGTGGATGAAAAACTCTTCCAACAAGTTTTATTTCAAGCAGCAAGAGAGGCTTGCCGCTCAGTAAAAATTATTGGAAGACAGATACAGGCAAAAGACCACCCGATTAATATCTTCCATCCAGAAAGCGACTATCTAAAAAGCTTTCTTCTCTATCTGGATTAAAGCTTTTCGTAGTTGACGTTTTCGACTCTCTGGCCTCTTTTGTGGTCACTCTCTTTTAGCATGATCTCGCCAATGTTGTTATTTAACGCTTGCAGGCTGGACAATATAGCCTGCAGTACTGCAGGATTGAAATTGCCCTGAGAAGTTTTTACTTTCAAAATATTGTCGATCACATTTTGAATATCAATCAATTCGACAACCTGCTTTATTTCCACTTTTTTCAATTCTTTAAGCGCGAGCTCAGATCTATTTAAAAGATCTTTTAATTTCTCCACTTTCTGATTTGAAATGCTTTTAGATCCGTGCGACAATTCTTTTTGAACT
>DAORNI010000001.1:11429-21347 GCA_035440845.1 Parachlamydiaceae bacterium | reverse complement strand
ACGCTCGAAAGTACGCGAGAGCTTGTATTTTGTAAAATTTCTTTGATATCAGATAGTTTAAAATCTCCCATTTTTCCTCCTTTTCCTAGACAAAATTATAAAATTCTCCTAGAATACCTCTAATATGGATCATATCAAAAAAAAATCTCAAAAACAAGCCACTTCTTCAAAAACTTCGTGGGAACCAGTCGAAAAATGGTACCGCGGGATTGTAGGAGAAGAGGGACACTACTATCATAAAAACCTCATCATCCCAGAGCTTTTGCGCCTTTTGGAAGTAAAAAAGGGCTGTCGCCTGCTTGATTTGGGCTGCGGCGATGGCATTTTAGGGCGTCACTTTCCAGAAAACCTTGAGTATCAAGGAGTTGATATCGCCCCTTCCTTTATAAAAGCAGCAAAAGGCTTAGATAAAGCTAAAAAGCACTACTATGCCGCTGGCGATGTGACAAAACCGCTGCCTATCCAAGCTGAAAAGTTCACGCACGCCACAATTGTCCTTGCCATTCAAAATATAGAATTTCCGCAAAAAGCCTTTGAAAATGCCGCCAAATATTTAGAAGACAAAGGGCAGCTTATCATCGTAATGAACCACCCCTGCTTTCGCATTCCCCGGCAATCCTCCTGGCAAATTGACGAGCAAAAAAAATTGCAATACCGTCGTATCGACCGCTACCAGACGCCTATGCAAATTCCCATTCAGGCACACCCAAGCCAAGGAAAGACATCTCCTGCTACGGTTTCTTTTCACTACCCCATTTCAAAGTATATCAACTGGCTAAATGCTGCCGGCTTTTATCTAAAAGACATGGAAGAGTGGTGCTCTGACAAGCAAAGCACAGGAAAAGCCGCTAAAATGGAAAATCGCAGTCGGGAAGAATTCCCTCTCTTTTTAGCGCTCATCGCCGAAAAAAAATAAGTTGTCAAAATAACTTAAAAAAGAGCATGTATCAAAGAGGCTAAAACCTAACAATGGAGTTTTTTTTATGACTCTTGATACATTGACCTTGGACGTCTACCCTAATATTTTTTCTTCTTTGTCAGAAGCGGAACTAACTGATCTGCAAACAGCGTCAAAAAGTTTTTATTATTTAACAAGCATTAATTCGATATGGAAAAAATGTTTAGACAATATGTGTGTTAAAAACGAGCTCAATGAAGCAAAAAGAAAAGTGGCAGAACTTTACCGCCATTATATTAAATACTTAAAAGACGCCTTAAAACTAGAGCAAACAGCTCCTAATATTTTTCAATTAAAAGACATAATAGACATTCATCTCAGGAGTCAAGCAGCAGGAGGCGAAATCTATTACCGATTGCATTTCATTTTCAATAAAATTATAGAAAAAGGAGAATACTTTTTAATTCCTTTGATCTGTCCTCATGTTCAACCAGAATGGAAAAATTACGCCTTAACAACTGCAACAGAAAAAGCCTTTTTATTTGTGCCTCGCTTAATAAGCTTAGGAGCTATCCCAAATTCGCATTGCCTCAATCAGGCCATAAAAAATTGTTCGGAGCATGTTCCCCTGCTTTTACAAAAAGGTGCCAAGCCGGACATAGAAACACTCAAAATAGCAGAAAAATATTGCCCTCAATATATAAATTCTATCTTTTCTTGTGGATCTTTCCTATAACTGGTTTTTTTTCGGCCGATTTAAAAGAAGCAGTTGTCGCACAACGAGAGATGGCACTAAAAATTGTACAAAAAAATGATTTTAAAAAACCGCCGGCAATGATTGCCGGCGTGGATATCAGCTGTAACCGGCTTAATTCCGATAAAAAGATTTTTGTGGCCATCTCTTTAATTTCTTATCTAGATCTTGCCTCTTAAAACATTTAAGTGAAAATGAGCATTCACCCATTTCCCTATAATGCATAAAGGAAAAGAAATTGGAATACTGCTTCGCATTAAGAAAAATTGCTTACTTCTTATCATCTCTTCCTAACATCGAGTTTCCCTTAGTAGTGCTGTTGATTTAGTCCTAAGTTGCTTAAAAAATTATCGTCTTCTCGAACCCACAAGGCAGGCACATCTAATAGTTAATGCCTGCCGCCTTAATACCTCACCTTAAAGTGAATATTTTTAAAATAAATTAATACTTTACTAAAGTAATTTAATTGTATTATAATTACAATAGTTTGATTTGATTATGAGGTTTTTATGCGAATAATTAATACACCTCTAAACCCTTCCGCTCCTAATCAAGCCGCTCCTAATCAAGGAAAATTAAACAAAACTGACCCCTCCCCTCTTACTTCGATTTTTCAAAAAGGCCACACTGAGCCTAAAACGATTCAAGATATCCATGGAAAAACATGGAAAGTAAAATTCATGAACAACCCACAAGCAATCAAAGAATCAGGAGCTACAGAGCAGCGTAAAGTAATGCTGACAAATAATGAAAGCAGAGTGACAAAACAAGCCAGAATTAAGCAAATAGATACTCTAAATGAAGCTCTTACTTATCACATGATCCAGCAGAACACAAGCAATCCATTGAGTGGCTTTATGGCTCAATTCATCACAACTCTGGATAAAAATGGATCTCCTATAAACCTTCAAGAGGAGCTAGAAAAATGCAATGGCTCTATTGAACAACTGTGCAAAAAGAAAGAATTTCAGCCAGCCTATATAGTCATTCGTGACCTAGTCAATGAAATTGAAGAAAATAAAGATAAAACCGTTACCACTAACAAAATCAAAGACTTCAAAATGGTAAAACCTTCCCTTCAGGGAACCAATATGGAAAACAAATTGCATGGATATGCTAGTGAAGGTTTTATATATAGAACTGTCAGAAAAATCTTTTTTACGCTATCTGGATGCTCCTTTGCCTTCCAAAAAGCAACTAAATCAAAGTGGTACACAGTCATTATCAACAACATCAAACGTATGATGACCCTTGGAAAAACAAAGCAAGCAATTAATAAGGAATTTGAAAAGCTTTCTTTGGATCAATTAAAGGCCATGAAAACCCATTTGGCCAGCTTAAGGGAAGCAATGAAGAATTCCGGGTATGTCTTTTCTGATGCAAGCCTTCTTTTTCTACCATCTGTACAAAAAGAAGAGAACGATAAAGCGACCAACAAATTAGACATTCGCTTAATTGACATGAGCCACGCCCTTGCCAAATCAGAAATTTTGGATAAAATCTGGGAAGAGAGAAATTCTCTTTTTGCTTTAGAAAAAAGCAAGCAAATGAATACAAAGCCATACAAACAGCATGAAAGAAATTTAAGCAAATTAGAAGGCAATCTAAAAGAATATGAAGTCATGGAACGCGATATGGACAATTCACTGATAGAAATGGAAAGCATGCTAGACGATATTATAAGAGATAAAGAGCTGCCAAACCAGAGCACACTCATCAATCCGAGATATCAATAAAAATAATTTATAGTATCTATTTCTTTTCTATTATTTTGATAATAGCATTCACATGATTTAGCTAGGTGCTCACTAAGCTTATGTACCGACTTTAAATTATCATTTGTTATGTGCTTTTTGACAAAAATATCCACTATGTCTGCTCCAAACATATTTTTACAAGCAACATAAGCTTTGCCAATTCCTTCTTCATTATTTATCATTGACCTTCGTAAATTGTTCCAAGACTCTATCTCAGATTCCACCTTGTTTTCCCATTCAAGCTCTATTAGAGATTCTGTTGGCTTAGCTCTACTTTGAATATTTTTTAATGTTTCACTGGAATATATACTCGTATCTTTTAAGGTTTGAGCAATTTGCGCTTCATTTAGTAAATCCAGAAACTGTTTTTGTGTTTTTTCATCCGTAAGTCTTAATAGCTCAGCAATATGAACACCTTTTAAAGGTCTATGAAAGTCACAATTCTGATAGTTTTCATCAATAATTTCCATTACAGATTTGCGCAATTTATTGATACGCTCTGCTTCAGAAATCTCATTTTTATCAACTTTTCTTAATAAATAGATAGGTATACACAGTCCAAGAAAGCCGCCTATTACTGGTATTATTGGTTTTTCGATCTCACAAGAAGAAGGATCATTAATCCAGACAGCAGAGCATTGAATTACTTTCTCAAGCACAGCACCTACAAATACACCACAAAGAGTAGTAGCCGCATACAGATATCCAGAGCCATCATTGCATGCATTCCCTGCATAAGCATATTTTTCCTGAGTATAGCCATTGCTGTTTAAAATGGCTCTCGCCTCATCGGCTCTCAACCCCATTGCTAAGTTCACGGTCATAAATTTTTCCTGTTTTATACCAAGGTTAAGGTGAAATTTATCACTTAACCTCAATTTTCTTCAATTTTTTATTAAAATTTCTTTTTTAACTTAAATATGAATGAACGTTCGTTTATTTTTGAGATTCAAAGAACAATCCAATGGCACAAAAGAAAAGCATCGATGATCAATCCGTGTTAGAAAAGGCGTTACTCGTGATCAGCGAATGGGAACCTGAAGCTTTTACTCTCGCTGATGTCGGAAAGACTGTCGGTTTAGCTCCGGCCATACTAATGCAGCGATTTGGCTCCAAATCATGGTTCTTTCATTTTCTGTTCAATTTTTTTTAGAAAAATAGATGTGTACCAGATCCATTAATTTGACCATGGCATCAAACACTTGGCAAGTGCTGGACAAGGCGGATGCATTGCGTATCGTTATATGAGGATCAGAATTATCGCTTAAAAAGAGACATTTTGCTACAAGTTCTGGCGTATGATGAGCGAATCTAAACAAAAGACGGGGATATTCATTTTTTCTCACAAAATTTTTGAGATAATAAAGCAACTTGAAAGCTTTCGCTTTCAAGTTCTTTAAAAAAGAAGGTGACCTAAGAAGCTAATTAAAGCCTCTTGCCTTCTTGCGGTTTGGCATCTTTGAAAACCAGATTTGAATCCGGCAAAAATTGCTTTTATTAAAAGCAATGACTCATTTTCAATCGTAAAGAAGTCTCATTATGCCAATTTACACCATTTTATGCCACTTCTTTTTGTTCTTAAAAACCTAAGGCGTGTCATCAATTGATAATAAGCTGTGTTTTACGCCGTGTGCAACTTTTAGATATAACTGATATTTCATAAAATAGTTATAAATTAAATTTGGTAAAAGGTTGGTCAATATTACAATCATGTTTTCACCTTATTTACTTGCTAAAATTATGCTTTTTAGCAAACAAAACCAGTTATGCGAGAAGTCTATTCTAAAATTTAGGCTGATCATTTTGCGAAAAAATGAGGGGGGGGTATCACCCCCTTTTAAATACTAATTATATTTTATTCAAAATATTGCCCAGTTCTTCAGGCACATTTCCTTGGTGAAGATCAATAGCTTTCGCTAAAAGATCTTCTTTTAAAGCAGGTTGATCGCCATTAGCTTTGTCTAGTAGATATTTCTTGACTTCGTCATAGAAGTTATTTTCCCAAAGATCAATTTTTCCACATGTGGGATCGTCTCTTAAAGCTGAATCAATCGTAAATGTATGAGCAGCAAATTCATGTCCAATTTGAAATTCAATTGGAAAGCCAACTTTATCCAAAAATACATAAACGTATTGAGTAATGTCTAAATATTTCTTTTCTGGAGACATAAAGAACCCATAAGGACGCTCATTAGAGGCCCCTTTGATGTGCATTTGCCCACTTTGCTCAAGCACAATACCCTTAATGCAATTAATTTTTTCTTGAATCTCAGTAACATCACATGGAATGCGAACTGCATTAAAATCCGAGACGACTTTAAAGTAATTTTCCCTTCCAAGAGACTGTTCCATCATTTTCTTTTGAACTCTAACGATATTTTTGCAACGACGTGCATCAATATGGCCAAGATTTGAAAAAAATGAACGAATCACGCCATGCTGATTAAAGGCATCATTCAACACTTCCTGATCAATTTGGTTCCAAAGGTTTTTCCAGCCTTCGGCCTTCCAATTAGTTTCATTAAGTGTAAGTTCCTTTACTGTAGTAGCTACAGCCGTTCTAAAATCTGTTAACTGCATAGCATTTCCTCTTTTTGCGACTAAAATTATTGATTTAGATCCATTGTATATGTATGTAATTTAAAAAACAAGATATAAACATACTAAATCCTGATTTTTATTAAACATATATTTATTATTTTTTAAATTATTTTTTACTGATTAAAACAAATTTATACATTTGTCTTTGCTCTTTTCACTCTTCGCTCACCTTGCCATTTTATTAAATTTCCATAAGATGTGCCTTCAGTTTCCCTCATATCAACTTTATGAGGTTTAGTCCCTATTGTTCTCTCTCTTGCGTGTATTAGGTTTACTTTCAATTGATGTAATTCAATAAGTATAAAAAATTTTGGCTCACAAAGACTAAATATTAATCCATAGATAAACTCTAAAGGAATAACAGCCATTCTTAATATATTTTTTGGTGTGTGTACAAATATTTCATGCAATCCCAATTTACCCTCATCAAATTTTTTATTAAAAGGGATACAAAATAAAATTAAGAAGCCGCCAAAAAAAGTTTCAACTACTCCTGAGATTCTTGTAGCTGTTGTAACCATGGTTGAAACACAACACACACAAACTGTCGGTACTTTTAATTCATCTCTATCATTAGTTATTTTATCAAACCAATCATACAACGAAGATTGGATTTCATAATTGACTAAATAGGAAAATGAAGGAGAACATAATAGTGTATTAGCGGGAATCATTTTAAATCCTTTGAATAGGTTCTTGATTATTATAATATTCCGGTTTTCTTGTATAATCTGTAGCACAAGCTGCTATACATCCTGATAGGCTTAAATGTTTTTTTTCTTTAAATTCAATATCTAATGACTTTAAATGATATCTAGCCCAGGTAAAGCAATTATGGCTTTTTCGTAAAACACCTTCTCCTAAGCTATTAAATTCATGAAAAGAAAATCTCTCATCAAATTGATAGATTGGCTAATTTGATTCGACGATTAGGAGGTATTACGGTGAAACCGTAATTATAATTTACATAAAAACATATGCTAAACACATAAATCGATTAAATTTTAAAGATCGATTCATTATTTGCATACTAAATAAATATATACTACAGATTAATAATATAAAAATTTTTAAAGCAAATAAAATTAAAATATAAATAACAACGTAATTAATGCCGGTTGTTTTTGGCGAAGTGCGTAAAATTTGCGTACGCAACGAAAAAACGCGTAATTTTAGATAAGGGGTAGTAAATTTAAGTGATTGAGAATAAGAGATGCTCGGAGCCGGACTCGAACCGGCACAGGATTGCTCCCGAGGGATTTTAAGTCCCTTGTGTCTACCATTTCACCACCCGAGCGATGTTTGGAAAGCAAAAGATTACATCTTTTGTGATTTTTAAATCAATAAAAAAACATTCTTTGCAATTTTTTGCAAAGAATGCATTTAATTAGAAGGGCTTACTCATCACGGTGTGGATGAGAATAGTCTTTTTCTGGAAACTGCTCTTCGCCAAAATGCAGCGTAGATGGCAGATCATCATCCTCTTTCAAAAAAGGCTGATGCGTTCTTTCGCGATAAATAGCTTCTTCTTCAGCTTCTGTTGCCTCAAATGAACCATATTCTGGCTGAGCAAGCTGGATAGTTGGCTTCTCAGCTTCAGCAATAGATCCGCTTTCTGATTCAAAAATTTGATTTTCCAAAATCTCTTTGATTGCTTCTTCTTTTGTATAAAAAGCGCTTTTAAAAAGAGCGTTGTCTTTATAGCGAGCAATTGTTTCAGAAATAAGCATTGGAGGTGGCGGCAACAGTACATTTATTGGCGCATTTGGAACACTGCCTGGCAAAGAAGCATTTTCTAAAGCTGCACCTTCAAGAGGGGTTTCCTCAGATGCTTCGCTCTCCTCTTCTGCCAAACCATTTTCTCTGCCAGAGCGCCTTCTATATTGCCTTCTGCGATCTTTTTTGCGGCCGTCTTGTCCTTTTTCCTGCTTTGCTTGAGGTTGAAGAGAAGCTTGAGGCTGAACAGAAGCTTCTGTTGCCGATGCCTCTTGCAAAGTAGCTGCCGCTTTTTCTGGCTGCTGCTCTTTTTGTGATTTTGCATGGCTCTCACGGCCGCCGCCAATTTTGATTGAGCGGTCAAGACCTACATTTTTTAAGACCATGCGCGCTTCTCTAACTTCTAAAACTTCATAATCAGAAGCTGGAACAATAAAAGCCTTTGGTCGCTCCTGAGAGCGGTAAAAAACCGAATTTCCAAATGAGACAACTTCAACTGAATCAACAAAATATTCGTCTTGCCCTCCAGCTTTGCTGCTGCGCACCACTAATTTACACCCCTCTTTTGGAGTGATCACTGTTTCTATTATAGGTTCTCTCGTAAAATCCACTGTATTTCAATCCTTATCTATTTATTCTGCGGATCTTTCTTTAGACGCCATGTACACAATCAAGTCAACACAACGGGAGGCGTAACCCATCTCATTGTCATACCAAGCAATAATTTTGTAAAATGTTTCGTTTAAAGCGATTCCCGCATGTTTATCAAATATCGCTGAATAGGCAGATCCGATAAAATCAGAAGAGACAAGAAGCTCATCACAATAAGAGAGGATTCCTTGCATATACCCATCAGCTGCTTTTTTCATTGCATTGCAAATTTCTTCGTATGTTGTTTTTTTTGACAGGCGCACAGTCAGATCCACAACAGATACATCTGCTGTTGGAACCCGAAAAGCCATTCCTGTCAGTTTTCCATTCAATTCGGGAAGGCACAAAGCAACAGCTTTTGCAGCTCCCGTAGAGGATGGAATAATATTTTGGCAAGCTCCCCTGCCACCCCGCCAATCCTTATGAGATGGACCATCTACTGTTGGCTGGCTGGCAGTCAAAGAATGCACGGTTGTCATCAAACCTTCTTCAATACCAAAATTATCTAGCAAAACCTTTGCAATAGGAGCTAAACAGTTAGTTGTGCAAGAAGCATTTGAGACAATCCTATCCGTATCTGGATTATATTTTTCTTGATTGACGCCCATTACAAAAATAGGCATGGCACCCTTTCCTGGTGCTGTAATAATCACTCTTTTAGCGCCAGCATCTAAATGCTTTTGACTAAGCTCTAAACTTGTAAAATGTCCAGTTGATTCAATAACATAATCTATTTTTAACTTTTCCCAAGGCAAATTTTTTGGGTCTTTTTCTGAAAAAACAGCCGTTTCTTTTCCATCCACAATCAGTTTATTATCTACTGCCTTGACATCTGCATGAAAAGTGCCGTGTGTGGAATCATATTTTAACAGATAAGCAAGATTATCTGCTGGAACAAGATCATTGACTGCCATAATTTTAATATGAGGAAGCTTATGAAGCTGACGAAAAACAAGACGTCCAATACGTCCAAATCCATTAATTGCGATATTTATCATGATCTTTCAAAAACTCCAGTATAAATCCATTAGATCTCTTTCAAAAAGAATACCCTATTAAAATGAGAATGTAAACCTGAATTTTCTACTTTTTTTCATGATTTAAAATAAAAAAACTTGTCGGGAAAACCGACAAGTTTAAAGAAATGATTACCAACTTAGACAATGCACATTTGTGCTTCTTCCCAAGTTATTGATCTAGATATTCAATGATGCAAGTTTGCGAATTATCGCCTTTGCGCCTATGACCTTTGATGATGCGTGTATAACCACCGTTGCGCGTGGCAAAGCGGACGCCTAAAACAGTAAACAACTGATTAATTACCTGACGATCCGTGTTATAACTAGAAGTATCACCATTTTTTGCAGCACGCGCTTCTTTGCTTGTCAATGGATTAAAGCGGATCATTAACTCACTAGTTGCACGACGTCTTGCTGCAAGCGTATTTGTCTTTGCCAAAGTGATCATTTTGTCTGCATGACGTCTTAAAGCTTTTGCTTTAGCAACTGTTGTCTCAATGCGTCCTTTTTCGATCAATGACT
>DAORNI010000001.1:5416-11373 GCA_035440845.1 Parachlamydiaceae bacterium | reverse complement strand
TAATTTGCATGTATCTTTTAAATGTCTCATAACTTAAAACCTTAATTATTCTTCTTTTCTCGCGTACTCTTTTTTGCTTTTTCTCTCTTCTTGATATTGCTTAATTTTTTCTTTAGCATTATCAGGAGTGATTCCGTAACGCGAAAGATCCATTCCAAGAGATAAGTTCATTTCATGCAGTTTAGCTTTAATTTCGTTAAGAGATTTTTTACCAAAATTTCTAAATTCTAGCATCTTACGCTCTGGAATCGAAACTAATTCAGCAATTGTGTCGATATTTGCGCCGCTTAAGCAATTTGTGGAACGAACAGAAAGTTCAATTTCATCAATTCTTAAACAAAGCTTGTCGATCATTTCATCACTGCCGATATCGCCATCACTATAGCCTTCATCAAAAGACAAGGCATGTTCTTGAATTTGATCAAAAACTTCAAAATGGCGTGATCCAATTTGAGCCGCAAATGTCACAGCTTCAACTGGTGTGATGCGTCCATCTGTTTTTACCTCAAGGATCAACCGGTCAAAATCTGTATCTTGGCCAACACGTGTATTTTCAACAAAATAGTTTACTATACGAACAGGAGAAAAACTTGAATCGATCAAAATTTCATCAGATGCCTTGTCACGCACAACATGTCGCTCAGATGGAACATATCCTCTCCCAATGGCAACACGCAAATCAATTTGGCGTTTCATTGGTTTTGTTACAGCAAAAATATGCAAATCTGGATTGACAACTTCAAAAATACCATCCTTGACGATGTGTCCAAGCGTGACATTAAACTGTCCGCCATTTTGATCTAGATCTTCTTGCGTAACTTCAAGCACTTTTGTCAAAATTCTTGTATCTCTTGAGCTAACATCATTATCCATTGTCAATTTGCGCAAAAGCGCACCTTTCAAGTTAAGGATAATATTTGTCATGTCTTCAACAACACCCTCAATTGCCATATACTCGTGCAAAATGCCTTCGATCCTAACCGAAACAATAGCTGCGGCCTCAAGGGCAGACAACATCATGCGGCGCATAGAATTTCCTACCGTATGCCCAAAACCACGCTCAAAAGGTTCAATCACAAAGCGTCCGTTTTCAGCTGAAATTTTATAAGGCATCTCAAATTTGCCATACTTAACTGTCATGATGCGACTCCTGATAAATTATAATAAATAAAAAGTTCCAGTTCTTATACACGTCTACGTTTGCGTGGACGGCACCCATTATGAGGAACCGGTGTCGTATCTCTGATTGCTGTAATTGTCAAACCAGCACTTTGCAATCCGCGAACAGCAGATTCACGACCAGCGCCTGGACCTCTTAAATTCACTTCTACTTCTCGCATTCCAGCTGACATTGCATTGCGTCCAGCATCTTGTGCTGCAACAGTAGCTGCAAAAGCTGATGACTTTCTTGAACCGGAAAAATTCACTTTGCCGGCAGATGCCCATGAAATTACATGACCGGAAGGGTCTGTAATGGAAACAATTGTATTGTTAAAGGTCGCTTTTACATGTGCAACTCCTGACGGGATGTTTTGTGCACCTTTTTTTCTTGGTTTTGCAGCTTTTTTCTGCATTTGTTCAGTTTGCTTAGCCAAAGTAAGGACTCCTAATTTACTTTATTTTTTCTTGTTTGCAACAGTTTTGCGTTTGCCTTTGCGAGTTCTTGCATTAGTGCGTGATCGTTGACCTCTGACTGGCAATCCAAGGCGGTGGCGTGTCCCACGGTAAGCATGGATATTAACTAAACGCTTAATGTTGTTTTGTACTTGGCGGCGAAGATCCCCTTCTACGAGATATTCTTCTTGCAATAGGTTACTGATTCTAGCAATATCATCTTGCGTTAATTTTTCAGCCCTCATGTTGCGATCGAATTTTAACTTGTCAATAATTTCGTTAGACAACCAGCGTCCAATGCCATAAATATATGTCAAGCTGATTTCTAATCGTTTGTTACCCGGTATATCTACACCGATTACTCTAGGCATTCAATACTCCTACAATTTCCTTGAATTTAAATAAATTACCACACTTTTGCTTTTAATGCAAAAGCTATTTGTATTATCTTCCTCTAATTCGCCCGCGCTTCATAAATCCATCATAGCGTTTCATGAGCAAATGAGATTCGATCTGTTTCATTGTATCAAGGACAACGCCAACTAAAATAAGAAGTGTTGTCCCGCCGAAAAAATAACTAATGGCTTGAGGAATCCCCAAAATACGGCCTACCAATGTGGGTAATATCGCAATAATTGCTAAAAATAGAGCACCAATCATTGTTACACGATTCATCGTAGATTCCAAATAGTCTTGCGTTGGCTTTCCTTGTCTAATGCCTGGAACAAATGCCCCATTTTTCTTCATATCAGATGCAATTTGATCCGGCTTGAACTGAGTTGCTGTCCAAAAATAAGTAAAAAAGACGATCAAGCTGACAAAAAGAAGCATATACAAAGAACTTCCTGGCGAAATCATGCGCCCAAGATCACCAAACCAGTTGCCAGTTCCAATAAATGTGCTAAGAGTTGCAGGGAACATGAGCAAAGAAGATGCAAAAATAACTGGAATCACTCCCGCATAGTTGATCTTAAGCGGAATATAAGAATTTCCACCTTGCACTTCTTTTCTTCCAACAACTCGTCTTGCATATTGCAGAGGCACTCTTCTATGACCCTGAATAATCAAAATAGTTGCAATTGTGACAAGCACAAAAACAGCACATAAAACAAGAATACTTGCAAAACTCATCTGACCAGGGATCTGAGAATCGAGGTTCAACTGCTGTAAAATCATGCCAAACGCTTGTGGAAGCTGAGACACAATCCCTAACATGATGATCAAGCTCATGCCATTGCCGATGCCGCGCTCTGTGATCTGCTCACCAAGCCACATCAAAAAAACTGTTCCTGTTGTCATTGTAGCAATTACGATGACGTAAAAAAGAACAGGCATTCCAAAAACTGTAAAATCTAAAAGTTCTCCAGTAATAATGCCGGGGTGGCTATAGTTCATCTGAATTGCATATTTTGCAAAAAAGCCAGATTGCAAAAAAGAGAGGATGACGGTTAGAAACCTTGTCATCTTATTAATTTTTCTTCTACCAAGCTCGCTATTTTCACGGACTTCACGTTGCAGTGAAGGCCACAAAGCTACAAGCAATTGCATAATAATAGAAGCCGAGATGTAAGGAACCACACCAAGCGCTACCACAGTCATCTGCGAAAATGCACCGCCCGAAAATATATCGACCATCTGAAATAAGTTTTGGCCTCCACCTGTCGCATTTCTAAAGAAACTGACAGCAACCTCGCTATTAATACCAGGGACTGGTATAAATCCACCAATCCTACACACAATTAACATCAGCAACGTAAAAGTAATTTTTGATCGCAATTCCGTTACCTGAAATATCTTTTGCAATTCCTGGAGCATTTTTCCGCCTTAAAATCAGATGGTTTATAAGTGTTTTGAAGGTAGCATCATGCCAATTATTTTTTTACAGTAAAAGCAATCTTTGCTTGCTGCAACTTCTGCTTTGCAGAATCACTGACAGAATGAACATCTAATGTTACTTTTTTTGTCAGCTCACCATTTCCCAAAACCTTGATTCCATTTGTTTTGGTTGAAATTAAACCCTTTGCAATCAATGTCTCAGCATTTACAACTTCACCATCTTGATACAAGGCGTCGATCTCATCTAAATTTATAGCATCCAGACGCTTAGCAAATCTTGCATTACTAAAGCCGCGGATTGGCATCTTCATAAAGGTTCTGAACTGACCACCTTCATAGGTATCGCGTCTTTTATAACCAGATCTGGATCCAGCTCCCTTTTCACCTCTTCCGCATGTTTTGCCTTTTCCGCATCCTGGTCCCCGACCCTTTCTGCGTACCTTTTTGCGGTATCTTGTCACATCTTTCAATGAATTCAAATTATCAGCTGAAACGCCGTTTTCACTATTTTTCATTTAGACCTCTTCTCGCTTTAATATCATCGAGGCTTTTTAACATGCCCAATGCCTTAAAAGTAGCTTTTACTAAGTTAGCCGGGTTATTAGAACCTAAGCTTTTAGCTGTTACATCTTTAATTCCTGCAAGTTCAAGAACTGCGCGTGCGTGAGAGCCTGCAATCACACCCGCACCTTCTGGTGCTGGCTTCAAGAGCATTCTTGCACCATCCCAATCAACTAATACTTCTTGCGGAATTGTTGTTCCGTTAAGAACTACTTTATGCATATTTTTACGTGCATCTTCGCCAGCTTTTCGGATTGCATCTGTAAGTTCATTTGCTTTTCCAAAACCATAGCCTACTTCATCTTTTTCATTGCCTACTAAAACTAAAGCTGAAAAACTAAATTTTCTTCCGCCTTTAACAACTTTAGAGCAGCGATTGATGTAGAGAACTTTTTCTTTTAAGTCGCTATGCGCTTTTTCTTTTTTTTCGCTAAATTTTGCCATGTGATTTTCCTGATTTTATTTAGAACTGAAGACCAGCAGCACGCGCTGCACCGGCAAGTTCGCTTAAGATCCCATGATAATTAAAAGGGCCGCGATCAAAGATCACTTCTCTAATATTTTTTTGCTTTGCAATTTCTGCAATGCGCTCGCCTAACTTGCGTGCGGAGACTTTGTTCTTACGTGCAAATTCTGTATTGCGAAATTCTTTTGCAGATGTTGAAATCGCACCAAGCGTAGCATGAGCATCATCATCAATCAATTGAACTTGGATATGCTTATTGCTCTTTACGACGCTTAATCTTGGTCTTGCTGCAGTCCCATGCAAGCGATTGCGGACTCTCCACGCACGCTTTTGGCGAACTAGCTGGTTTTTAAGTATTGTACTTCTCATAAAATCCTTACCTTATTTACTCTTAGAAGCTGCCTTACCAGCTTTTTTGCGAACAAACTCGCCTGCATAGCGGATGCCTTTACCTTGATAAGGCTCTGGTGGCTTCTTAGCTCTTACAGTCGCAACAAATTGTCCAAGAACTTGCTTGTTACTGCCTGTGGCAATAATGGTGCTGTTCTTTTCTACTTTAACTTCTATACCTTGAGGAATTGGCACTTCTACAGGATGAGAACAGCCAATCTGCAAGTCGAGCATATGCCCTTTTACAGCTGCGCGGTATCCAACGCCAATCATTTCTAATTTGCGTTCAAAGCCTTTTGTGACACCTTCGACCATATTGTCGATCAAGGCGCGATAAAGACCATGAAAATTTCCATCTTGCAGATGAGTTTCTGCCAAAGAGACCGCGATATGATCGTTTTCTACTTTGACATCAATTCCTTTGCGAATTTCTTGATTTAATGTTCCTTTTGGCCCTTTGACTGAAACAATTAAACCATTAACCTTTACTTCAACCCCTTTTGGCAAGGGAATAGGCTGATTACCTTTACGTGACATTTCAAAATACTCCTTGATAATGAGCTAGCGCTTCTTTTACCATACTAAACAAAGCAGTTCGCCGCCAATTTTGCGCTTTTTAGCTTCAATCCCTGCCATAACACCTTGCGATGTCGATATAATAGATAATCCCATTCCGCCATAAAAACGAGGAATGTCATTATGTCCGACATAACGCCTTAATCCCGGTTTTGAAACTCTTTTCAAACCTTGGATAACCGGCTGCCGCCCATCTGCATATTTTAAGAAAATACGAATTGTCCCGCGTTGATTGTCATCGCGTTGAACAATATAGTTTTCAACAAAACCTTGATTTTTTAGTATCTCTGCCATATGCTGTTTTAATTTACTCCAGCTGACATCTACATAACGATGTTCTGCTTTAGTAGCGTTGCGAATCCTTGTGAGGAAATCGGCTATTGGATCACTGAGTGCCATGAATTCCTTCTCCTATACTTAAGCTGGTACCGAAACCGGTAAATTTTTAAATGGTATGCCAAGTGATCTTAGCAGCTCAACGCATTCTTCATCTGTTTCAGCTGTAGTCACAAAC
>DAORNI010000001.1:369-5397 GCA_035440845.1 Parachlamydiaceae bacterium | reverse complement strand
CTTGGGTGCGTTTAACATTGTCCAGGTTTATTTCTGGAAATATCTGTTGATCAGTTAATCCTAAAGTATAGTTTCCCCGACCATCGCATTTCGTCTCAAATCCTCTAAAGTCTCCAATACGCGGACATACAATATTGCATAATCTGTCAAAGAAATCAAACATGCGCTTTCCGCGAAGCGTCACTTTAAGACCAATTGGCTGACCTTCACGAAGTTTAAAGTTCGAGATCGCCTTTTTAGCTTTTCTGATTACAGGTTTTTGTCCAGATAACAACGTTAATTCATTTACACAATCTTGTATAGAATTTTTATCTTTAGAAGCTTCAGCAATACCCATATTGATCACAACTTTTTTCAAAGCTGGGATCTGCATAGGATTTTTATACCCAAATTTTTTGAGTAGTGCTCCTTTCACTTCTTCCAGATATTTTTTTTTCAACCTAACCATTTTAATCTTAACTCGTTTTTATATTTATGATTTTTTAATTGAACGGTAAACCACTGTCTTGCCATCTGCTTCATAGCAAAGCTCGCGCTCGCCATTTTTATTTTCTTGACATTTTAGCTTAAGCGGCTTTCCTAACGCATCACAAACACGAAGATTAGACAAGTGGATCGGCTTCTCTAATTCTACAATTCCACCTTTTGGATTTGCCTGGTCACCCTTAACGTGCTTCTTACGAATGTTCAACCCTTGGACAACAGCTTTTTCACCCATGCGCTTTAAAACTGTTCCTGTTTGTCCACGGTAATTTCCTGCAATAGCAATTACCTTATCGCCTTTGCGGATTCTATTATTTAATTTTTTTGGCTCTTTAATCTTCATTGGTCCTGCCTTTTATTTAAATCACTTCGGGAGCAAGCGATGCGATTTTCATAAAATCCCTATCACGAACTTCTCGAGCTACTGGTCCAAAAATGCGCGTACCTTTTGGATTGTTTTTATCATCAATGATCACACATGCATTTGAATCAAAGCTCAAAGATGTTCCATCCGAGCGCTTAATCGGTTTTTTTTGCCTTACGATCACAGCCTTTACAACATCGCCTTTTTTTACACTGCTATTTGGCTCTGCATCTTGTACTGCACATATAATGATATCACCGACTTGCACATAGCGACGTTTTGATCCGCCTGGTATGCCAAAGCATTTTACTCTTTTTGCTCCTGAATTATCAGCAACAATTAGCTGGCTTTCCTTTTGCAACATAACTTACTAACTCCACTCTTTTTAGGATTTACGCTTCAGCGACAACCCGCCATCTTTTTAATTTGGACATTGGTCTTGTTTCCATAACAGTCACTTCATCGCCAATCTCTAATTTTCTCACATCGTTATGAGCATAAACTTTTGTGGCTTGTATGATTACCTTGCCATATTGAGGATGACGCATCCTTCTTTCAATTTTGACAACGACTGTTTTATCCATTTTGTTAGAAACAACTGTTCCTTTTAGAACTTTACGCTTGTTTCTTTCTTTTACTTGATTATCCATGATATTCCTTCTTCGCCACGCTTATTGTTTAGCTGATTGCTTTTGATGAATCACAGTGAGCAATCTAGCGATATCTTTTCTTTTTTCGCGAATCAAGTGCGGTTTCTCAGCTTTTTTGGCTTGCTTTGCTTCGTTTACAAGACGGAAAAGAGATTTTTGACAGTCGCTATACATAGCTTCCAACTCTTCAACAGCTTGATCTCTTAAATTTTTTGCTTTTAACATACACTCACCTCTTACACTTGTTCTACACGTTCTACAAAGCGTGTCTTTAAACCTAGCTTTGCAGCTGCCCTTCTAAGGGCACTTTGCGCAAGTTCTCTTGGCACATTTCCTACTTCAAAAAGAATACGTCCAGGACGCACTACTGCAACCCAGTGATCGACAGCACCTTTTCCTTTACCCATACGCACCTCGGCCGGTTTTTTTGTAATCGGCTTATCAGGAAAAATGCGAATCCACACTTTGCCGCGACGTTGAAAAAAGCGGTTAATTGTGACACGGCAAGCTTCGATTTGCTGGTTTGTAATCCAACCACGTTCTAAAACTTGTATCCCATATTCACCGAAATGGACAAAGGCTGCGCCTTTCGTCAATCCAGCAAATTGACCTTTTTGCACCTTGCGATGCTTTGTTTTCTTTGGCATTAAAGGCATGGCTTATGCAACCTCCTTAGTCGTCTCTGTGTCTTCACCTTTGTAAATCCACACTTTTACTCCAATGCTACCATAAGTGGTTTCCGCACGGCCAGTAGCGTAATCAATGTCTGCTCTTAATGTATGAAGAGGAGTGCTTCCTTCTTTATACCATTCAGTGCGCGCAATCTCAGCACCGCCCAAACGTCCAGACACTTCTACCTTGATACCTTTTGCACCAGCTTCCATCGCTGACTGCATCGCTTTTTTCATCGCTCTTCTAAAAGGAATTCTGCGCTCTAATTGCTTTGCAATAGAATCTGCAACAACTTTAGCGTCGATGTCTGGGCGTTTTACTTCTTCTACTTCTACCCAAACTTCTTTTCCTGTAAGCTTGAAAAGCTCTGCCTTCAAAACATCGATCTCAGCACCTTTTTTACCAATGACCAAGCCTGGTCTTGCAGTCACGATCGTCACTTCGATTTTTTCGCTCATGCGGCGGATCTTGATCTGAGAAGCTCCAGCACATGCAGGCTTTTTAAGCAAGAAAGTGCGGATTTTATGATCTTCCATAAGCAGATCGCCAAATTCTTGTTTATTCGCAAACCATTTTGAACGCCAGTTGCGGTTACGAACAAGGCGAAAGCCTGTCGGGTTCGTTTTTTGTCCCATTAAATTACTCCTTATTCAGTACTCACAATCACTGTAAAGTGACTTGTTCTTTTCAAGATTGCATGGCGTCCGCCACGGTTTTTTGGCTTCGCACGCTTGAGCCTGGAACCCTCATCAATACGAACTTCTTTAACTTTTAAATCTTCTCGTCTTGCATCCAACTGACTTTCGGCGTTGGCTACTGCACTATCAAGAGTTTTTATAAGCAAACGACCACCTTTCATGTTACAGAAAGTCAGCTGTGCTGCTGCACTTGATACTGGCAATCCACGGATCAAAGCCGCCGCAAGGCGTGCTTTACGCGGACTTATACGTACAAATTTACTAATCGCTTTAGCTTCCATTCTTGTAACCTTTACTTCTTAATTGGGTGGCCTTTAAACGTACGTGTTGGTGAAAATTCACCCAAACGGTGTCCAACCATATTCTCAGATACAAAAACAGAAATGAATTTTTTTCCATTATGTACTTCGAAAGTAAGACCAATCATTTCAGGAATAATCATCGAACGTCTCGACCATGTTTTAATCGGTTTTTTTATTCCTGCTGTGACCTTTTTCAATAAATGATGATCAACAAAAGGACCTTTTTTTAAGGATCTAGCCATATCTATCTCTTCCTTCGATCTTTAACAATATACTTGAGTGATTTCTTCTGAGATCTTGTACGTAGTCCACGTGTATAGACCGCCCATGGAGTTTGTGGGATATTACCTCTATGCTTACCTTCACCACCACCGTGTGGATGGTCAACAGGATTCATCGCAGTACCACGAACTGTTGGACGAACACCTTTCCAACGCATACGTCCAGCTTTACCTTCAACGCGCAGGTTATACTCAGGATTGGAAACTGTTCCAAAAGTTGCATAACACTCTTCATTAATCAAACGTGTTTCACCAGATGGCATGCGCAATGTTGCGTATCCATCACTTCTTGCCATAAGCTGAGCTGAAAGACCAGCAGAGCGGACTAAAACAGCGCCTTTTCCTGGAATCATCTCAATATTATGGATAGTAGAACCAAGCGGCATATGTCTTAACTGCATGCATGAGCCGACATTAAATGGAGGCTCTTTACTTGTTTTTACTACATCACCGGCTTTTAATCCCTGCGGAGCGATAATATAACGCTTCTCGCCGTCAGCATAATTCAAAAGAGCAATATAAGCTGAACGGTTTGGATCGTATTCAATAGAAGCTACTTTCGCAGGAATATCTAGCTTATCGCGTTTAAAGTCGATGATACGGTAGTGACGTTTGTGGCCCCCACCCTTGTGGCGACATGTAATATGTCCTTTATTATTACGGCCATTTGTACGTTTCTTTGTTAAAAGAAGCGATTTGGTCGGCTTCACGACAGCTCTTTTACCTTCTGCTTTTCTTGTCAATTGTTCATTGGCAGGCAATATAAGCTGACGCGTACCAGGTGTAATAGGTCGATATTTTTTTAACATTTATTCTTCCTAAGCCTCTCTTTATACGTTGTCCAAGCTGTCATTTTCTTCTAGGGTAACAACTGCTTTTTTAAAGGCAGATGTATTCCCAAGGCGTCCACGGACTCTTCTTGCTTTTGGTTTCATGTTAATTGTGTTGACACCCACAACTTTAATATTTTTCTCGCGGTAGATTTCTTCAAGAGCTAAAGCAATTTCTTGCTTGTTAGCTTTGTTATCCACAATGAAAACATATTTTGGAGACTTGCAGCGCTTAAGAGATGCATTGCTTTCAGCGTTTTTTAAGTTTTGAAGCATCATTGTCTTTTCAGTTACATGCTGATGCTTGATTACTTGATAGGGATTTTTCTTAATGATACTCGTTCCTTTAACTTAGCCAGCCATTTAACTCTTCAAAAGCAGCTTCTGTCATGACAATATTTTTTGCTCTCATCACATCATATCCACTAATGTTGGTTGCAAGTGAAAACTCAGCTTTTGGAATATTGCGCATACTCTTAATAAAGTTGCCATGCTTGCTGTTTTGCACACTGATGCGCTTTACAACATCTTCTGTTTTTACTTCTGCATATTGTCCTTCGCCAAGAAATAAAACGATGCCAGCCAACCCTGTTTTTTCCATAAAGGCTGCAACAGTTTTTGTCTTCGGCTCTTTAACTTCTGTTGAATCTAAAATGAAAAGTTGATTTCCTTTGATTTTTTCAGAAATTAGAAAACGAATTGCAGCTTTACGTTCTTTCCTATTGATTTTGACATGCTGATCAAATTT
>DAORNI010000001.1:0-303 GCA_035440845.1 Parachlamydiaceae bacterium | reverse complement strand
ACGCGCTCTACCGCCACCTTTTTGAGGGTGAGGCTTCTTCGTCGAATGGTTAACTTCTCCTCTTGTCTTTGTATTGGCAGACCATTGTCTTGCATTAGCACGCAATGCAACAATATAGTCCTTGATCATCTGACCGTTAGCTTCTGCAGACATTAGCGCATCACTGACAGCTACTTGACCTACTTCGTTGCCTTCGAGATTATATTTTTTTAGTGTTGACACAATTTAACTCCACACGCTCTTTATTTTTTTGCACCTTTTTTAGGCTTAGTCTTCTTCACTGCTTGCGAAATATAAACTAAA